>NC_019978.1:993470-1324627 GCF_000328625.1 Halobacteroides halobius DSM 5150 | reverse complement strand
AGATTGAATTAGGGTCATTTAATTCTCCCCCCTATTGTAATTATAAATTAGATACGGAATGATTAGGACACCAACTAAAGCTAGTAAAATAATAGCTATACTAGCTCCTGCAGAGTATCGATTAGCTTGAAAGGTAGCTTCAAACATGTAGACTGCAGGAATATCTGTTACATTACTGGGTCCGCTTCCTGTCATAGAGTAAATCAGCGCAAATGCTTTTAGAGAAATATGGGCCAAGACAATAATAGCCGATAAAGTAACTGGACGTAACATAGGAAATAATATTTTGGTGAAGATCTGCCATTTAGAAGCACCATCAATTCTAGCAGCTTCTATTAACTGCTGGGGAACTCCTTTTAATCCTGCTAGCCACATAGCCATTGTATAACCAGAAAATTGCCAGATAGCAGCAATTAAAACAGGAATTAAAGCTATATTAAAACCAAATAGATTAGTAGTGCTAGTAAACCACCCCCACTGTAAATTGCTTAGACCTAGATTTTCTAATAATAGATTTAAGCCATAAGGATTATCAGGTAAATTACCAGGAGCAGTAATCCATCTCCAGACAGTACCTGTGACCACAAAAGATAAGGCAAAAGGGTATAAATAAAGATTTTGAAAAAAATATGCCCCCTTAGGAATATTATCCACTAAGACTGATAAAAGTATTCCAACGAATAAACAACCTAATATAAAAAATAAGGTAAAATATAATGTATTCCATAAATCAGTCTGAAATCTAGGATCCTGAAATAAATTTATGTAATTTTTCAAACCTATATAATTTTTCTTTCCTTGTAATAGCTTTGCAAAAGTATTCCAATTTAAAAAAGAAACTTGAATTGTACGAGCAATAAAGCCATAAACAAATATAAAAACTGCAATTATTGATGGGGCTAAAAAGCCTAAAGAAATAAGCGTTTGTTTGGTTTTTCTGTTAGATAATGATGAAAGTGTAGGCAAGAAAGCAAGAGATTCTTTGATTTTTCTTTTCACTTTTACTTCACCTCCGGGGTTTAAATCTAGCCCCTCACTATATCATGAGGGGCTAGTGAATTATTTTAGATATTTATTAGCAGCATCTTGAATTGCTTTTAGTGTGGCATCTACATCTTGGACAGTTACAAAGGCATTAATAGCATCATTTAAAGCAGTAACAAATCCAGGAGCTGCTGCTGAACCATGTACTATAGAAGGTGCTAGAGTAGTAGAAGCAAAATCTTTCATTGAATCAGTTAAATACGGATCAAAATTACTTCGGTCAGCATCAATTCTAGCTGGGATAGCTCCTTTGATTTTATTGAAGGTAACTTGGCCCTTAAGTGAAGCAACTGTTTTTAACCATGCTTTAGCTCCTTTAGGATGAGGAGCTTTTTTAGGAAGCCCAAAGGTATCTGTAACTACCATGAAATTACCTTTACTACCAGGAGTAGTTAGCCAACCAAAATCTTCATTTGGTTTCCAACCCAGTGTTTTAAAGTAGCCTTCTGCCCAATCTCCCATCACATTAAAGACGGCTTCTCCATCATAAACACGTTTAGTAGCATCTTGCCAGGTCAAAGCAGCATGATCATCATTAACATAATCCATTATTTTACCAAACTTTATAAGAGCCTCTCTAACTTTAGGATGATCAAAACTTGTTGTTCCTTCCCATAAACCATTATATTTTTTAGCTCCTAATGTAGCAAGTAATACATCCTCAAAAAGATGAGTTGCTGTCCATTTATTCTTATCTCCTAAAGCTAAAGGAGTATGATTACCTTGTTTATCTATTTTCTCAAGAGCAGCTATGAAAGAAGAAAGAGTTGTAGGGGGTTGGATATTATACTTTTGTAGTAAATCCTTGTTATACCATAACACATTCCCACGGTGTACATCTAATGGAATAGAATAAATTTTTCCTTTATAACTACACATTTCAAGAATTTGTTGATTAAATTTATTTTTGACCCCCCATTTTTCTAGCAAACCAGTAAGTGGCTGCATCAATCCTGTTTTAACATAGTTTTCAATCAATTCTGCTCCACCATGAACTTGGAAAGAATCAGGAGGGTTGCCACCAACCATTCTGGTTTTAAGTACAGCTTTTGCATTAGAACCAGCTCCACCAGCTACTACTGCATTAATGATCTTGATATTAGGATTCTTTTTCTTAAAAACATCATACAAAGCTTGTAGTCCTTCTTCTTCTCCTCCTCCAGTCCACCAACTGAAAATCTCTACTTTTTTTGCTGTTTCTTTTTCATCATCACCAAAAATCCACCAAGCATTTGCCTTACTATTAGTAAATACCAAACAACTTACCAATAAAACTAATGTCAATGTAATTGCAGTAATTTTTTTGTTAATCATTAATTTACCCCCTTTTATAATGGAAATTTGATTAAAACAGTTTAACAAAGACTGCTCTGTTTTTTATCACCCCCTTAAAAAGTAGAACCTGCTATACCTATCTTTTAAAGATAAGCAGTTAGCAGGCTTGTAGATTTATAGACTTATGCTCTATTTTTAGTTTTAAAATAAAAATAGCCAGAGAAAGACATAGTTATACACTAAAGGAGTTTGATAAACAGAATTTACTCTTTTAATGTGTTTCTATATCTTCCCCTGGCTAATGCCTAATCGAATTAGTAACACACCAGTTTAGATATTATGATTTTAATTAACTTATATATAAATTATACCATTAGATGCATTAAATTTCAAGTTATGTTTTTTATTACAAATCAAATTTATACTTTGTTCTAGCAGTATAAATTTGATTTGGTGTATAAGTTTTAGTAGGAAAATTATCCACATTTATTGCATTAGGATAGTCCTGAGTTTCCAAACAAAGGCCCAATCTTTTTCTTGCCTGTACTCCACTATTTAATAATCCTTCATTAGCAAGTTGATTTCCAGCGTAAAATACTGCAATTGGCTGATCAGTTGTGATACTTAAAGCTCTTTTAGATTCTTCTTCTTTAAGGATTATACTTTCTTTTGTATCTTTTAAAATAAAGGGATGATCATAACCATCTGTAAATGTAAGCTGTTTATAATCTGCTTTTATTTCTTGGCCAACTTTTTTAAAGTCCCTAAAATCAAAGGGCGTTTCTTTTACTTTTTTTACTTCCCCTGTAGGAATTGATTCTTGATTAAGAGCTAAAAATTCTTCAGCTTCTATCATTAATTGGTGACTTAAAATATCTTTTTTAGTATTCCCTGATAAATTAAAATAGGTGTGATTGGTTAAATTAATAATAGTTTCTCTATCTGGTTTAGCCTGATATTCTATGATTAATTCATTATCTTTAAGTAAATATTTAACTACAAACTCTACATTAGCTGGGAAACCTTCTTCTAAATGAGGACTAAAGTAGGTTAATTCAATCCCATTTTTTATTTCTTTGACATTCCAGATTTTTTTATCAAGTCCAATTTTTCCTCCATGCAAATTATTTTGACCATCATTGTGGGCCAACTCATAAGTTTTTCCTTTGAGAGTAAACTCTGCGTTGCCAATTCTACCAGCATGTCGACCTATAATAGCCCCAAAATAAGGAGACTTTTCCACATAGTCTTCTAGGTTGTCATATCCTAAAACTATATTCTCCATTCTTCCTTTTTGGTCTGGAGCATAAATTTCTGTAATAATCCCTCCATAATTAAGCACATTGACCTGTAGCTGATCATTAATTAATAGATACTTAATTACTTCTTGGCCATCTTTTAGCCTGCCAAAATTTTGTTCTTTAATTTTCATTTTATTCCTCCTCGTTTTAAAGTTGGATATTATATAGAACTACCCCTGCAATATATTACAGGGGAAAGTTTCTAATTGTTAGGCATAGGTTGAGGAGAGCGAGTTGGCCCATCAACCTTCAATATACCATCCTCAAAATACATTAAATCTATATTAACGGTCCTATTACCACTAGGAAACTTAGGGTAAGTATGAGTATGATAGACAATATACATTTTACTTCCATCTAAAGAAGTAGTGACACTATTATGACCGGGGCCTGATATACCTTTTTCCATATTTTTAGATAAAATTGGATTTTTATTATACTTTTTCCAAGGACCTAATGGAGAAGGAGCAGTTGCATAACCAATTGCATAATCAGAAGAACTATAAACATTAGCTGAATACATTAAATAATAAATCTCATTATGTTTTAAGACATAGGGACCTTCATTCCATTGCCAATCCTTTTTTATACCTTCCCAACTTTGACTAGGCTCAATAGCTAAAGTTGGTTCTCCTTTTAAAGTTGTTAAATCTTTGCTCATTTCTTGAACATAAATCTGGCTAATATGCTTGCCATTAATAATATTTTCTGAACAATCTTTTACATAGTATAAGTAAGGAGTTCCATCATCATCTACAAAAATATGACCATCAATATAAGACTTCCCTCTATTAAACAAAGGGGCTTTAACATTTTTAAATGGTCCTAGTGGATTATCACTAGCAGCCAATGCTATTTGCAAATGCCCCTTCTTATCTCTGGCACTATAAGTCATATAAAATTTACCTTGATAGTATTCTACTTCTGGAGCCCAAAAATCACCTCTACCCCACTTATTACCCTTCAAAGAAGAATCAAGGGCCAACCCTTTTTCTTTCCAATCCACTAGATTCTTTGAAGTCCAAACTTTAAATCCAATACTAGGAGCAGAAGTAGCGTATAAGTAATATCTCCCATTATACTTTAAAACATAAGGATCCCCAATATTTGTAATCCCTCCTACAGGATTAGTATAAGTTTTCTCCATTTTATCCCCTCCGGTAAATATATCAAATAACCAAAAACCATGTATTGTATTAGAAAAACTAAATACTAATAAAGTACAAATTACCATACTTAATTTAATAGTAAACTTTTTACTCATACTGTCCCCCTTTTAAATCAATCTAATTATATAATTTCTGTTAACTCATTAAATAATAAGGTACCAATAGGTTGGTTGTTATATTCTTTAGCCAATTTTAAAGTAGTAACGATTAAATTTCCTTTACCTACAGATCTTTTTAATAAAGAAGCACCAAATTGCCCAATCCATCCTTTAAATGATCCAGCTAAAACAACATCATATTTAATATCAGTTAAGTTATTGATTGTATAGCTAGGAAACAAATTTGCTAATTCCCAACCTGAAATTTTATTTAGTGGTAATTCGTTAAAATAATCTGGATTTATATAATTAAATGATGCTGCTTTATCCCAACTTTCACCATCTTCAAGCCTTTTAAAGTTAATCATTCCTTTTTCTTTGATCTTGGCCCCTTCTTCAGCTAAAAATATTACTTTCCCTCCTTGGCGCAAGTAATTAATAACTGCAGGAGTTAATTTAGAGGTAATACATAAAGAAGTAAAGTTTTCTTTGATTTGATAACCATTATCTCTTAAATTTTGTGTTAAATCCTGGTTTAAATTTACCGTACTAATTACTTTATCATTTACCTGAGTAGCATCTTTGTTAGTAAATGTTAATTCCTCTTGGTTTTTAGCAATTATTTTTTCGCCTACCTGCAAACTGTATTTTAATCTTAAGGCTTGAGATCCTTCTATTTCTGGAACCACAAATGATATCTGATTATTTAATTCTGTAACTGAATATTTATTTAAGTTAACTTTTAATTCGCCACTTATATCAGTCTCCTCCACTTTCCAAACTAAAGTTCCTTCTATAGGATTACAAGTGTTATTAACTAATTTTACTTCTGCAACAAACTTTTCAGCAGTCCACAAATTTCTTTTTTTGATATCTAACATAGCACTAATTTTCCCATTATAATCAACTATATTCTTATATTCTTGTTTTGGATTTCTAAAGTAATCTAAAAAACCATTTGTTTCCCATTCTATATCAGTTAATTCTGTTACAACATACCCTGCAATTTCCGCTCTTTTTCTTATTTCTTCAATAATATACTTAATGCCTCTAAATTCTCTTTTTTGGGTTAATCTCGCTAATTCATTAATATCAGTAAATATTTTATCTAATCCATATTTATTGAAATTCTTTTTAGCAGTTGCCGGTACTTTAAAATCTTCGGAGAAGAGTTTAGCACTACCATCATACCAAGTAGGCAAACCATTATAATAATCTTTAATTTGGTCAATCTCTGGTAGACCCCACATACCAAACTCAGAAATAACCAAGGGTTCATTGTTATATTTATAGCCATCAACAAAGTTATCATCTGGATCACCAATTACATAATCATCTAAATCATCTTGCCACTCCTGATAATTATCTGGTGCAGCAAAATAACGATGTAAATCACTAATATCAGTCTTAACATGAGCCCATCCTGAATTATCACAAATCAATCGGGTATTATCTAACTTTTTAGCATAATTATAAAATTCTATAACCCACTCTTGTTTTTTAGGATCATCATTTAAATTCCATTCTAAGCCCCATTCTTCATTATAGATACTCCAAATAATAATAGATGGATGATTATAATCTCTTGTTACCATCTTTGTATATTCATCTTTGAATCTCTTTTTTGCTTGTGGTGTCCATCTAGCATAATTAGGAGCTTCACCCCAAATTAATATTCCTAAATGATCAGCCCAATATAAATACCTAGGGTCTTCAGTCTTAATGTGCTTTCTTAATAAGTTAAAGCCCATATTTTTTGCCTTCATAATTTCATCTTTAATCATATCTTCAGTTTCTGCTCTATAGATTGTTTTAGGCCAAAAGGCTTGATCTAAAGCACCTCTAATGTATAATGGTTCATCATTTAAATAAATTTTACCATTCTTTTGTTCAACTTTTCTCATTCCAAAATAACTTTTGTAATTATCTACTACTTTATCTCCATCTTTTAAGGTAACTTTCACATCATAAATCCATGGGTTTTTAGGACTCCATAATAATGGGTTATCTATTTTTATTTTATATTCTTGATTAGTTTGATAATTAAATTCTTTTATTTGTGTTTTCTTTTCATTACCTTTAGGAGAAAAAACAGTTATTTCTAGTTTAGGTTGTGTTAGATTTTCTATATCTACAAGATCTACTATTAAAGAAGCTTCACTTTGATCAATATTAGGAGTTATTAAAACTTGTTCTATAAAACTTTCTTCATACCCTATAAGCCTTACATCTTGCCAGATACCACTAACCCTAGTGTACCAACTCCCTTGTTTTCCCCGTGGGATTTCACCATTATCTTGAGGATCAAAGACTTTAACTACTAATAAATTATCTTCTTCATAATTGATATAATCAGTTATCTCAAATTTAAAAGGAGTATATCCCCCTTCATGTTTACCTAAATATTGACCATTAAACCAAACATCAGTAATATAATCTACTGCATTAAACTCAATAAAAAATCGCTTATCTTGCTTATTAGAATTAATTTTTATTTTTTTACTATACCAAGCTGATCCAGTGTACGATGTTAATTTTTGATTGTAACTTTGCCATACTGCAGGCACTTTAACTTCTCTTCCTTCTAAATTATTTAAATACCACTCTTCTTTTTCCCCTTTTTCTATTGGATCTATCTTGAATTTCCAAATTCCATTTAAATTTTTAATTATGTTGCCCATTTATATCCCTCCAAAATTAAAAAATAATTTACCCTTTCATTCCTGTTAAAGAAATTCCCTGTACAAAATATCGCTGAACAAAGAAGAAAATAATTATTACAGGAATAGCAGAAATAAAGGCACCAGCCATTAATTTACCATATTGTGTAGCATAATTATCTTGTAATAATGATAAAGCAGGAGTTAAAGGTCTAATTTTTTCTGAATTAGTAACTATTAAGGGCCATAGAAATGAATTCCAGGAGCCTCTAAATGTAAAAATCCCTAAGACTATTAAGGCCGGTTTAGTTAATGGTAAAATGATTTTATAAAAAGTTTGGAATTGATTACAACCATCTATTCGAGCGGCATCTTCTAGATCTTTAGGTAAGCCAATAAAAAATTGCCTTAATAAAAATACTCCAAATACTGAAGCAGTTCTAGGAAATATCATAGCATTATAAGTATTTATCCATCCAAACTTATCCATCATAATATAATTTGGGATTAAATTAGTTGTAGGTGGAATCATCATTGTAGCCATTAGTATCCAAAAGATCGTATCGCGCCCCTTAAATTTCATACGAGCATAAGCATACGCTGCTAAAGCATCAATAAATAATACTATTATTGTGGTCATAGTAGCAACAACTGTACTATTAAAGAACCAACGAAACACTGGAACATCTTTTCCTAATAACAGTTGTGAGTAATTTTTTAGTGAAAAGTTCTCAGGAATAAGATTAATAGGCCAACTAACAACTTGTGATTCTGGTTTAAGAGAAGTAGAAAGCATCCAAACTAATGGAACTAACCATATAACAGCAAATAAGATTGTGATTGATGATACTAAAAATTTTCTCCAATTTATATTCTTCACTGTGATTCCCCCTTTAGTACTCTACATCTTTAGACAGTAATTTAAATTGAATAACACCAATTACAATAACAAATAAAGATACAATTAAAGCCATAGCAGCTGCACTACCAATCCTATAATTAGCAAATGCTACTCGTTTTATATACATAATTGCAACTTCAGTTTCTCGTCCTGGCCCTCCTTGAGTCATCATATGAGGTTGCCCAAAAACCTTAAATGAAGCAATAGTTGATGTCACAGTAACAAAAAGAATGGTTGGCTTTAGACAAGGTAAAGTTATATGCCAAAACTTATCCCAAATATTAGCTCCATCAATTTCTGCTGCTTCGTAATAATGCTGAGGAATATCTTGTAGTCCAGCTAATAAGAGTAACATATTATGTCCAGCCGTCCACCAAACTGTAGTTACAACTAATGAAACCCAAGCCCACTCTGTTGTAGATAACCAAGCTATAGGTTCAACACCAAATAAATTTAAAATATAATTAATCAATCCACTTTGAGTATCTAACATCCACATCCAAATTAAAGTAACACTTGTTACAGATAAAATAACAGGAGTATAAAAAATACTACGCAAGATCCCTGTTCCCCGAATATTTCTATTTACTAATATTGCTAAGATTAATCCGATTATAACTAGTATAGGTACACTAAAGATTACAAATTGAAATGTATTACCTAAAGCATTCCAAAAATACTGATACTGAAAGGATTCAGGATTAAACAACCTTGTATAGTTTTTAAATCCAACAAAGGGGTGTTGAGCACTCAAAAGATTCCAACGATGCAAACTAATATATAGACCAAAAAGAGCAGGAAAAGCTAAAAATATTGAAAATATAAATAAATGAGGAGTAATAAATAAATATGGGATTATTTTTTGAAATTTATTTTTAAACATAATATAACACTCCTTTTAAATGAAATTAAGCAAAACGGGAGGATTTTCTCCCGTTTTGTTTAAATTTAATGTCTCTTATAGTATTGATCTAAAGCTTTTTGAGCTCTTTTAGCCGCTTTATTCAATACTTCTTTAACAGGTTCTTTATCCAATAACGCTAAATTGATTGCATCATAAAGGGGTCCCATAATCTTACTAGTTACTGGATGTGCAGGTGGGAAAACAACATATGGAACTTCTTTAGCAATTGAAGACTGGTGCTTAAGTTGTTGGAACTTATCACTTTTTCTTACAGAGTTGCGTGCTGGTATTTGCCCAAATTTGGCCCATTTAGCACTTCTTTTAGAGATATACTTGATAAATTCAGCTGCAGCTTCTTTTCTTTTTTTAGTCATTTCATCTTTATTAAAGATAACAAAGTTATGAGAGTTACTCATTACTGCCATTTTTCCTCCTAAGTTAGGTACTGGATAAGACATAAAGTTTAATCCTTTTTGTTTTTGGAAAGCTCTTATCATCCAAATTCCGTTAAAGTGAATACCTAATCTGCCTTGTTTAAATAAGGTCACTTCGCCATCTTGCTGAATGTTTGCTGGAGATACCTTGTGTTTATAAATCAAACTTTTAGCAAATTTTACAGCTTTAATTGCTTCTGGACTATCGAAAGTTACTTTTGTAACTTCTTCATTAGTGATAGAACCACCAAATTGATGAATTAAAGTAGGAACAATAAATTGTTGCCCTGGCCATAACGGAGGAATTGCAGTTCCATATTGATCTATTTTTCCGTCTCCATTAGTATCTTTAGTTAGTTTTTTAACCACTTTCATAAACTCTTCTCTAGTTTGAGGGGGCTTATTTGGATTTAAACCTGCTTTCTTGAACATATCTACGTTAATGTACATTGTTAAAGGATGCATATCTAAAGGAATACCATATCTGGTTCCTTTATATTTTCCTGCTTGCCAGACTCGTTTAGCAAACTCATCTGAATCCCAGCCTAAGTCTTGAACTATACTATCTAAAGGCGTCAAGACACCTTTAGAAGAGAATTCAGGTAATCGATCTATATGCATTACTCCAATATCAGGTGCATTACCACTACTTAATGCAGTCACAACTTTTTGGTAATATGTTCCCCAATTCATTGTTTGCATTGTTACTTTAATTTCGCCCTTGTGAAGCTTATTAAAATTATTCACCATCTTCTGCATACCATCACCATCAGCTGCTGTGAATCCATTCCAGAATTTTAACTCTATTGTACCTGTTGCTTTTTTATTTTCACCACCAAAGAATAAATCAAAGAAACCTGCCTCTGCTGTACTAGGAACTAATAAAGTGACTACCAACATTAACATTACTACTTGGAAAAATTTCTTTTTCATATTAATCCTCCTCCTTAAAATTTATCCCCTCTTTATTTTAATAATTATTGTAATCAATTATTAATTACTAAAATAATGTTTAAAAAATAAAACAGAGGGGTAGATAAATTAATTAGACAGGTTTATTAACTTATTAACTTATCTTCTAATCAATTTCTTCGCTTTGATTTAATATAATTTGTTAATTTAATATAAATCTTAAATCTTTTGTTTCAAAAAAACAGATTTCACCAACTTTGTAGGAATAAACATCCCTAGAACAGTGAAATCTTATTAAAAATTATATATTAGCAACTTATAATCACTTATTATTTTCTTAACACTCTATTTATAGTATAAAACAAAGACTATAAATAGTCAAGTTTTTTAAATATTATATAAAATTGGAATTGTTACTATAATAATTAGAATCTTATTATCTAATTATTATTTTCTTGGATAGATTTAGTATTCCTTCTTTTGATTATAAATATTTTAAACTTTATAGTCTTATTCCCTATGGTTATATTTAAATCTTAATATTATATCTTGTTCATAATTGCCAAACTTATGGCCAAAGAGATTTATTCCTCCTATATTTCTTGCTTCTTCTTTAATTCCTATTTTCACATCAATAAAATTGCTGTCAGAAATATTTAAGTCAGATAATGTTTTTTTAGATATCTGCTTCCCGTCAATATATGCTCCGTCATCATTTACTGTCCACATTTTCAACAAACCATGCTGAGTTTGATCATTATTCCACCATTCTGGATTTAGTTTCCCTCGTTGTTCACCAAAGTCACCCGGAGAAGTCCATGTTCCTATTTCTACATCATTAATCCAGACCGTAACATCTGAGGGCCAATCTTCGTTGTAATGAGGAGCTTCTGAGCATATCTCCATACTCAACTCTAACTCATTAACATAAGTATTAGCAGGGAGATTGTTAGGGAATCTATATTTAATATGACCTTGTTTAAACCAAAGTAATTGAGCATATATATGCTCAGGCTCAAGAAAAGATTGTTCATCATCAAGAATACCTATATATCCTTCTTCACTAGCTAATCCACAAGTTGGCTGAACAGCAAAATCTTTATAGTTTCCAATTGGCATTGACATTTCAACTAAGTTCATATCAAAGTTCATATTTGCTCCTGGAAATTCTAACAATAAACTATCATAAGTACGACGACATAATTTTTGTGATCCTCTATCTCCAGGTTGATAATTAGTTTCAATCAATCCTGCTTCCTCCAATTTTTTTACATTCACTGTTACTGAAGAAGCAGGCATGTCTAATTGTTCTGAAATCTTATTTAAATTCATTTCTTTATTATTTAAGGTCTCTAAAATTTTCATGCGGGATTCTGAAGCTAATGCTTTCATAACTTTAATAATGCTTTTATTGTTTTTAATCTTTAAAACTTTACCTTTCATAAAAACACCTCTTTTGTTTTAATACTAATTATATGTTTCTGCCTTTATTTTAAAATTCCTTTTATTAATTCATACAATTTAAAACTATTTTTTAATATTCCTTTAACTTTGACAAAAAGTATAATTGGTGTTATACTTATGCACAATAATTAAATATCATCCTTATTGAGAGTGGTGGAGGGACTGGCCCGATGAAGCCCGGCAACCAGTAACAAGTTTGAGTTTAGATGTTACAGTGGTGCCAACTCCTGCAGAAGTTTTAACTTCTGAGAAATGAGGGAAGGTGATTTCCCCTCTTCTCTTAAGAAGAGGTTTTTTTAATGGAGGTGAGGATTATCATAATAAAAGATATTTCAATTGAGATTCCTAAATATGAAGTAAAAAAAGAATTAGGTTATCAAAAACAAACCGAATCTAATTCTAAAATAGAAAAGATGATCTCTGATACAATAAATTTAGCCACTTCCCTATTAGAACCTAAGGGAAAGTATGTTATCTTAGAAAAGATAGATATTGACCAAGATAGGATTAGTTTAGGAGCAGAGAAACTTACTTTTCAAAGTCAAGATATAGCTGATTTACTAGCTGACCAGGAAGAAGTAGCTCTTTTAGCAGTAACTATTGGAGGTAAATTAGAAAAGAAGGTCAATCAACTTTTTACTGAAGGTGAATTAACTAAAGCAACTACTTTAGATGCAGTAGGTTCAGCAGCAGTAGAAGAAGTTGCTAATAGGATAACTAAATTAATTAGTGAAGAAGCTTTAGCCAAAGGTTTATCTCATCTAACAATGAGATTTAGCCCTGGCTATGGTGATACTACATTAGATATACAACCTCAATTGTTGATTCTTTTGGGTGGAGAAGAGTTAGGTATTACTCTTAGTTCTGGTTATATATTAGACCCTCAAAAATCAATTACTGCTTTGATAGGATTAGGTAATGTTGAATCAGATAGACCAAGTTGTGACTTTAACTGTCAAAACTGCGAATTTGAAATTTGTGTATATGATAAATAGTTTTTAATTTATAGTTTAAAGATTAAAAAGAAAGGAGTAGGTAGTAGATGAGTAGTATAGTAGACAGATTAGAAGAAGAAATTTTAGTACTAGATGGTGCTATGGGTACAGAGTTACAAAAGAGAGGATTAGAGGTAGGAGACTGTCCTGAAGAACTTAACTTAACCCATCCTAAGATATTAAAAGAAATTCATAGTAGTTATGTTAAAGCAGGTAGTGATATAATCCAAACTAATACTTTTGGGGCCAATCGCCTTAAACTAGCTGAATATAATTTGGCCCATAAGATAGAAAAGATAAATCAACAAGCAGTAAAGTTAGCTACAGAAGTAGCAGGTGATGATGTCTTTATTTCTGCTTCTATAGGGCCAACTGGTAAGTTATTAGAACCGTTAGGTGACTTATCTTTTCAACAAGCTTATCATGTTTTTGGTGAGCAAGCTCAGATTTTAGAAGCTGCTGGAGCGGATTTAATTAATATTGAAACTATGACAGATTTACAGGAAGCTAGAGCTGCTTTAATTGCAGTTAAAGAAAAGACTTCCCTGCCCGTAATTATTAATTTAACTTATGAAGAAAACTTAAAGACGATGACTGGTACAGATCCTCAAACAGCAATTACTGTTTTTGAAGCTTTAGGGGCTGATGTTATTGGAGCTAATTGTAGTTTAGGCCCTAAGAAATTAGTAGAGATAATAAAGTTAATGGGCCAATATACTGCTACTCCCCTCTGTGTACAACCTAATGCAGGCTTACCAGTTTTAAATGAGAATAATGAAACTATCTTTCCTATGGAAGCTTTGGAAATGGCAAATTATATACCTCAATTTATAGAAGCAGGAGTTAATATTATTGGAGGCTGTTGTGGCTCTACTCCAGAGTATATAAATTTAGCAAAGAAAAAAGTAGTAGATATAACACCTGCATCTAGAATTAAGAAGAAAGAGACTACCCTAGCTAGTCGAACTAAGAGAGTAGTTATTTCTGATAACTTGCCAACACGAATTATTGGAGAGCGGATTAATCCTACTGGTCGAGAAGAGTTATCCCATCAATTAGCTGATGAAAAAATGGAGTTAGTAGCTAAAGAAGCAAGCAACCAAGTTCAAGCTGGTGCAGATATTTTAGATGTTAATGTAGGAGTTCCACAGATTGATCAAGCTCAGGCAATGAAGTTGGCCCTTAATACAGTTCATAATGTTGTAGATATTCCTGTTTCAATTGATACAACTAATCAGGAAGTTTTAGAGGCAGGCTTACAAACTATAGTAGGTAAACCTTTGATTAATTCTGTAACCGGTGAAGAAGAAAGTTTAAATACTGTATTACCTTTAGCTAAAAAATATGGAGCAGCAGTTTTAGGATTAACATTAGATGAAGATGGTATCCCTGCTACTGCCCAAGGTCGATTAAAAGTAGCTAAAAAAATTCTTAATCGAGCTCAGCAATTAGGAATTAAAAGGGAAAATGTATTAATAGATACCCTTACTCTAGCAGCTAGTGCAGAACAAGATAAAGTATTAGAAACTATTAAGGCAATTGAACTAATCAAAGAAGAATTAGGATTAGCTACAGTATTAGGGGTTAGTAATATTTCTTATGGTCTACCGGCCAGAGAAGAAGTCAATACAGCCTTTTTAGCTATGGCTATCCAAGCAGGACTTAATGCTCCAATTTTAGATCCTACTAACAAGGCTATGCAAGCTACTTTAAAAGCAAGTGATTTGTTAGTTAATCGTGATCTCCAGGGCCAAAATTACTTAAACCATTATAGTAATCAAGAAGAACGAAAAAAAGAAGAAAAAGAAGAAAAATTGGAAACTACAGACTCATTAACTAAACTTTATCATTTAGTTTTAGAAGGAGATAAAGATAATATAATTTCAGAGATTGAACAAGCTTTAACAGATCACCAAGCTTTAGAAATTATCAACCAAGCTTTAATCCCAGGGATTAAAGAAGTAGGAGCTAAATATGATGAAGGAACTTATTTTTTACCCCAATTGATGATGTCGGCAGAAACTATGCAAGAAGCATTTACTAAATTACGCCCTATTTTACAAGAAGAAGATAATCAGCAAACTATAGGTCGGGTTTTATTAGCTACTGTTAAGGGAGATATCCATGATATTGGTAAAAATATTGTTAAGGTAATGCTAGAAAATAACGGATTTGAAATAATTGACTTAGGCAAAGATGTAGCTAACGATAAAATAATTACTAAAGCTATTGAGCAAGAAGTAGATTTAGTAGGTTTAAGTGCTTTAATGACTACTACAATGCCTAATATGGAGAAGATAACAATGATATTAAAAGAAAAAGCTCCTGAAATTAAAATTTTATTAGGTGGAGCTGTAGTCACAAGAGATTATGCTAACAATATTGGTGCGGATGGTTACGCTCAAAATGCTGTAGAAGCAGTAAAAAAAGCAACCGAGTTAATTAATAATAGCAAAAACTAAAAATTACTACATTTGCGAAGGGAGAATTGAGAATGTTACTACAAGATAAATTAAAAACTAAAGATTTTATAATTACCGCAGAACTTACCCCACCAAAAGGAACTGACTGTCAAACAATGTTTCAAGTAGCCCAAGATTTAAAAGAAAAAGTTGATGCAGTTAATGTTACTGATTCACCAATGGCTAAGATGAAGATGAGTTCAATTATGGCCGGACACTTTATTCAAGAAGAGACTGGCTTAGAAGTTATACCTCATGTTACCTGCCGAGATAAAAATATCATAGCTTTACAAGGTGAATTATTAGGCGCCTCAAAATTAGGGATCAATAATATACTAGCTATTACAGGAGATGATCCAACAAGAGGAGACCATCCCCAAGCTAGCCCTGTCTTTGATACTAATTCTATAGGAGTGATCAAAACAGTTCAGAAGCTAAATCAAGGCTTTGATACTAATGATAACCAACTAACTGGTACTACAGACTTAACAGTAGCTACAGCTGGTAATCTAGGAGCTGATGATTTAGATGAAGAAATTGCTAGATTAGAAACCAAAGTAACAGCTGGAGCAGATTTTATTCAAACCCAACCAGCTTATGACTTAGACTTATTAAAGAAATTTTTAGATAAGACCAATCATTTAGATGTACCAATCTTAATTGGAGTATTACCTTTAACTAGTTATAAAATGGCTCAATACCTAGATCAGAATGTACCAGGAGTAGAAATTCCTACTTCTATTCTAGCTAGAATGAAAGGTAAAAAAGCAGCTGAAGGAGTCAAAATTTCTAGTCAATTTCTAAAGCAGGTTAGCGATTTAATTAATGGAATTCATATTATGTCGGCTAATAGGTCTGATATTTTATTAGATGTTTTAAATGAAGTTACTTAAATAAGTTATTAATACAGGTAGGGCTCAGAAACCCCTTTATGTTTGTTTAGGGGATGAATGAGCCTTTTTATTATATCTTTTCTCTAATCCTTTTAATTTTATTTGTTATATCTTTAGCACCAACGATTTCTGTTATCATTGCAATACAGTTAGCCCCTTTTTCTTTAACTAAGGTTATATTATCCTCTTTAATACCTCCAATTGCTACAAAAGGAAGATCAATATTTTCTGCTACATACTCTAAATAACCCAGTCCTACTGGTTGACAAACATCTTCTTTAGTATTTGTTTTAAATATAGGGCCAACTCCAATATAATCTGCTCCTTTTTTTACAGCATTATTAGCTTGAGCTGGTGAATGAGTAGATAACCCAATAATTTTATCCTCCCCTACTATCTTTCTTACCTCTTTAATAGGTAGGTCTTCTTGGCCTATATGAACTCCATCTGCATCTAAAGCTAAAGCTAGTGCTATATCATCATTAATTATAAAAGTTATCCCCGCTTGATCAGTTAACTCTTTTATTTTTTTACACTCTTGATACTTATAAAGCATCTTTTTATTCTTTTCTCGGTATTGAATTACTTTTATGCCCCCTGCAATCATTTCTTTAACAACTCTTATATTGTCACGTCCTAAAGAATACTTCTCGCCAGTAATACAATATAGATCACCGTTTAAAAGATCTCTTTCTTTCATTCTTGTCCCTCCAACACATGATTTAATACAATATCTGCTTGTTTAGCAGCAACAATATTAACTTTAGGGGATATAGGGGGCAACTTAGCACTTACTTCAGTCTTAAAATCTCCTACTAAATAGAATTTATTCTTGATTTTTTTAATCCTTATTTGATCAGAGTTACCCCAACCAGCTAGGCCTGTTGCTGAAACTAATAACTTATTAGAATTTATAAACTCCTCTACAATTAATTTCTTGCTAGCAACTTGATCAAAAGCCTCGATGATAATATCACACTCTTTAAATAACTCTTTAATATTATCTGTTGTAACTTTTGTATCTTTTATTTCAATCTCTAAGTCAGGATTGATTTTAAGCAAGTTTTCTTTAAGTGCTTTGGTCTTTTTAACTCCTATTTGATCCTTAAAATAAAACTGTCGGTTTAGATTAGAAAACTCAATTTTATCAAAATCAATAATTACAAATGATTTAAAACCAGACCTAACTAAATTAACAGCACAGTTTGAACCTAAGCCACCTACCCCACCTATTCCTATAGTTAAAGATTGAATTTTAGCCAATTTTTTTCTTCCTAAAGATTGAATTAATTCTTCTTCAAACTGGTTCATTATATTTCCTCCATTAGATTCGTTGCCAACTTTTAAATACTGGTTGATATCCCTTATTTAAAAGTACTTGCTTTACTGTATTAATTTTTCGCTTATCTGAAATATCAAATTGTTTTTCATTATTGCTACTAGTATAACCTCCAACTGCTGTAGATGACTCAGCAGATAATTTAGTAACTCCTAAAGGTAGTAGATTATCTCTTAATTGAGCACTTTCTCTAGTTGATAAATTAATCCCAACCCTAGGTAAAAACAGCCTAAAAGCAAGCATAATTTGAACTAAGTTCCTATCATTTACAATAGAGTTAGGTTGAAAAGAACCTAAGTGAGGCCTTAATCGAGGCAGAGATAGACCGATTTGGGTTTCTAAATATTTATTCTGTAAATAATAAGCATGTAATCCAGTAAAAAAGGCTTCTTCTCTCCAATTATTAAGTCCTAATAAAGCTCCTATATTAACTTTTCTCATCCCTGCTTGACAACCTCTTTCTGGAGCATCTAATCTAAAATGATAATTTTTCTTAGGCCCCTTAAGATGTACTTTATCATAGATCTGTTGGTCATAAACCTCTTGGTAGATTGTAAGCCCATCTATCCCAGTAGCAATTAACTCTTTATATCCTTCAGTTGTTAGAGGATAGATTTCAATAGCTAAGGAAGGAAAATAGTTCTTTAGCACTTTAATAACTTTTTTTAAATAGGAAATTGATGCGTGTTTTCTAGATTCTCCAGTTAGAATTAATAAATTTTTAAACCCCTTCTTAGCAATTACTTGAGCTTCTTTTTCTACTTCTTTTAAACTAAGTTTACTTCTTTTAAAGTTATTCGTTACATTAAAACCACAATAACTACACTGGTTAACACAATGATCTGTTATGTAAATGGGAGTGTATAAAGAGACTATTTTACCAAAATGTTGAATAGTTAATTTATGAGCCCGCTGGGCCAACTCCTCTAAATAATTACTAGCTACTGGTGCTAATAAGGTTAAAAAATCTTCTTTAGCTAATTTTTCTTTAGTTAAAACTTTTTTTACATCTTTAGCTGTTACTTGCTTGAAGAAATTGTTAAAATCAATATCTTTAAATTTAGTATATTTATTATAATAACTCATCACTAGTCCCCCAAAAAGCCTGTTAGTGGTGATGAAGCTTGGGCTTTATCATTTGTTCTTCCTGTTCCTGCTAGATATGCTTGTCTACCTGCTTTTACAGCTTGATTAAAAGCTTGGCCCATAGCAACAGGATCATCTGCAGTAGCAATAGCAGTATTTACAAGTACAGCATCAGCTCCCATTTCCATAGCTTCAGCTGCTTGTGATGGTTTACCAATTCCTGCATCAACAATAATTGGTAAATTGATTTCATCAATTAAAATTCTAATTAACTCTTTAGTTTTAAGGCCTCTATTAGAACCAATCGGTGCTCCCAGAGGCATTACTGCTGCTGCACCAGCTTCTTCTAACTTCTTAGCTACCATAAGGTCAGGACTTACATAAGGTAGCACCACAAAACCTTCTTTAGCAAGCATTTTTGTAGCTTTTATTGTTTCTTGATTATCTGGCAATAGATACTTATTGTCAGATATTACTTCTATTTTAATCCAGTTTCCACATCCAGCTGCTTGAGCAATTTTCGCTATTCTAACTGCTTCCTCAGCATTTCTAGCTCCAGAAGTGTTAGGTAATAAAGTACACTCATCAGGAATATAATTAATTACATTTTTCTGTGGTGTATCAAAATTGACTCTTCTTAAAGCCATAGTCACTACTTGAGAATCTGTTGCTTTGATCGTTTTAGGAATTACTTCTTGGTTAGAAAACTTGCCTGTGCCAGTAAACAACCTATTATCTAAACTTTTATCACCTATAATCAATTTATTGGTCATATATCATCCGCCTCCTACAAATCTTAGTATTTCTAATTGGTCGCCATTTTTTAAAGTGACATTGGCCCATTCCTCTTGTTGTATAACCTCTTGGTTATACTCTATTACTAGTCTTTCTAACTCTAATTCTTTAGTAGTTAAAAAATCAAGCAAAGCAATTTCTTCTTCTAACTTTTCTTCTGCTCCATTTAAGATTACTTTCATTTTTTCCTCCTTTCTTCCGATTTTAATAAGTCACAAAATTAAAAAGACTTCCCTGCAAACGCAAGGAAGTCTTTTTATATGTACTGATAAATTATCAGTTCGCTTCCCTACGCTAGTATTACCTAGGTCAGGTTATAGGGTTGAAGTTTAGCTTCTCTCAGCCTAATTAAGGCACCCCTAGCTTTATATTCTATTTTGTTTATATTATATAGTATTCTTTTAGTTATTGCAATCTTTTAGCGAGATTTTTAAAAATTAGAATAATTAAGGAAATCGCTGAGAATAATACCATTAGTGAGGAGGAGTATAAAATGAGAATTCCACGACATATTGGAGTTATACCTGATGGTAACAGAAGATGGGCCCAAAAACATAATTTAAATAAAGAAGAAGGATATACTTATGGCCTTGGCCCAGGGTTAGAACTATTTAAGTTATGTCAAAAAGAAGGGGTTGAAGAATTAACCTTTTATGGCTTTACTATGGATAATACTAAGCGTCCTGCTGTACAAACAAAAGCTTTTTCAAAAACATGTGTAGAAGCAGTTAAAATGATTTCTAGAGAAGATGCTTCAATTTTAGTAGTTGGTAATACAGAAACTCCTATGTTTCCTAAAGAACTAATCCCTTATACTAAAGAAAGAAAAAAATGTGGTACAGGAGGACTTAAAGTTAATTTCTTAATTAATTATGGCTGGCATTGGGATTTAAGTAATTTAAATCAAAATGAGAGCAGATCAAAAAAAGGTATTATATCTTCTTTAAAATCACAAAATGTATCTAGAATTAATTTGATAATTCGTTGGGGAGAAAGAAGAAGATTAAGTGGTTTTTTGCCCGCTCAATCAGTCTATTCAGATTTTTACGTTGTAGATAGTTATTGGCCAGACTTTAAAAAAGAAGATTTTTATGATGCTCTAAGATGGTATGCTAAACAAGATGTTACTTTAGGAGGCTAATGATTGCTCTAGAGCAATCATTAGCTATGCATTTCTCCAGTTTTACTAAGTGCATATTCAGTTAATAAAGGGCCAATAATTTCTGTAATAGCAGTAGTAAATAATAAAACATTAAAGACTAACACCCCAAATTTATAACCACCCACTGAAAAATGAACAAATTCTCGTTGTACAGTATACGCTAAATCAATCGCCAGTCCTACTTGTGGCAATAAACCTACTCCTATATACTTTATCACTTTATCAGGAGCATCCGATAGCCAAGCTCCTAAAGAAGCACCTCCAACTTTACCAATAATTCTAGCTGTAGCATAAATTGCAACTAGGATTAAAAAAGACTCTGATGTTACACTATTAAAACGTATGTGAGTTCCTGCTAAAATAAAGAAAATAGCATATAAAGGAGTAGTTAAAGTATCCATATATTCAGCAATACCTAGATGTTTTTTAGAAAAATTACGATAAGCAAAACCTACTGATAAATTAGCAATTAAAGGTGATATATGTAAAGCAAGTGCAAGAGCTGAAACCCCTAGTACACTAGATAATAATAATAGTATTTTTTTAGATTTATTATGATAATAGCTCATAAGCTTTTGTGAAAAGTACCCTATATTTAACCCCAAAATCACTGCCCCTATTATTTTTGCTAAAGGAATAAAAAAGGCATTAAAGATTGTTAATTCAAGTTTTGGAGCAATATTAATTAAAGCAATTGGTTCTGCAAAACTAAAAATTATAAGGGCCAATGCTTCATCAATAGCCAATACAACTAATAATGTAGCTGCTAACTCCCCTTTGGCTCTATATTCTTTAATTACTAGAACAGTAGCAGCTGGAGCAGTAGCAGAGGCAATCGCTCCTAAAATAAGAGCTAAAGATGTTGGCTTTCCTAATGCTAGTAAACTAATAGTAACTAATGAGAAAGCACCTAAAGACTCAAATAATACAATTAAAGCAAATTCTAATTCTAATTTTTTTAGAATTCTAATTGATAGTTCACTACCAATAGTAAAAGAAATAAATGATACCGCTAAAACTGTTATATAATTAAAAGAATCTATTAAATAGCCATACCATTCTTTTTGCATTACTGAAAAAACTGGTAAATTATTAATGACACCTGGACTAAATAAAATACCTATAAAAATATATCCTACTACCCCCGGGATTTTTAGCTTTTTAGTAATAGATAGTACCAAAAAAGAAACTACTACTAAAGCCCCTATGATATAGATTACTTTATGACTTAACTCATTTGTTAAAGACCAATATTGTAAATCAGTTAAGGTATTAACAGTATCTAAACTCATCTTTCCTGTATTTAAACTCATTTTTCCCCTCCCAATGTTATATTAATTAAAAACATAAGTTATATTATTTTAAAAATAATAATCATTATCCATTATAGATGCATTTATTTATGTCTATTTTATCTAAACAAAGTATATATTATGCAATAAAAAAAGTAAAGTCTCTTTTATTATTATAGAACTATATTATTATAGAACTAATTGAATTTAATGTCATAGGTACATATAAGTTAGATATAGTACCTATTGGTGTTAATCTTATTACTCCTCACCATCATTATATTTTATAGACAATTTTAGATTTTTTACTTAATTTATAAAAAAACTAACTCGTATTAATTTTGATGTAGCACAAATAATAGTAATACAAAAGAATTAAGGAGGTGAAAGAGATGAGTATTAGAAATAATAGTAACAGATTATTAAACCCAGAGGCTTTAAAAGCAATGGATAAGTTTAAATTAGAGGCTGCAAAAGAGTTAAATGTTTCCCAAGATTATAAATCTGGCTACTGGGGAAATATGACCTCTCGTGAATGTGGTGCAGTTGGTGGTCAAATGGTTAAGAAAATGATCCAAGAGTATCAAAACAATATCGCTAACAAATAAAAAATCCCCCACCTGTGAAGCTTCTTTGTAATACTAAAATTATTGAGGAGGTAAAATAATGAGTATTAGAAATAATAGTAACAGATTATTAAACCCAGAGGCTTTAAAAGCAATGGATAAGTTTAAATTAGAGGCTGCAAAAGAGTTAAATGTTTCCCAAGATTATAAATCTGGCTACTGGGGAAATATGACCTCTCGTGAATGTGGTGCAGTTGGTGGTCAAATGGTTACGAAAATGATCCCAGAGTATCAAAACAATATCGCTAACAAATAAAAATATAATAATAATTAAAGCCCTGGTTACCAGGGCTTTAATTATTATTATGATTCTCTTTTTAAAAAACTAATAATGATTTTGATAATTGTATAGTTGGTTAACCAGGTAGATTCGTCATTATCTTCAACGATTTCTGTAGGGACTTTTAATTTTTTTAGTGCTTTTAAAAAGTCTGAATTACATTTAATTTTATCTTCATCTTTTGCTCTAGTGTATTCTTGATTTTGTATTTTTTCTAAATTATTTAAAAAACTAGCTGAATTATACTGCATTGATTATATCACCTCTCTAATATAAATTACATATACTATTGTATCAACTACATCTATCATTAACAAAAGTAATTAATGTTAACTAATATAGATTATTCCCTTTTTTTATTAGCAATTAACCCAGCAATCATTATTCCATCTTTAGGAACTGAAAAAGGTGGAGCATATGCTAAATCTAAGTCAATTAATTCATCAGCTTTCATTTCATTATAAATTGCTGTTGCTAACACATCTATTCTTTTATCTACCCCAGTTTCTCCAATAATTTGTGCTCCCAAAATTTTACCTGTAATCTCGTCAACGATTAATTTAATATTAATTTTTTTATAACCTGGATAATATCCTGCATGGTTACCTGCTTTAATAGTAGAAGTAACTATTTGATATCCTTCCTTTTTAGCCTCTCTAGCTGTTAGCCCAGTTCTAGCTACAGCTAAGTTACATATCTTAGTAATTGCAGTTCCTAAAATGCCATCAAAACTGTCCTCTACTTCAGCTAAACTATTTCCTGCTACACGACCTTGCTTATTAGCTGTTGATCCTAAAGGAATCCAAACTGGATTATTAGTTATTAAATGATTATTTTCAACACAGTCTCCAGCAGCATAAATATCTGAAATTGAAGTCTCCATTTGCTTATTAACTTTAATTGCTCCTGTTGACCCCAATTCTATATTAGCATCTTTAGCTAATTTCACATTTGGTTCTACTCCAATTGCTAATAATACAAAATCAGTTTCAATTTCTTGGCCACTTTGCGTAACTACTGTATTAACTTTTTGTTCTCCTTTAAATTCAGATGCTCCATCATTAGTTATGATTTTAATTCCTTTGCTTGTTAAATTTTCTTCTATAATTTCTGCCATATCCCTATCGAAATTAGTTAATAACTGGTCTGCCATCTCTACTACTGTTATATCAAGTTCATACTCTAATAAACTTTCTGCCATTTCTAAACCTATATACCCTCCACCAATAATAACTGCTTTTTGTGGTTTATTAGCAGTAATAAATTCTTTTATTCGATCAGCACTATTTACATTACGTAGGGTAAAGATATTATCCAAATCAACTCCAGCTAAACGTGGAACAATAGGTTTAGCCCCTGTAGCTATTACTAATTTATCATAAGTAATTTTCTTTTCTGTATTTTGGAGAACATTTTTGACAATTACTTGTTTTTTATCAGGGATTATTTTTTTTACAGTATGTTGAGCTTCTACTCTTGGCCCTTTTCTAGCTTCAAATCTCTCTGGTGTATAGACTATTACATCTTCTCTTTTTTCTATTAAATCTGAAATATAATAAGGAAGGCCACATCCTGAATAAGAAATATCACTATCTTGCTCAAAAATTGTAATCTCTGCTTTAGGTAATTCTCTTTGAGCTTTAGCTGCTGTACTAGTTCCTGCAGCAACACCACCAATTACAATAATTTTCATATTTACCAGCTCCTAATAAGGATTAAATCAATTTGATCTCTTCTGTTATTACTATTGGTAAAAGGGGAGTTTAATATTGATATATAAGAAAAATTGGCCCATAAATTTTCAGGGCCAATAAATCACCATTATTGATTTTGCTCATCATAATGAACCTCATCAATCTTAATTCCTCTAAATTGACTATCCCCTTCAATACACTCCATGCAATTATCACACTCTTTGTTAGGGTCTAGATCACAAAATAAACAGTCATTACAGTCGTTACAAGCATTACTAGGTTCTAATATGCAGTTTTTTCTATCCATAGATTTCCCTCCTGATATAATACTATAACCGTTAGTTTAACATATAATTTTACAAAAATAAAATTAAGGGTAATTAAAGATTAAAGCATCAGTGGGACATAATTGATAACAATGTTTATCTCCTAAACATTTATCTGTATCTATTACTTGAGCTTTAACTCCTTGGTTTGTATTAATTAATTGCAGAATATGACAACCGCATGCTTTAACACAGCAGCCACACCCAATACATTTTTCCCAATCAACTTGTTTAATATAAGCTAATTTATATTTTTTACCATCCTTTCTTTGGCCCCAGCGATGATCTATAATATCACCTTCTTTAAGAATTAATCTATGCTTCCCTTTGATGTAGATATATGTATTAAATTATTGGATTTATGTCTTTAAATAATTATTAATAATTATTAATAACTTTCCGGTCTTAACTTTAATCTGAGCTTGATTGCTTTGAATAATATTACTAATTCCTAAAGTAGAACCTCGTTTTAATGTAGCATTATTTAGTACATACTTAAATCCTGATAAAGTAACTCCTGTTACTTTATCAGTTAAAGGTACTAAAGAAATTGTTTTATTTTTTTTATTATTGAGTTTTATTTTATTAGTAATTAATTCGATTCTCTCTTGTGGAGTTACAAATCTAACTCTTGTTTTAAAATCAGTGTACTTTTCTAACAAATAAATATTAGCCAAAGTATGATCGAATCTATCGCCTAGACCAGCAAAAATAATTAGCTCATCATAGTCTTTAGTTATTAATTTATCTAATAATAGTTCTGTATCTGTTTTATCTTTTTCGACTGGAAACTTTTCAAAATTAACTCCTTGGTTTTGATAATGTTTTATTATTTCACTAGATAATGAATCAAGGTCTCCTATTATTAAATCAGGAGTAATTTTTAATAGATAGGCATGTTTTGCTCCTCCATCTGCACAAGCAATCAGATCTTTAGGTTTAATATAATCTTGATAAAATTGTTTATCCTTGCTTAAAGTTCCATTAATAAAAATAATTGCTCGTTTCACTAGTTTTTAACCTCATTTAGTCTCATTGTTGGGTTATTAGCTATAGCTTTTATTAAAAGTAACATAACTATTCCTGTTATAATAGTTTCAGGTACTAAATAACTTGCATTATATACTAAAGAATAAACCCAGACACTTTGACCTTCAGGAGCATATTGACCAAAGAAAACTACTCCTGTTATAAAGTGGGCCAAGAATCTAAGAAATCCAGCTACTAACACACCACTACTAATTATTAATGACTTCTTCTTTAAATCATTTGTTTGATATAAGTTTCCTACTAATCCTGCTAAACCTAATAAACCATAGGCTAGCGGGTAGTCAAGAATTAATTGTGCCCAATGAACAATATAGCCGCCGAGCATAGCTTGTAAAATACCATATCCAGTTCCTACTAAAAATCCTTCACGCCACCCCCAACGTAAAGCAATAAATATAATTGGGATCATTTCTAAAGAAATGGAGCCACCTTGTGGCAATTGATAAATTTTCAAGTAATTAAATATAGTAGCTAAAGCTAAAGCTACCCCCATTTCAGCTAACTTTTTTACTTTTGATCCTTTCATTTTTTCTCCTCCTTAATAATTAAAAAAGCACAATCCTAGCTAGGATTGTGCTTTAAAGTTTAAAGCAACAACTTCCCTACGCTAGTATTACCTAGATCAGGTACAAAGGGTCAAGAATTATTAATTCTTTCTCAGCTCTTAAATAAAGCTCCCCTAGTGAGTGTAATTTTCTTTTGTCTACTAGAAATTATAACAAAACAAATATTTTTTTGCAACTTTAACCAATAAAAAATTGATTTTGAAATACTTGATATGTTAAAATGTTAATAACATTAAATTAAGGAGTGATAATTAAATGAATCCAGAACTAATTATATCTATTTCATTTATGGCAGCAGTTATTATAGAAGGAGTGATTCTTTTAAAGAATTTCTTCTCTGCTAAGGTAGAGACTGAATTTTCAAAATTATTATTTAGGTTTTTATCGAATAGTTTTGTCTATGCAGCTGCTTTATTAATCTTCATCTCTTCTTTTAGTAACAATAATGGTTTAGAGATTATTAATTTCCAAGATTTAAGTCACCTTAGTTTAGGACAAACTACTATTTGGGTTATCTTAATTGCTGATGCAATTACATTGTTAATTTTAAGCATTGGCTTAGTTTCTAAACTATTAAAAAAGGATAACAAACAAGAAGAAAAAATTATTGATCAACAAAAAGCTAAAAAATTAATCTAGTACATATAAAAGGGAGTAGCTTAAGCTACTCCCTTTTATACTTTGTGTAGGTTATAACTGTTAGTATTAACAAACAGTTAAAAATAATCTTCCCAAACAAATTACCTAACTTTTGATATACAGTTATTGCTTTAGAGGTTAACTTTAGATTATAACTTAACGAAGTAGTTTTAAACAACTTAGTCCTAACTAAAACTTGCCCTTGATTATTAATTACACTACTGATTCCGGTATTGCCTACCTTTATAACAGGTACTTGGTACTCTACAGCTCTAAAAATAGCTGCTTGTAAAATTTGCAGCGGTGCCTTACTCTTTTCAAACCAAGCTTCATTAGAGATATTAATAATTAAATCATTATTTTGATATAATTTTTGTACATACAATGGATTTAAAATCTCTGAACAAATAGGAGTAATCCAACTTATATTTTTTAACTTAAAATCTTGTAATTTATAACCTGGAGTAATTTGATTTAAATTAATTTCGATAAAATTAGGTACTAAATTAGGATAAGGGACATATTCTCCCCATGGTACTAATTTATTTTTACTATATTTAGTTATGATTTTATTATTTTTATTGACTAAAAAAGCTGTGTTTAAATAATCTCCTTCCTGATTGTCAAAACCACCGACTAATAATGATGTATCATCTGGAAATCTAAAAGGAAATTTTTTGGTTTCATCATAAGATCTTAAAATAGCTGTCTCAGGCCAAATTAAAAGCTCAGGGTCTTCTTTTACTATTAATTCTCTTGATAAATTAATAATTTTAGAAGTTATTGCTCCTTGTTTTGTAGGATTCATTTTTATCTTTTGAGGGATATTAGGTTGAACTAATCCTACTTCTAATTCTTTTTTTATAGGCCTTTTATTATTAATTTTTAATCTACCATAGCCATAATTTAAAGTAAAAATCAAACAGGCAACTAAAAAATAACTCATTCTTTCTTTTTTAGATTGGCCCTTTAATCCTAAATATATTATAGTATTAACTATTACAATTATAAAGCTTACTAAATATACTCCTCCATACTGGGCCAATTGGATTAATTCAGGAATAAATGCTTGACTATAACCTAAGAAACCAAATAAAAATTGAAAGGAAAAAATCGTTCTCAAAAATTCTATC
Organism: Halobacteroides halobius DSM 5150; assembly: GCF_000328625.1. Taxonomy (NCBI): domain Bacteria; kingdom Bacillati; phylum Bacillota; class Clostridia; order Halanaerobiales; family Halobacteroidaceae; genus Halobacteroides; species Halobacteroides halobius. The sequence continues at coordinate 1,296,127 of NC_019978.1, read as the reverse complement.
CCTACCCAAGCTACTGGTATAACAATCAATATTGATATATTTAAGAAGTTATTTATTGATTTAGTTACCCAAGCAAATATTGCAAAATAAAAGCCCATAATTATAAATGCTACGATAACTAATAAAGCACAAACTAGCCAAGGATAACCACTAAATTTAAGCAAAGGATGAATTAACCATTTATTGCTACTTATAAAGAAGATAAAGCCCATTAACCATCCTAAAAGGAAAGCTTCTTTGCTTGTTCTTTTTTCTAGTGCAAAAAGAAAGGGGATTAATCCGACCCAACTAACTAAAGCTAACTTAGGAAATTGAAAAGGAAGGGCCAATAGCCCCCCAGATAAGATTGCTAATAGATATCCCATTTAGTTTTCCTCCAAATCAGTTCTATTCAATAATTTAAGTAAGAAGATAGCTAATAATCCTCCAGTTAAAGCAGTTAATAACTGTGGCAACTGCATAACTTTAGCAATTTTATTTGGTACATTAACTAATGAACTTACTGCCCAAGATAAGACTAGAAATTTCAGCCCGGCTGCTCCAGCAATAGCTAAGTACTTATTAATTCGCTTGGCAAAATAATAACTACTAACTAATATAATATTACCTAAAATAATAAAAGGAACTACAGGAGCTAAGGGAGCTGGTAAAATCCCTCGTAAAAAAGCTATGCCAGGAGTCAAGCCACCAACTAATACTCCTCCTAGTAATCCTACTAAATTGGTTGAAACAAATAACATCATATTAACTAACGGACCAGTAATAAATGGAGGAAACCCCATCATTTGAATAATTAAGGTTAAAGCTAATAGAATACTCGTTCTAGCAATCCATTTAGTATACTTCATATTATCACCTTTCTAATTAAATATTCTATAAGTTTATTCTCTATAATCAATTGTTTTCCTCCCTAAAATAAAAAAAGGACACATTTACTGTGTCCTCAATCTAGCAAAAACATGATTTCCTATTTCTTTAAGTGGTACTGTATTTTCAAAAATCCAGTCAGATGTAGCAGTTACAGGGTTATAATAATAGAGTGCCCCATTAGTAGGATCCCAACCATTTAAAGCTTGTTCTACTGCTTGATAGGCATAACTATTACGTAAATCATCTTCATCAGGCATATAAATTTGACCATCTAGTACTGCTGAAAATGCATAGCTACCATCAACTTTTTCAAAAATAACATCTTTAACCTTATTAGGAAACTGAGAACTCTTTACTCGATTAATGATAACTGCAGCTACTGCTACCTGACCAGTAGTTGATTCTCCTCTAGCTTCAGCCCACACAGCTTTAGCTAACCACTTCTTTTCCTCTGGAGTTACCTGTATTCTCTGATAAGAAGAGTTCTCTTGAGAAGCGGACTTATATGATTCATCTAAAATCCCATCATTACTTCCTTTATCACTGGATAAAAAAGATAAAAAGAATAAAGAAAATAAACTTTTAATTAAAGAAAAAAAACTATTTGTATCACCACTACTTGCATAAGCAGGAGGAATTAAAACAAAACCACATAAGAAAGGAAAAACTAAAGAAAAAACAAGCATATATATAATTAATTTATCATAAATAGCCTTTGTTTTCATTTTTATAACCCCTTTTATATTAATTGCTACATCTTTTATTTATAATAATTAGAATATATTTTCTCTTATCCGAGTATATTTTCTCTTATTTGATAGCAAATTGCAAAGGTAATTATTTGTATAAATAACAATAAGTTATTCTATTGTCCATTGAATTCCTTTAAAAGTTCCTTTATGAAATAGTAAATCTAAATGTGTAGCATCTACTGCTAATCTAAAGCCAAAGTGAGGAGTATTGTAATTAGCCTGGTTTAATTTTTTTATAGCATCTTGCCATTCATTATATGGAATTGATGAAGAAATTCTAACAAATCCAGGTCCTCCTGAATCAGTAGCATGAGGACTATTATTGCGATTGTAAAATTTGGTTTTATCTATAGCTCCTATTACTCCCCACTTTTTATTATTATTTATATATAATTTTTCCCAATCTTTTTTAAGCTCTTTAATAAATTCACTATTGCTTGCTAAATCTTTTAATTGGCCTACGATACCTACTGAAGTAATAACACCTTGGTGAGGACTCCCAACTGTTAATATTTTATGTACTGTTTCCCAGTTTTCTTCTTTTAATGTCATATATTTACGAGCTACTAATCCTCCCATACTATGAGCAACTAGAATTACTTTGTCCCTATTAGTTATTTTTTTAATCAAATCAATAATCTTATTTAACCTTTGTGCATATAAAGTTAGATCTCCAAATAAAGACTCTTCAATAGGATTAGTTGTGTAATAAGAGATACTCCAAATCCATTGTTGAGGTCTTTCACCATAGAAATTATGATAAACTTTATCTTCTTCAATATATCTCATCTCATAATAATTATCATTACTAATAATTTTAGCTGTTCTTTTCCACGCGTCTACTCCTTTAGCTATGCCATGAACAAATATAATAGGATAAGCAGTAAAATAATTATCTAGTTTTAAGTCCATCTTTTTTCTCCTTTTGTGACTGATATTTAAAGTAAAGCCCACTTAATGGAGGTAGAGTAATATTTATTGATTCCTTTCTTTGGTAGCATTCTATTGGTTCTGATTTAAGCTTACCTAAATTGCCTATATTTTGCCCTCCATAAATTTTAGAATCTGTATTTAATATCTCATTATAAGTACCTGCTTGAGGAACACCTAATTTATAATTTTCTCTTACAACTGGTCTAAAATTAAACACACAGACTATTATTTCATTTTCTTTTTTATTCTTTCTAATAAATGAGAAGATGCTTTTTTGATGATTATTACAATCTAACCATTCAAAACCTTGTGGATCAAAATCAACTTCCCATAAAGCATTATTTTGTTGGTAAATAGCATTTAAATCACGGACAAACTTTAATAATTTTTGGTGTGGTTTATAATTTAAGAGATGCCAATCCAAACTTTCAGTAGCATTCCATTCACTCCATTGACCAAATTCTCCTCCCATAAACAATAATTTTTTACCTGGATGGGCATACATATATGAATAAAACAGGCGCAAATTAGCAAACTTTTGCCATTTATCACCAGGCATCTTCTCTAGCATTGATTTTTTTAGATGTACTACTTCATCATGAGATAAAGATAATAGATAGTTTTCGTTAAATGCATACGTCAAACTAAATGTCAGATTATTATGATGGTATTTTCTATGTGTAGATTCTGCCTCTATATATTCTAATGAGTCATGCATCCATCCCATATTCCACTTCATAGAAAATCCTAGACCATCTGAATATGTAGGGCTAGTTATTCCAGGTCGTGAAGTAGCTTCTTCAGCAATAGTTAAAATTCCTGGGTAATATTTATGAGTAATTGAATTAAAATACTTTAAAAATTCTATGGCTGCTAAATTTTCTGTACCTCCATATGCATTTGTTCTCCAGTGTTGGCGCCCATGGTCTAAGTATATCATAGATGATACTGCATCTACTCTTAAGCCATCTATATGAAACTTATCTAACCAAAATAAAGCATTTGATATTAGAAAGTTTTTAACTTCATTTCTACCATGGTTAAAGATATAGGTTCCCCACTTTAAATGTTCTCCTAGCAACGGGTCTAAGTGTTCATATAGTGCTGATCCATCAAACCTTCCTAATCCATGAGCATCTTTAGGAAAGTGTCCTGGGACCCAATCTAAGATTACTCCAATATTATGTTGGTGAAATTGATCTATTAAATACATTAAATCTTCTGGTTTTCCAAATCTACTGGTTGCAGAAAAGTAGCCTGTAATTTGATAACCCCATGATTCATCAAGTGGATGTTCTGCTAGCGGCATAAGTTCAACATGGGTATAGTTATTCTGTTTTATATAGTTTACTAATTGGTCAGCTAATTCTCTATAAGTTAAAAATCTATTTTTTTCTTCTGGGACTTTGGCCCAGGAACTTAAGTTGACTTCATAAATTGATATAGGTTCCTTTAACCATTCTTTTTCTTTTCTTTCTTTCATCCATTTATCGTCTTTCCATTCATGTTTATTATTTATTTCGTATATGATTGAGGCCTTTGCTGGTCTTAACTCGCTGTAAAAAGCATAAGGATCAGATTTCATTAAAACTCTATCTGATTTTGTTTTTATTTCAAATTGATATAACTCTCCTTCTGTGATATTAGGAATAAAGATCTCCCAAACTCCACTAGCTCCTAGCATTCTCATTTGATGAACTCTACCATCCCAGTTATTAAAATCTCCTACAACACTTACTCGTTTAGCTTCTGGAGCCCAAACTGAGAAATGAGTTCCTGATACTCCTTTTTTAGTTGTTATATGTGCTCCCATTTTTTCATAGATTTGATGATGATTCCCCTCATTAAACAAATGCAAATCATATTCTGATATAATTGGTAAAAATGAATAAGGATCTTTAGTTATCCATTTCTCTCCTTGCTCATTCTCTAATTTTAATTTATAATTGAATAATTTTGATTTATTAATTACTTTCTCAAAAAATCCTTCCTTATTAATTTTATTTAGTTTAATATCATTTTCTAAGATATCAGATATAATGAAAGCTTTTTTTACTTTTGGTCTAAAGATTCTAATAATTACCTGTTCTTTATTTAATCTATGTATACCTAATATTTCAAATGGATCTTTACAGTTACCAGTTATTAGTTTATTGATTTTGTTTTGATCTGAAATTATTGTTTGTCCCTCCTTTTTGTTATTGTGGTATGGAATTATATTACATTCATTCTATATATATTATTTTCTATTTGTTTTTATGATTTCCTTTTTTTATTTTGTGTTCATAAGTGACTAAGTAATAACTGTATTATTAAACTAAAAAAACACAATGATTAATCTTCACTGTGTTTTACATTCAAATCGAAATATTTAGTTTCTACTTTCTTTTTTGACCTTAATTCGTTACAATTGTTACAAAAAAAGCTTATGCTTCCACATCCTTTAATTACTTCAACTTTTTCTCCGCATCTATCACAAAAATTTATCACATCTTTTATCTCATATGGAGTATATTCATCACAACACTTACAAAAATAATTACTTTCTCCTTTATCACGCATGATATTATTACACTTTTGGCAAATAGCCTTTTTCATTTTTAATCACTTCCTTACTAATGTTATGAAAAACCTGCTCTTTTCTACTTATTATTTTCCTTTAAAATCCGCCATAACTCATCTTCAGGAGCAGTTTCAATCTCTATTTTTCCCTCATTAGTTCTTACAATCTTATTTTTCGGCGTAATTTTACCAATTATACTAGCTTTAATTTTTTCTTTATTTAACTTTTTGACTAATTCACTACCTTTATCAGTTATAAGAATCATCATTCCTGAACCAATTAAAGAATACGGATTAATATTTAAAGCTGTCGTAATAATTTCAGTAACTTTATGAACTGGTAACTTTTCTTGTTCAATTTTAAACCCGACTTCTGATGCAGTAGTTAGTTCATATAAAGCACCATATAAACCACCTTCAGTAACGTCATGCATAGCATTAACACCTAAATTGGCCCCTAATAAACCTTCAGGAACTACACTTATATCTTTTGTTAAATTCAAAGCCTCATTTATTACTTCTTTTTTAACACCTAGTTTAAGTAATTTATCATTAAAAGTATTTGCTAAAATTGAAGTTCCTTCCAGGCCAGTCCACTTAGTAACTACAATGTCATCTCCTATTTGAGCATCAGAAGAAGTAATGAATTTATCTTTAGTTGTTTTGCCAATGGCCGTACAAGATACTAATGGTTGTTTAACTATATCAGTTACTTCTGTATGTCCTCCTAATACATCTATCCCTAAATTTTTAGTTGCTTGATTAATATCTTCTACAATTGCTACTACTTCTTGTTCACTCATATTTGGTGGGATTAATAAAGCTTGTTGAATTCCAATTGGTTGCGCACCATTAGCTGCAATATCATTACAAGATATATTAACTGCTAAAGTCCCCACCCCTTCTTTTATACCAGTAATTGGATCCGTGGACATTACAGCTACAAATTCTCCAAAGTCAATTACTGCTGAATCTTCCCCTAGTTTAGGGCCAACCAATACATCTGAATTATTAGATGATAATCTATCTAAAACTAAATTTTTTAGTTTACTAATCTTAACCTTACCTGCTTGCATAATATCACCTTTCTGATTTAATCAGTTACTATTTCTAATACATTAGCTCTTAATAAAGCAAAAATTATTGGAAAAGCAATTACCATCCCACCAATTGCCTGAGTTAAATTTCCTGGTATACCACCTAATGCAGCAGCCCAACTACCTCTCATAATAGTTCCTGCAATAAAATAACCAATCACCATCCATGTTCCTCCAATTGTAGTAGCTATTATATCTCTTAACCTGATAGAAGTTTCTGTATAATTACGCATAGCAATAGTACCAATAATAAGTCCTTCAATACCTTTAATAACAAAAGTAGGTATAGCCCAATGAGTATAACCACTAAATAAATCAGCCAATGCAGAACCTACTCCAGCTGCTATAAATCCTAATTTAGGACCAAATAAAATAGCAACTAAGTAGATCATACTATCACCAATGTGAATATAACCGTTTGTAGCTGGCATTGGTACTTTAATTACCATCGTTCCTATAGTTACTAATGTAATTAATAAACCTCCTAAAACTATTTGTCTTATATTTTGATTCATTATTATCCCCCTTTTTATTAACTTTTTGTAATGATAGCACATCATTAAAATTTTGTCAATATATCACTAAAAGTAGGAATAATAATTTTCTACTTTTCTTTCTTTTTATTATTGCCTAAATTACTCTGCATCTTTCTAGGAAATCATTTAATGCTTTCCCTAACTTTTCCTATCATATTTTATCAGCTACTGGTTATTATAATTGATGAGGTCGAAAGGAGGTAGTAATATGACAGTTGGTGATCAATTACACCAGACTTTGACTAGTTTAGAAGGTGCTAAAACTAATCTAGAGAAGTTTGCTTTAAGCACTAATGATAAGCAAGCTCAAAAAATGTATAATCAAGCTGCCCAACAAGTTAAAGGTGTAGCTAACCAATTACAAGGTAGGGTTAATTATGTTGAACAAGAAGAACCTGCTTATAATAAAAGAACAGGCGCTACTAACAAAGCCCAAAATAAAAATCAACAATAAAAACCTTAGGGGGTAATAATATGACAGTTGGTAAACAATTACACCAAACTCTAACTAGTTTAGAAGGCGCTAAAAATAATTTAGAGAAGTTTGCTTTAAGCACTAATGATAAGCAGGCTCAAAAAATGTATAATCAAGCTGCCCAACAAGTTAAAGGTGTATCTGACCAATTACAAGGTAGAGTTAATTATGTTGAGCAAGAAGAACCTGCGTATAAACAAGGAGCAGGCGCTACTAATAAAGCCGGTGGAGCTAATCAAGGTGCTACTAATAAAGCCGGTGGAGCTAATCAAGGTGCTACTAATCAAGTAGGTGGTGTAACCGCAAGTGGTACTAAGCAAGGTGCTACTAATAAAGCAGGTGGCGCTAATCAAGGTGCTACCAACCAAGTAGGTGGCGTAACTGCAAGTGGTACTAAACAAGGTGCTACTACTACTAATAAAGCAGGTACTACAGGCACTGCTAATAAAGCTGCAAAAGCAACTATTACTAATAAGACAACTAATAGTGTAACTAAAAATAAAAAGAAGAATAAAAAAAATAAGTAATAGCTTTTAACTTTGGCCCTAAGAGATCTCTCTTAGGGCTTTATCTTCATAATGCTCCTTAATACTTTTTATCTAAATTTCATACATAAATTATGATTAATTATTACAAAATATATAATACTAATTAACCTAAAGGAGAGTAAAGATGATTAAAGTAATTAGTACTTTTACTACTAAAGCAATTCATATTATATTATACTTACTTATCATGGCTTTCTTTTTAACTTTTATATATTCTTTTTATGATATTTTAATTGGAGCTGATTCCTGGTCACAATTAATTAAATTGATTACTAATTCATTAAAAAAACTATATCACTTAAATAGTTTAAGTCATTATCTATATAAATTGCTATAAAAAAAGGCCTCTTATAAAGGCCTTTAAAACTCATCTTTATATCTTATATTATATTCTTTCGTTTCTGGATCAAATTTCAGAGATAATCCATTTTCACGCTTTAATCTAGCCTTAAGTCTATTTTCTATTTTCTTTTTAGTTTCTAAATTAATCTTATATCCAGCTTGTTTTAGTTCAGATATTATCTTATCTAATAAATCATTTATTGTATTTAAAGCTCCATTACTAGGAAAAGTTACTAAAATAGCATCAATAATATCATCAATTTCAGCTAAAACAGGAGTTCCTTTACGAAAGTAATCATCTAAACCTGGTTTAAGTTTAACTAACACCATAACTACAGCAGATAACATACCTAAGACACTAATAACAGCATTTAAACTAATCCCTCCCATAGCATCTCCCTCCTTTCCTTTTAAAACTTTTCTACTAATATTATTTCTATTTTAAAAGATAATATATTATCCTTATTAATTCTATTCATTTATTCTAATAGCTAAAGCTAAATCATCATACTACTTTCTACTATCTAACTTCGGGAGCTACTGTTGTACTAGACGTTGTACTAGACGTTGTACTAGATGTTGTACTAGATGTTGTACTAGACGTTGTACTAGATGTTGTACTAGACGTTGTACTAGACGTTGTACTAGATGTTGTACTAGATGTTGTACTAGACGTTGTACTAGATGTTGTACTAGACGTTGTACTAGATGTTGTACTAGACGTTGTACTAGACGTTGTACTAGATGTTGTACTAGATGTTGTACTAGATGTTGTGCTAGATGTTGTACTAGATGTTGTACTAGATGTTGTGCTAGATGTTGTTTCAAGTTCCTTTTTAGCCTCTAAAACATCCTCTAATTTAAATTGTAATAACATCTCCTTTTTAATTGGTGTTCTCATTATTTTAGATACACTTCTTTGAAATTCAAGTACTTCAGTTGGATCCATAGTACCTTCTTCCATCATCTTGGCCACTGCTTGAACTTTTTCTGCTTCTGCATTCATAAAGTGGGCCAAGGCTGTTTCTTCTAATGCTATTGACTCCAATAAATCTGTTAAAGACTCCTCTTGCTCTTTATCTGGTATTTCTGGCATTGACATCCCTTTATCCCCCCTTTTTTCATTACTAATAATGATTATCCTTCTATTTCCCTTTTAGTCTCTAAAACATCCTCTAATTTAAATTGTAATAACATCTCCTTTTTAATTGGTGTTCTCATTATTTTAGATACACTTCTTTGAAATTCAAGTACTTCAGTTGGGTCCATAGTACCTTCTTCCATCATCTTAGCCACTGCTTGAATCTTTTCTGCTTCTGCATTTACAAAATGGGCCAAGGCTGTTTCTTCTAATGCTATTGACTCTAATAAATCTGTTAAAGACTCTTCTTGAGTTCTTTCTGGTATTTCTGGCATTGACATGTCTTTATCCCTCCTTTCTGCATTTCCATGTTTATTATATAATATTAGCCAACTATATATTTGTTACAAAAATAGAATAATATTACATAAAAATAAATAAAAAACCTTCACCCTGCGAAAGAGTGAAGGTTCTTATGAATAAACTAACTCACTTTTAATTGCTATTTTTCTAATTCCTTTTTAGCCTCTAAAACATCTTCTAATTTAAATTGTAATAGTATTTCTTTCTTGATTGGTGTTCTCATTGATTTAGATACACTATCTTGAAATTCAAGTACTTCTTTCATATCAATATCTTCTTCTTCCATCATTTTAGCTACTGCTTGAACTTTTTCTGCTTCTGCATTCATAAAGTGAGCTAAAGCTGTTTCTTCTAATGCTATTGACTCTAATAAATCTGTTAAAGACTCTTCTTGTTCTCTCTTAGGCACCTTCGGCATTGTCATTTTTACCAGCTCCTTGTTAATAATAAGTATTAAATTTACGATATATACTATGGGAAACTAAATTTAAATGTTACAGGAATCATTTTCCAATTACAAGTAGTCAACAAAAAACTATTAATACACACTAACCACTAATAAATAATATATATATATTGAAACACTATTAATTTATTTAGGAGGAATTACTAATGAAAGTAGGTATTCTAACAATGTTTAATGGTCTTAGTAGTACTTATTCACTAGTAAATGTAGTAGCAGAACAACTAAAAATGTTACTTAATAATAATATCAAAACCAAATTACTTGTTACTGAACATTGTTCTGCTAAAGAACAAGAAGGCATCTATAAGGATGAAAGAATTGAATGGGCCAAAGTAACAAACACACTTAATGGAGAACAAATCCACTGGCATGATTATACCCAAGCAAAAGGCGCAGTACATGATACTTTCTTTGCTGAAGCAGAAGTAATAGCTGAAGATTTAATAGAAAAACTAGCAGATGTAGATGTCTGTATTATGCATGATATTCATTACCAAGGTTGGCATCTAGTCCATAATGTAGCCGTTAGAAAGGCTCAAAAAGAGTTGCCTAACACAAAATTCATTGCTTTTACTCATTCTTTTCCTGCTAATAGACCTTCTAATCCTGAATGGCCATTTTCTGCTCGTTATACTCCTATGCCTAATACTATTTATGCTTATCCAACTTATTCTGGTATCTCAGCTTTATCTAAACAATATAACGTTCCCCAGGGTAAATGCCGGGTAGTTAATAATAGTCTCAATCTATTAGAAAATATGAGCCAAGAAACACAAACTATTGCTAAAAATATTGATATACTGTCATCTGATATTTTAATAGTTTATCCAGGGCGTCTAACACCAGGTAAGAGATTTGAAAGAGTTGCTGCTTTTGCTGGAGCAATGAAAAGTAAAACTGAACAAGATATTAAAGTAGTCTTCTGTGATTTTAAATCCAGTGATATTAAACCAGCCAAATATAAAAGAATCATTACAGAAGCAGGATATAATTTTGGGTTACAAGAAGAAGATATACTCTTTACCTCAGATTTAGGATATCCTGATGGTATTCCTAGAGAAACTGTACTAGAACTTTTTACTCTATCCAATCTGTTTATTTGTCCTTCTTTTTCTGAATCTTTTGGTTTAACAGTACTTGAAGCAGCAAGTAGAGGGAATTTTTTAGTTCTTAATGAAAGAGTCCCTGCTTTAGAAGAGCTAGGGAAGAAATTGAATGCTTATTTTATGAGATGGGATGCAAGAAACTATGGCTATAATACTAAAGAAGAATATCAACCTTCAGAAGAAGTATATTACCAAGAACATGGAGAAAATATACTTAATTTAATGCGAGAAAATAATGTATTACATGCTAAAAGTATGGTCAGAAAACGTTATAGTCCACAGTGGATTTGGAGAAACCAGTTAGAACCTTTATTAGATTAGATATTTTTCCATTGGCCCTACATTAATGTAGGGCCAAATTTTTCTATGACTTTTGATAGTAAGCTAAAGTTTCTTTTAACCCTCTTTCTAAATTATATTTTGGGCTCCAATCTAATAATCTCTGTGCTTTATTATTTAGCAAGTAATTATGCTTAATATCACCTGGCCTAGCTGCTTGATAAATTGGCTCTAAATTAATATTAGTTATCTGCTTTATCATCTTAAATAATTGATTAATAGAAGTTTGTTGATCACAGCTAATATTGATAGTTTCTTCATCACCTTTTTCTAAAGCAGCTAAATTAGCTCTAGCAACATCTTTTACGTAAACAAAATCCCTTGTCTGTTTTCCATCTCCATAAATGATTGGCTTATCTTCTCTTAAAATTTTATCAATAAAAACAGCCACGACGCCCCCTTCTCCTTTAGCTTCTTGACGTTCACCATAAACATTAGCGTAACGCAAAATTGTATAATTTAATTCGTATAATTGATTAAATATTTTAATATAATGTTCTGGTGTATGCTTTGCAACACCATAATATGATATAGGAGTAATGGGGTGTTCTTCATTAATACCCAGATATTGAGGTCGACCATAAACTGCAGCCGAAGAAGCATAAATGAATTTAACTATATCATAGCTACTAGCATACTCTAATAAGTTAACAGTTCCTACAATATTAATTTCACTATCTAAACTAGGGTTCTTTATTGAAGATTGAATATTACTTTGTGCTGCGTGGTGAATTATATAATCAATCTTATGTTTAGTAAAAATTTCTGTTAAATTATCTCTAATATCAATTTGATAAAATTTTGCTTTCGAATTTATATTTTCTTTTTTTCCGGTCGATAAATTATCAATTATAATCACTTGATCTCCTCTAGTTATTAATTTATCCACTATATGAGATCCAATAAATCCTGCTCCTCCAGTTATAAGTATTGTTTTCATTTACTCACCTCCCCGCTATAAGGACTTTAATCGACTAAGAATCTTTACGCTCTTTGATTATCTCATTTATTTTCTCTCCTCCCTGACAATAGCGATTTAATAGTTCAATATTATTCTTATAATTTGTACTTGCCGATCTAGGATGCCATAAATGATACAAAGTATGATCTAATCTTTTGGGTTGACCACACAATACCGTCATTGCAATAGTAAAAGCATCATCTTCTCCTCCCCATTCAATAAATCTTTCATCAAAGCCTCCTACAGTTTCAAAATTTTGACGAGGAATTAAATTTAACCCTCCCCCATTAATTGAATGTTTGTGATGACTCCCATAATTATCAACTATTGGCCACTTAGGATTTAGAGATAATAACTTCTCAGTATAGTCTTGATTAAATCTTACAATTTCCTGAAAAGGAAGAACCCAGGGATATTCATCCAATAAACTAATTGAATCAATTATTATCTGAGGGGCATATATTAAATCAATATCAGCAATTAAAAAGATATCTCTTGTAGCCTTTTGAGCAGCTAAATTTATAGCCTGTGCTCTTGAAAACTTCTCACAATTTAATTCTCCTATACATAATTCAGCTTTAGGCATCATCCTCTCATAAAATTTACTAGTCCATTTAAATATTCTTGCTCTTTGTTCACAATCGGGCCAATATGGAATCAAAACCGATACATTATCTAACAATATAATATCTCCTTTCTATAAAAAGTTAGCAATCAAATCAATACCATATTCTCTAATTTAATTTATGTGCTATAAAATGTAATTGTGAACCTAAAATAGAAAAATATTCAATAATGGTGGTTGAAAAATACTTTACACTTTTATTGAGTATAATCATTTAGAGAAAGGAGGATCTTATGAAGAAAAAAAAGTTAAAAAATTATGAGATTTATTTAAATCCTATTGGAAAAGGACGTTTTGGAAAGGTTTATATGGGCCAAGACCTTAAACACCAAAGAAAATATGCGATTAAAAAAACAACTAATATTCCAATGGCCAAACATGAAGCTTTTGTTATGCAAAATTACGGTAGCCACCCCTTACTCCCTAGCTTTTATAATTTCTTTATAATAGAGAATAAAGCTTATATTGTAATGGAATATTTTCCTGGGACAAATATCGGAGATCGTAAATTTAATACTATCAAAACAAGAAGCCCCCAAAAGGCTATCCATCTTACTTTAAAAATTCTAAAAGCTCTCCAACATCTTCATCAAAAAGGATTTGCACATCACGATATATTACCACAAAATATACTATTTAAGGAGGATAATCCAAATCAAATTAGAATTATTGACTTTGGACTAACAAAACAAATAAATAATTCTCAACAAAACAAGCAGTATAAAACTGGTGATTTATCTGGTGTAGCAATAATATGTCTTTATCTTCTGGTAGGCTTTCTTTTAGAAACCCCACAAGAAATAGATCCTTTTATTAATGGTATTAAATCAGAAACAAAAATTAAAGAATTAGATTTAATAACTCCACACTTAAAGAATATTCTATCTAAAGGGGTTCATCCTAATCCTAAAAAACGATATCACTCTGCTGAGGAATTTATAAAAAAATTAAAAGTTCTACTTTAATTTTTTAGTATTAACTTTTTCTGGGGATTATATTAAGATAAATTAATCTTCTAAATCATCTTCATAATAATCCCCTTTATAGTATCCTTCACTATCCCAATTATTATCTTTATCCTGGTGGTTATCAGTGCAAGATCTCACTTCTTTTTCTTGAGCTTCTAATACATCTTCTAGTTTAAATTGAAGTAACATTTCTTTTTTTATTGTTGTCTTTAAAACTTTAGAAACTTCCTTTTGAAAATTAATTATTTCCTGGGGAGTTACATTACAATCATCAATAATTCGTTCTATCTTTTCTGCCTCAGCATTTATTAAATGGGCCAAGGCCGTTTCCTCCAAAGCAATAGACTCTAATAAATCTACTAATGCTCCTTCTTGACTCTTATTTGGAATCTCTGGCATTGACATTCCTTATCCCTCCTAAAGATATAGTTGTAACTGATTTATCTCAGAATGTAAAACTTCTTTCATTCGCTCTCCAGCCTTCATGATTAAATTAAAATTCCTTTTAAAATTAGATAATTTTTCTTTAGAAAATTGGCAACTACACTTATGTTCTTGGAACAACTTATTCTCAATATCTAATAGATTATCTACTACTACCTCTAAAAAGATGATTACTTCTAAATTCTCTACTATAAGCTCTCTTAGCTGTAACTTATTGATAAGAAAAATTTCCTCTAACTTAGATTGTAATATTATCTGTATCTGAAGACTACTCTTTACAATAGAAACTAAATGTTGTTGCATAATCATTAGCTGTTTTATAGAAAAAGTCAGCTGGCTAATTTGTTGTATCTTTTGCACTTCAGTATTTAAAAGATGGGCCACAGCTTTCCTTTGCTCTATAATAGATTCTACTATATCAATTGTTACTTGTTTGTTTTCTTCTCTTGGCCCACACATCTATATTGCCCCCCCCTATTAGATTTAAACTTATTTATTTTTAGATTAATAAGAAAAAATCTCTATCACTTTGAATATAAATATAATAGTATGCTAAAAAGGAGGTTGTAACATGAGTCACTCTGCTAAAAAAGATAAATTATTTGAATTAATTACTATCGATGATAATTTTGAATCCTTACCATCCCAAAGTATCTGTAAAGAATTTTTAAAAGAACAAAATTTACTTATTCCTGACCAAAAACCAAATATAGAACAATTATCTAAAATTCTTATTAAACCAGAAATTAGCAATAAAAAAGTAATTGCAACTTTTGCCGGGAGAAAGATTATACTTCAAGGACACATCATGGAAAAAATCTTTTATATAGCTAATAGTCCACAGCAGTCAGTCAATACTGCTCAATACTCTTTTTCGTTTAGTAATTTTATTAAACTACCCCCCAAAACAAATATTAATAGTATAAAAGTACGTGTTGAAGATATTATACTAGAGATTAATAACCAAAAGATTAATCAATCTATCTTACTTTGTCTTTGTATAGTTCCTAAAAATCTATTTAATGATTAAAGGGAGCAAGCTCTCCTGTTAGTCGGTTAGTTAGGAATAATCTTTTTCCTGTTTATTAATTTTAAGTTTTTCATCTAATTCTTCTTCTATCTTCTTTGCTTGCTCTAAATAATATTGATCTTTATACTGACTAGATAAATTATTATTTTGACAATAATTATCTGTCTGCTTAGGAGATTCTATAACAGTAACAATTGCCTCCAGTTTGATTTTAACTAATTCTGTTTGGTCAACTACAGTAATAAAATCTTTTCCCATTTTACACAAAACACCACTTACTGAAGAAGATTCTCCATCTGACATTAATTTAAGAACTATAAACTCTCCTAGTTTATTTTGTAATAAAGACTTCATATTAGACTGGGCTTGTTTACTAACGGTCTTTTGTAATGTAGTTTCTCCTTTCGATTCTAACTTAGTCTCTTCTTTTGCTTTACTATCTTGTTGCTGCCTCTTTAATTGTTCTACTAAAAAATCAACTAACCCTTCTTCAATTTGGCTCATTGAATTATTAGCTTTTAATTTATTTAAGCGATGTAAAAAATAAGTGATCTCCTCTGAGGATAAATTATTATTCACAGCTATCCCTCCCCCTCTATTAATCTTTAACCCCCTTAATCTTCCACTTAATAGCTACAATAGCACTAATGGGTATCTGTATTCTAGAATCTTGATTAATTAAGACTAAAAAATCTTGTTCTACATTACATAAAATCCCTTGCTGTTGACAACACTTGGCCCCAGATTTAATAATTACTACTATAAATTCTCCTGTCTGTTTTCTAATTTGCTCTTTAAAAGTAACCTCCTCACTATGCTCCATTCTTACTCCCCCTTTTTAATTACTAATCTATAATTTTATAGTTTCTCTATTAAAATTTAATCTACAATAAATAAAAATATGCCCTGAATATTTTTTAATTTATGTAAAAAATTGAAGTAATTACTTTTTCACTATTACCATTAAAAATTCATATTATAAACTACTATAAAAAATAATTCTTCTTACAAAATTCTAATCACAGTCTGCTTCCTCTTTCATACTATAATAACAAATAAACCAAAATATAAAATAGTTTACATCATATACCATAAGTCTAGATTTCTGTTTAAATCTCCTTCTGAATAATCTATGTATAAGAGACTCTAATCATGCAGATTAAGGAAGGTGATTTTAAATGGATCTAGAGATATTAATTTGTGTGCTTGTTAACCTATTTTATATGGATCAAGAAGAATTGAAGCAAACAAGAGATTATCTACAACAATTAGTAAATATAAATCAAAAAAGAAAGGAGGAAAGACTGGTTATGGATTATTTTGAAGAAGAATTAAGTGAAGAGAAAGAAAAAACAATTACTGAAGAATTTGACGAGCCAGTAACTAAATCTGAAACTGCAGATAATAACCTAGGAGAAGATATCAAAACAGAGGAAACTAAAGCAAATGCAGCGACTACTAATAAAGTAATAGATCAAGCTGAAGGATCAATTGCAGACTTACTAAAAGATCAAACAAATGTATTAAAAGAATTAAAGTTAGAATTAAAAGATTTAATCAAAGAAGAATTAATAATAGAAAAAAATTTGAAAGGAGGTGAGAATATCATGGCGGAAGAAGAATTTAATATCCAAGAGACTAATAATGAGGACTGTCCAAATTGTAACTGTCCAGTACCAGATGTGACACCAGAAGAAATAGAACCAGACACTGAAATAGATTTTTGCTGTGTCACATCTGTCCCCGAAAACTTATTTGAGGAACCCCCACGTGGTATAGGAGCTGAAGATGTTAGTTTACCAGAAGTTAACTATCTACTAAATAAATTACGCTGCTGTGTAGAAAAAGTTAACGTGATTGATCAATTTGGATGTGAAAGAGAAGTATGTATAGGAAGAGCTGTTGGTTGTGTAAAACTAAGTTTAATTGCTTTCCCAGTTGATGAAGATGACAATAAAATACCCAGAGTTGATGGATCTGGTAATGTAGTTATCTGTTGCGAGAGCTGTATTTGTATTGATAAGATTATTGATGCTATTTGCTGTGAAGAAGAAGCAGACTGTCCATGTGATGGTATTGATGTTGAAGTTACTAATCTTGAAGTCACAGATATAGAATGTGGTGAAAATGAGAGAGAAGTTAAATTTACAGGTAAACTTGAATTAACTACTCCGTAACATTTCCTATCCCTAGAGTATACTCTAGGGATCTTTTAATTTATTCTCCCATAAAAAATAAACTATAATCTATTAACACAATATTAGAATAATGAATATTATAACCAAAAGGAGGTGACTATTATGTCCAAAGAAAAAACTAGAGGGCACTGCCGTACAACAAAAAAAGTTCCTCTCGAAAGACTAATTTGTATCAAATACGACTTAAAAATTACAGCTGATTGTGATATTAAAAAGATTGAAGATAAGGGGCCAGTTTGTGATACTGACTGCTAATTACAAGAATCACAAATTTAGGAGTGTAGAAATACACTCCTAATAAATAAGATCGGAGGTTAGAAAATGTCTAATGAATTCACAACAGTAATATCAGGTGAAACCTATCTTAAAGCTCTGTCGGATAAACCAATTGAGCCAGACGATATTTCAGTTAAAACAGAAGAAGCTAATTCAAAAGAACTTAATATGATCCCTTTATCTATACTATGGGCTTATTTCCAAGCGTATGAAGAAAATCTAATAACAGAGGGGGAACCGACCCCTTGGGAGGATTCTCAAGAAAATAGTCATTTATCTGATCAAGAAAAAAAAGCTTGGATTCAGTTTTTAGATACTATATTAACTGAAGACTGGGCTACTTGGGTTCAAGATATAGATGAAATTAAAAAGCGTAGTATTACTGCTTATAATCAATTGCAATATGTTGATAAAACCAACCAACATAAATCTAAGCAAACTATCTCACTTAAAGAAGCACTAAGTATTCAATTTGAATTAAATATTGACACTAAAATTGATAATTTTACCACTACTAAAGAAGAATCTAACATAGAAAGTGAGGGATAAAATGGGGGAAGAATATACTACAACTATCTCTTGTCAGACTTATTTAAAAGCTTTATCAGATGATCCGATTAACCCAGAGGATATTTCAGTGGAAATAGAAGCCAATAATTCTGCTCCAGAACTTAATACAGCAGTATTGGCTATTCTTTGGGCTCATTTCCAAGCCTGTCGACAAGGATTATTAAAAGAAAGTGAACAGACTCCTTGGAGTCAAATCGAAAAAGAAAGTCGTTGGACTTTATTTTTAAAAGAAGTTATTAAAGATACTAGCTGGGTAGAATGGATAGAGGATCCTATAGAGATAAGAGAAAAAGCAAAACAAGGTTATAGCCAAATTAAAAATAAATAATCACTCCAGACTTTACGTAAAGTCTGGAGTGATTATTTAATCCTAATTGATTTATAAATCTAAATTAAGATCCACATCCTTATTTTGTAACTGCTGTTGTAACTTATCAACTAACTTTGCTAATTCCTCTTCATTTTGAGGATTGGTACCATCAATATTATCTAGTTTCGTTAATAAATCATCCAAGCCACTTTCAGCTACAAAATCTTCAAACTCTGCTGGATTAGTTAAGTAAAGAGTTAAAATAGACTCTAATAATTCTTTCTTTTCTTGAGGTATATCCTCTGCCCCTAATTTATCGATAAATTCTTGGTCTACTCCTAGTACATCAGCCAATTGATTTACATTAAAATCTTGGTTAGTCACTCTATCCCCCCTCTTATTCACTACATCAATCTATACTTATGCCTAAAAAATAAAAACTTTACTGGGAAAATATTCAAATCAAAGTAATGCTTTTAATCTAATAAACATAGTTATTAGTAAAATATAATTTAAAGGGAGGAAAAAAATGAAGTTATCAGACTTTCTAACTAAAAGTACCAACCAACATCTAAATCAATTGGCCCAGCAACATCACATCTGCTATGAAGATGATTTCTCTAAATTATGGGTTCGCAATAAATTACAAAGAAAACTATTAAATAAAAAGTATCTATACAAGATAATTCAACAATTAGAACCAGCAGCTCAAGAAACTCTTAAACAATTAACAACTACTGAATTTATTAATAAAGAAACAACAAATCCTAAAACTTGTTACCAATTAAAAAAAGTAGGCTTAATTTATGAAAAGAATAACTTTTATTATTTACCCCAGGATATTAAAAAGATTCTATCTAATAAGTGGCAAGATAAAAAAAGAGAGAGCATACCTAAGTTAAAG
Source organism: Halobacteroides halobius DSM 5150 (assembly GCF_000328625.1). Classification (NCBI taxonomy): domain Bacteria; kingdom Bacillati; phylum Bacillota; class Clostridia; order Halanaerobiales; family Halobacteroidaceae; genus Halobacteroides; species Halobacteroides halobius. The sequence continues at coordinate 1,276,371 of NC_019978.1, read as the reverse complement.
CCTTTATCTATCAAATCTAAGGCTAAAACTACTTCTAAAATTAATGTTAAGCAACCAGTTGAATTATCCTTTTATCATTATTTGCTTTTAATCCTTAGTCAAATTAAAAAGAATAAAGATCAAAAAGAACTGCTATCTTACCTCGAAGAAATAAATTTTACTTCTTTTTCGAATAAAAAGTTACTTCAATATTTAATTAGGTATAGTAAGTATAATAACTTAGTGACTGCTGATTTAACCTTACAACCAAAGTTTAAAACTTGGTTACAGACAGACTATTCTAAAAAAATACTTCAAGGAATAGAAGCTTTTTTTCCCTATTCTAAGAATACTTTACGCCAAATAACAGCTGTATTAAGCCATAAATCTACTGCATCAAAACTTAATTTAGAGTTTATTGAAGATAATATAGAATTAAACCATAATAGCAAGAACTTATTAGAACTATTAGATATATTTCACTTTACCAAAGATAGTTTATCCCTAACATCTAAGGCCAACAAAGCCTTTGCTCCTGAAAATGATTTAGAATTTACTGCTCCGCAAATAAGTAAAGAAAAAATCATTATAGATTCTACGATCTCTTTATCAGCCCTATGGAAGATATGCCAATCATCCCAGTTAATTGCAATTAATAACCAACTTATCTTTACTTCTAACAGTGAAATTAAAAAATTCAGATAACAAAAGGCAGTAGTTCTTAAGAACTACTGCCTTTTGACTTAATGAAAACTTAAATTCATCGCCTTGTAACTTAAAGAATTAATATTATTCACTTCTGCTTTAAATTCAGCTAATGAATTAGATTGACCACTAAATTGTAGTAAAATTAACCCTTGGTCATCACTATAATTATGTAATCCAATTCTAGTCTTAATATTATCTCCATATTTAGTCAGTATCTTTTGCATATCAGGTGCAAAATCACCACGTTCATCTAACTGTAAAGCTACAATTGCATTTTCATTATTTGCCATAATCATTTCCCCCCTCTATCTATATTATTAATCTATTTTAAAGGGGTTATACAAAATAGACCACACTAATAAAAAATAAAATTAAACTAATTAAGGAAATTCCTTTACCTAATTTCCTATAGCCTAAATTAGTAACAATCAAAGCCGAAAATATAGCTAACTCCATTAAAATAGGGGTAACTCCTCGCAAAATCAAATTAGAATTAAGAATTAAAAATTCCATACCCCAAATATAAATTCCAAAACCTAATATAAACCACAACACTCTTTCTTTATCAATAGAAAAGATAACACTCTCCCTACTATCTTTTAAAAGTAATATTTGGCGTAATTTAGGTTGTAATTGTTTAGTAACTATTACTAGTATTAGATTAGCTGCTAAAAATAATAGATCAACACTACCTAATCTCATCTTGCTCCTCCTAAATTATTTTTTTAAGACCAATCAAATCTTTAATCACTATCTTCTCACGAGAAACATCAACCAAATCTTCTTTTTTTAACTTACTTAAAACTCTAGATATAGTTTCTCGTGAAGAACCAATCAAACCAGCTAAATCCTGTTGACTAAGGGATAAACTGATACTAGTTTTATTCTTATTATCCCAACCATGTTCTTGGGCCAAATGGACTAAAATACTAGCTGTTCTACTTTTAGTATTCTTTAGCCCTAAATTTCTTATCCGCTCCTGAGCTCTACGTAATCGTTTCCCCATAACCCGTAAAATTTTAATTGTGATTTCTGGATAATTTCTCATTATCTCTTCCATATCTTCTTTACTAATAACTCCAATTTCTGAATCATCTATAACTACTGCTGTAGCAGGATATTTTCCTTGATCAAATAAAACAACCTCGGCAAACATATCGCCTGCTTTAAATATATTTAAAATTTGTTCTTTACCACTTTCAATCATCTTTGTTAATTTAACTTTTCCAGACTTAATAAAAAATAATCCTTCTCCTACTTCACCTTCAAAAAAGATAAATTCCCCTTCCTGATACTGACGGGTAAACATTATTTCTTTGATTTTAGCTAATTCTTGGTCTGTCAAAGCTGCAAAATAAGAACTCTGCTTTAAAAGTTGCTCTTTCATATTAACACCTCTTTGTATTATTAATTATTTGCTAGCCTTAACAACTAAAGGAAAAGAAGTTAAAGGTTTATAATCTCTAAAATCAAAACTCCCATAAAAATTTATTTTTCTAAAGCCTACTTCTTCTAATATTTTTCTTAACTCTTTACTTTTTAGAGGGTATAATAAGACTGAATTATTAAATTCTCCCTCAGGTGTTTTCAATGTAGTTTTAAAATCAACTTTATTATCCTTAAATTCATACTGTCTAATTAATTTAACATTTGCCACTTGATTAGTAATAGTTGGCAATTCAGTTATCTCTTTTTCTAAAATTCGGTCATAATTTACAATTTGGAGTACTAATTTACCATTTGAAGTTAACAAATTAAATAACTTCTCTAAAACACTTTTAATCTCCACTTTATTATCTAAATGAACTAAAGAATTCCCAATACAACTAATTAGATTAAAATCATTTGCAAGAGATAAGTGGTCAACTTCCTTCATATCAGCTTGTTTAAAATCAACAGCTAACTTCTCTTTAGCTGCCTTTCGTTTAGCAATTTTAAGCATCTTAGAACTTAGATCTATTCCTGTAACTTGGTAACTTGCTTGAGCTAAGGCTAAAGCATATGTCCCTGTACCAGTTGCTACATCTAATACCTTACCTTGGTCGGGTAAATTACTCTTTAAAAAATTCAATTTTTCTTGCTTAAAAAAGAAAATATCATCATAATAGTGGCTAAATTGTTGGTAAAATTTCATTTTAAGACCTCCTATCTATCAATCTTTTCTTTAATTATTTCTTTAAACAAAGTAGTTTCAGCTGCTAGATGACTAGTCAGCTGAAAATCAATCTCTGGATATTCGTCCTTAGCATCTGCTATTAATCGAGGGATTCCCTGACTAACATGATAACCAGTAAATAAAAATAAAGGCACAATGATGATCTTATTTATTCCTTGGTTAATTAATTTTTTTGCAGCATCCCAAAAATTTGGCTTAGTAAGCTCTAAATTAGCTTCTTCTATGGGATAGGATATTTCTTTTTTTAGTTGGGAGCTTAAAGTAGATAATTCCTGCTGAGCAGCAGTTGATCTACTACCATGGCCTAATAAAATAACCCCTTGCTTCATTCTATCCCTCCTGCTTTTTCTTTACTTTAGCTAATGCATTATAATTTGCTTCTATAGTAGCATCTAAATCAGCCTCTACATGGGCCAAGGAGACAAAATTAGACTCAAACTGAGATGGTGGCAGATAAATTCCTGCTGCTAACATTTGCTTAAAATAAGTAGTAAAAGCATCTGTATCAGATTCTTTAGCTGTCTTATAATCAATAACTTGCTTATCTGTAAAGAAGATACTAAACATTGAACCTACCCTAGAGACATCAGCTGCAACTTCTAATTGCTTAATATTATCTTTAAACCCTTTTTCTAATTTAGCCGCTTTTTCCTCTAACATACTATAAACACCAGGCTGTTGTAATAACTTTAGTGTTTCAATACCTGCTGCCATTGCTAATGGATTACCTGATAAAGTACCAGCTTGATAGACTGGACCTGCTGGAGCTACATACTCCATAATCTCTTTTTTACCACCATAAGCACCAACTGGTAATCCTCCACCAATAATCTTACCTAAAGTAGTTATATCAGGTTCAATTTCATATAATTCTTGGGCTCCTCCATAAGCCAATCTAAATCCCGTCATTACTTCATCAAAGATTAGTAAGCTATTATTAGTAGCTGTAATCTCTCGTAAACCTTCTAAGTAACCTACTTGCGGTCGAATTACCCCCATATTCCCTGTCACCGGTTCTAAAATAACAGCTGCAATTTGACCTTGATATGTATTATATATCTCCTCTATAGCTTCTAAATTATTATAAGGTGCTACAATTGTTTCTTCAGCAATCTCATCTGGTACCCCTGGACTACCAGAAATACCTAATGTAGTCACCCCAGAACCAGCTTCTACCAATAAACTATCACCATGGCCATGATAACATCCTTTTAACTTAATAATCTTATCCTTTCCTGTATAACCTCTAGCCAGTCTTAAAGCACTCATTGTTGCTTCAGTTCCTGAATTGACCATTCTAACCTGATCAATTGAATCAACAGCTCCAATAACTAACTTTGCTAATTCAGTTTCTACTTCTGTAGGAGCTCCAAAACTAGTCCCCTTCATTAATTGCTGTTGTAATGATTCTATTACTTGAGGATGATTATAACCTAGAATCATAGGCCCCCAAGAACCAACATAATCAATATACTCATTTCCTTCAATATCATAAATTAAAGCTCCAGTCCCCTTTTCTATAAATAAAGGGTCACTATCAACAGCTGCAAATGCTCGAGCTGGACTATTAACTCCACCAGGAATAACCTCTTTAGCCTGCTTAAATGCTTCCTTTGATCTAGACATCTTTATCCCTCCCGAATATTTATTGATTTTAATTGTCCTTTGCCAATTTTTTGGCTATGTCCTTGGCCCAATAAGTAATAATAATCTCTGCTCCAGCTCGCTTAATACTAGTTAAGCTCTCTAAAGCAGTCTTTTCTTCATCTAACCATCCTTTTTGTGCTGCTGCCTTAATCATTGCATACTCACCACTAACATTATAAGCTGCTAAAGGTGTATTGAATTGATCCTTGGCCCGTCTAATAATATCAAGGTAAGGTAAGGCAGGCTTAACCATTACAATATCTGCTCCTTCTTCTAAATCTAATTTAATTTCCCGTAAAGCTTCATCACTATTAGCTGGATCCATTTGATAAGAACTACGATCTCCCTCTTGAGGGGCTGAATGAGCTGCTTCTCGAAATGGCCCATAAAAGGCTGAAGAATACTTGGCTGAATAAGCCATGATTGCTGTATCTTGATATCCTTCCTGATCTAACCTCTCTCGAATAGCTTTTACTCGTCCATCCATCATATCTGAAGGAGCTACCATATCTGCCCCTGCTTTAGCATGGGATAAAGCAGTCTTAGCCAAATTCTCCAAAGTAATATCATTTTGAACATAGCCATTTTTTATAGCTCCACAGTGACCATGACTAGTGTACTGGCATAAACAAACATCTGTAATTACTAATAAATCTGGATACTCCTCTTTAATCTGGCGACAAGCCTGCTGAACAATCTCCTCTTGGTCCCAAGCACCAGATCCTAGTTGATCCTTGATCTGAGGAATTCCAAATAAAATTATCCCTCCTATTCCTAGCTTAACTAAGTCAGCTATTTCTTCTAATAACAAATCTAAAGATAAATGATAATTCCCTGGTAAAGAAGAAATCTCTTCTTTTATCTCTATACCATGGACTACAAATAACGGATAAATTAAATCAGCAGCTGTTAATTTAGTTTCACGCACTAACTTTCTAACCGAAGCTGTCCGGCGCAATCTCCGTGGTCGATGAGTTAGATTCATTTTAATCCCTCCTATAATATTTCTTGATTGCCTCAGTTAAACCTGCAATGGTATACTCATTAGCTATTATCTCTACTGTTAACCCATACTTTCTAGCCGTACCAGCTGTAATTGGGCCAATACAAGCTATATCAACACCCCGTAGCAATTTTTTATAATTACTTCCTAACCCGTTCATAAAATTACGGACTGTAGATGAGCTAGTAAAAGTTATTAAGTCAATCTCCCCTTCCTTTAACCTCTTAATTACCTGGTTATTTCCACTACCTTCTACTGTTTGGTAAGCCGTTATATTATCAACTTCTGCCCCTAAATCGAGCAATCCTTCTTTTAGAGCTGCTCTAGCAAGGTTGGCCCGAGGTAATAAAAATTTCTTACTTGTTAAATCTTGCTCACTAAATCCTGCTAAAATTGATTCACTTACATAATCTTCAGGAATATAATCAACTCTTAAGCCATAGGATTTTAGCTTGGCAGCTGTCTTAGAGCCAATAGCACATAACTTTACTCCAGCTAAAGCCCGTACATCCTCTCCTAAACTAAATAATCTTTCTATTACATATTTAACCCCATTAACACTGGTAAAGATAACCCAATCATAACTTTTTAATTGCTCTAACTTATTATCTAATTCTTGATAATCAACTGGCGGTTTAATTTCGATAGCAGGAGCTTCAATTACCTTGGCCCCTGCTGTAGCTAATGATTGGCAAAAATCTTGGGCCTGCTTTTGAGGCCGAGTTACTACAATACTCTTCCCAAATAATTCTTTCTTTTCAAACCAGTTTAACTTTTTTCTTAGTTTAACTACTTCACCAACTATTATAATTGCTGGTGGCTTAAAGTTAGCTTCCTCTACTTTACTAACAATATTCTCTAAAGTACCAACTAAAGTCTCTTGCTTAGCTCTAGTGCCCCATCTAACTAGTGCAACTGGTGTCTGTCGATCTCGACCTGCATCTATTAATTGGGGTACAATCTGAGGTAGCTTCCTTACCCCCATTAAGATTACTAAACTACCTACTCCTGTTGCTAACTGGCTCCAATTAACCTGAGATTGATCTTTAGTTGGACTTTCGTGTCCTGTGACAAAAGCGACAGATGAATTAAAGTCTCGGTGAGTTAAAGGAATCCCTGCATAAGCAGGTACTGCAATAGGAGAAGTAATCCCAGGAATAATTTCAAATTCTATTCCTGCTTCAACTAAAGTTGTAGCTTCTTCTCCGCCCCGACCAAAAATAAAAGGATCTCCACCTTTTAAACGAGCGACTAATTTTCCTGCTTGAGCCTGCTCAATTAATAGTTGATTAATCTCTGTTTGAGTTCGATAATGCTCCCCGGCTTTTTTACCTACATAAAATAATTGAGCTTCTTCTTGGGCCTGATTTAATAATTTAGGATTTGCTAATCGATCATATAAGATTACATCTGCTTGTTTAATTATCTTTAGTCCCTTAGCAGTAATTAAACCTTCATCACCTGGACCTGCTCCAATGATATAGACCTTACCTAACATTAATTCTCCTCCTTAATTTCAGCCAATATTTCTTTTGCTCCTTGGTTAAGTAATTTCTCTCCTAATTTAGCCCCTAACTTAGCTACATCTTTTCGTAAACCTGTCACTTGATCTTTAATTAATCTACTACCATCTAACTTAGCTACCATTCCTGCAATAGTTAATTTATCACCTCTAATTTGGGCCAAGGCCCCTAATGGCGCTTTACAATCTCCATCTAAACAGGCTAAAAAACCACGCTCAGCTGTGATAACATCATAAGTTGGTTGGTGATTAATTGCACTTAATATCCTCTTTATCTGCTGGTCATCCTTTCTTACCTCTAGGGCCAAAGCCCCTTGACCAACTGCAGGTATGAAGGGAGGAAAATCTAAATACTGGGTGATTTTATCCTCCCAACCCATCCTTTCTAATCCAGCTGCTGCTAATACAATAGCATCTAAATCTTGGTTAGCTAATTTATCTAATCTCGTATTAATATTACCTCTGATTGCTACAACCTCTAAATCAGGTCGGTAATTTAATAGTTGACTCTTTCTTCTTGCACTACCTGTTCCAATCCTAGCTCCTTGCGCTAGTTGGTCTAACAACTGCCCTTCATTAGAGATCAATACATCATAGGGGTTGGCCCGTTTAGGACTAGCTACGATTTCAAATTGATCTGTTACTGCTCCTGGAACATCCTTTAGACTATGAACAGCTAAATCAATCTCTTCTTGTAGTAAAGCAACCTCTATTTCTTTAATAAATAATCCCTTACCACCTATATCAACCAGCGATCTATCTAAAATCCGATCTCCTTTAGTACTTATCTTATTTAAAATAATTTTATAGTCTGGAAATTCAGCTTGTAACCTATTAGCTACAAGCTTTGTTTGAGCTACAGCTAAATCACTCTTGCGCGTTCCGATAACTAACTCTTTCATCTATAACTCTCCTTATCTGACTTGGTAAATACTCTTTAAGTTTTACTAAAGCTTTATTTTTATCAGTAGATAACGATTTTATTAATTCTAAATCAGCTAATCTTCTAAATAGTTCTCTTCTTTGGTCTTCATCTTTTATTTCATTTAAGATTAAAGGCCTAAGTTCCTCCATTATTTCTAAAAAAATAGCGTATTCTTGTGAAAATTGAGCTACTAATTCTTCTTTGATTACTCGGGAGAGAGCAGGTAGGTTGCCACCACTGGATATAGCTAATAACAAAGCCCCTTGAGAAATCACAGCTGGCAAAGTAAAATCAGATTCTTCTTTACTATCTACTACATTAACCAAAGTATTATTAACCTTAGCTACTTTACTAATTTGTTGATTTACTGCTCTATCATCTGTAGCAGCAAAGGCTAAAAATTTATCCGTTATATCAGCAGTAATAAACTCCCGCTGATAATAGATAATCTCTTCTTTTACAATCAACTTTTGTACAGCTTGATTTAATTTGGGGCTGACTAAAGTAATATTCGCTTTAGTAGTTAGTAGACGTTCTAACTTACGATATGCTACTTTGCCTCCTCCAACTACTAATACATTTTTCTTAACTAAATCTAAATTTATCGGATATAAATTCATTTCTATCATCCTTATTTGATGCTAAATAATTCTTTAATTAACTCTAGCGCCTGATCATCAAATTGATCATGGTTGGATAACTCTTTAATCTTAACTGTCGGATAGTGTAATAATTTATTTGTTAGACGGTTAATTCTGGTGCTCATTATTTTTGCTGCATCTTTTTGCTGATTTAGATCTTTTAATGCTTTAGTTAACTCTTCTTCTTTAATCTTTTCTGCCTCAGCCCTCATCTTCTTAATCATAGGAATAACTTGTTGTTCATTTAGCCACTTTTTCAAAGCAGTTGTTTCTTCTGTAATAATATTTTTTACATCCTCTATGGCATCTTTTCTATGAGAAATATTTTTTTCTATAACTTCTTCCAAATCATCTATATCATATAAATGAACTCCTGGAATACCACTAATCTCAGCTTCAATATCTCTAGGTACAGCAATATCAATTAAAAACAAAGGGCCTCTTCTGTGCTCCATAGCTTTTTTAACTTGATCATAGTGAAGTACATAATGAGGTGCAGCCGTTGAACTAATAATAATATCAACATCTTGAATCCACTTCTCTAACATATCCCATTTAACAACTTCACCTGAGAATTTGGCAGCTAATTTTTGACCTCTTGTATAAGTCCGGTTAGAAACCATAACGCCTTTAACTCCATGGTCAACCAGTGATTTTAAGGTTAATTCACTCGTTTCTCCAGCACCTAAAATTAGGACTGTCTCCCCTGATAATGTTCCAAATATCTCTTTAGCTAATTCTACTGCTGCATAACTTACTGAGGTGGCTCCAGCTCCAATATTAGTTTCAGCCCTAACCCTTTTTCCTACTCTAAAAGCATTAGTAAATAAATTATGTAAATAACTGCCTATTAAATTATTCTTGTTAGCCTGTTGAAAAGCCTCTTTAACTTGTCCTAAAATCTGGTCTTCACCTACGACCAAAGAATCTAAGCTACTGATTACTTTATATAGATGTTTTCCCACATTAACTCCTTGATATACATATGTATACTCTTGTAACTTATCTACATTTAAATCAGTAATAGATTTGAAAACTTTTAGAGCAATCTTATCTATTATTGTATTATCACTAACTACTAAATAAATCTCAGTCCGGTTACAAGTAGATAAAATAACTCCTTCCTTTATCTTAACTTGGCCCTTTATATTAGTTATAACTTCTTCTTGTGAACTGCTAATTAGAGAAAACTTCTCTCTAATTTCTACAGGGGCTGTTTTATGGCTTGCTCCTATAACTACTAACTGCATTTTCTCCCCCCCTTTTTTCTAAGCTCTAGCTCTAAGCTCTTTTAAATCTTTAATTATAATCTTACTCTTACCACAGACAATGACTCCTTCAGTATCTAATTTACTTAGAAAACGACTTACTGTTTCTCGACTGATTCCAATCATTAATGCAAGTTCTCGTTGGGTTAAATTTAAATCTATTTTAATCCCCTGCTTACTATCCTTACCATAATCACGGGCCAACTTCCATAAGCGACTAGCTATCCTTGGCCCAGAATTTTTTAAACCTAAGTTTCTAATTTGGCGGTAAGTCTTTCTTAACTTTAAACTATTTGAGGCGAAAATTCTAGTGGTTAATTCAAAACTATCCTTCATAATCTTAAGTAATTTATAAATTTTGATGGAAATAATCTCTCCTGTCTCAATTACCTCAGCAGTTACAGAACTAGACCGCTTATCTAAATCAATCTCATTAATCATTTCTCCTGCTTTAAGAATATGAATAATTTTTTCTTGGCCATTAGGAGTAAATTTAGATATTTTAACTTTGCCACTAACTATAATATAACAATATTCAACCTCTTCTCCATCAAAGAATAAAATTTCATCCTTACAGTAATTTTTAATCAATACTTGTTCGTTTAGTCGCTCAATAATCTTATCATCTAGACCTTTAAATAATGGTAACTTTAATAATCTTGCCTTATCATTTATCTTCATAATCTTTAACGCCTAAAAATTAACAGGCTCCCTCCCTACTAGAATAGTATATGATTTTTTATTAAATTTATCAAATAAATAAAAGGCCCAGAAATAATCTACTGGGCCTTTTATTTATTCACTAGCTTTTTTGAATGAATAATTTTTATTCGTTTTATAACCTGACCAATCAATGTGTTCAGCTACTTTACATTCTGGATTTAATTTCACCTCTGCTAATACTTCATCCTTAAAGACTTGAAATCCAGTTCGGTCAACAATATAGCCAACGTGTTCTTTAGCTAAACTACGGTCAATATACTTATCTATATAATCATAAGTATTATTGATAATTTCTATAATTGCATCTTCTGTTACCCACTCTAGAAAAGGCATAGCTAATCTAGGGTTCTTCTTACCTGTCCGCCCCATAATCAATAATTTGTAATACTTCTTACTTGTATCTCTACTCCAAGCATTAGTAGGACAATTTTTAATACATTCTCCACAACCAATACACTTATCTGCATCTCGTTCTACTTTATAATTCACTAATTCTAAGGCACCAGTTGCCTTTTGCTGACATTTATCAACACAAGCTCCACAATTAATACACCGGTAACTATCATACTCCGGTCGATCTAAGCCCATAATTCCAAAGTCTTGCATATGAGCCTTGATACAATCATTAGGACAACCTGTTAAAGCGATCTTAACATGATAATCATTAGGGAAGATATTCTTCTCTATTCGTTTAGCAAACCGAGTAGTATCATACTTAGCTACACGACAGACCTTATTTCCAATACAAGCTGATACATTTCGGGTTCCAGCTGCTGGATAACCATTTTCAGGATCTCCAATCTCTACCCCAATTTCTTCTTCCATGCCTTGCAGTAGTGGAGCTATCTTTTTATTAACCTCTTCTACTTTATCCATTGGGATACCAAGAATTTCAAATCCTTGTCGAGTTGTAATGTGTAAATCACCACTACCGTATTCTTCAGCAATCTCTTGTAAAATAGTTAAATATTTTGCCTCTAAGTGACCACCAGGCACTCTAACTCGCAAAGCAGTAACTCCTCGTTCTTTAGTAATCCGGTAGGCATTCTTTTTAAATTCTTTAACATTGATTGACATCTTACTCCCCCCTTAATCTATTAATTTCTCTGCTGTAGGATAATTAAATACTGGCCCTTCAACACAAACATAAGTATCATCTATCTTACAGTGCCCACACTTTCCTATCCCACAAGACATCTTCCGTTCAAAGGATACCCAAATCTGTTCTTGAGTAAGATCATGCTTCATAAATTCTTGGGTAGTAAACTTCATCATAATAGGTGGGCCAACCACAATCACTTCCATATTATCTAAATTAGTAAATTCAACCTGATCTACAAAATTAGTAATTAGCCCTTTATTTCCTCTCCACTCTTTATCACCCTTATCAACAGTCAAAATCACATCAATGTGCTCAGCTGCTCGCCACTTTTTAATTTCCTCTCTAAATAAAATATTATCTGGACTTTTAAAACCAAGCAATAAAGTTAAAGAGGCCACCTCAGCGGGATTATTATAGTAATGATTAATAATACTCTTAACTGGTGCTAACCCAGTTCCTCCAGCTGCAATTACCATATCTGTCCCTTGATACTTGTCCATCGGAAAGCCATTACCATAAGGACCCCGAATACCAAGCTTATCTCCAACTTCTAAATCTCCAATCTGGTTAGTTACTTTACCAACGTGACGAATTGTTAAATCAATATAATCATCTCCAAAATCACTAACTGAAATAGGACATTCCCCGACTTTAGGAATTGAAACCTCTACAAATTGACCATTTTCAACATCTAAATCTATATCTAAGCGGTAAGTGTAATCAACCTCTGTCTCTTGTTTAATATCTATAATTTCAGCGTGTTCTGGTAAATAAGGATTCTTACTCATTTATCTTCCCTCCCCAATAGCCTGATTTAACTTATTAATTGCTTCTATAAATGAAATATATTGCGGACAAACATCTTCACAACGACCACAACCTACACACATATTCATATCGAATCGCTTACGGAAGTCATAGATCTTATGAAGTGTTTTAAATCTCATTCTATCACCATAATCTTCTCTAAATTCATGGCCTCCTGCCATTTCTGTAAATCCATCGATATGACAACCAGCCCAGACTCTTCTTCTTTCACCAGCTTCTTTATTATCTTGATAGAAAATATCTTGCATTGTCCAACAACTACAAGTGGGGCACACAGTATTACAACGACCACAAGCTATACAACGGCTACTGTATTCTTGCCAAATTTCTGATGCAAATAAATCATCATTGATCTCTTCTAAAGCTGGTATTTCAACCTCTTGTTCATTTTCTTGAATAAACTGAGGAGTAAACTCTACTTCCTCTTCTTCAACAAATAAATCAGCTAAAGCATCATCTTTAACATCAAATAAGAATTTATCATCTTCTGCTCTCACAAAAGCTGAGTAATCCTTAACTTCATTAGTACCCATAGAAACACAAAAACAAGAATCAAAACCTTCTGTACATTCTACTACTATAAACTTAACCTTTTCTCGTAACCTCTTATAATAAATATCCTCTTGAGGCCCATTCTCTAAAAAAATCTTATCTAATCGTTTAAAGGCATTAACTTCACAAGGACGTAAAAAGACAACTACCTTTTCTTCATCTGCCTTAGGCTCTTTATACTCATCCTCAGTAAAGTAAAATAGAGTCTGTGTGATAGGAAAAACAATCTCTTTAGGAGAAAATTTAGTCTTTACATCAAATTCAAGCTCACTTAAATCCTCCACTTGATTATAAATAAATAAATCAGTATCAGAAAAAGTTCCTTTATCTTTCTTTCTGGTTGGCCCGTAAACCTTATACTCATCTTGTAAATTAGCCAATAAGCTATCAAAATCTGCTGTAGTTAACTTGTATGACATATTTATTCACCTACCCTTTCATTCTTTATAAAACTAAATAATAAAAGTCCAACCTACAGGCTGAACTCTTATTCGTACCTATCATATCACATTTTAAATTGCTCAGTAGTGATAAATATCACATTCACTAAGCTACTTCTTTAACCTCTTGCTTAGCTGCTAAAGAATCACTAGCTACATACCAATAGATAGCTCCAATTAATACTCCACCACCAATAACATTTCCTAACGTTACGGGGATTAAGTTTCTAAGATAACCCATTACTGTAATAGTCTCTGGATGAGGAATAAATAGTCCCATAGCTAATAGAGTCATATTAGCTATGCTATGCTCAAATCCACTACCAATAAACGCAAATAGAGTCCAGAAGATTAAGATTAATTTAGAGACTTCATTTTTAGCCTTAATCCCCATCCAAATAGCTAAACAAACTAACATATTACATAAGATACCTCTAAAGAACAATTGAGAAACTGGAGCGTTCATCTTAGCTGCTGTTGCCTTTAAGATAAAATCAGCTGTTACTCCACTTGAAATCAAACCTGTATTATATAATAACCAAGCCATAACAAGCGAACCAACTAAATTACCTAAATAACACCAAAACCATAACTTCAATACATCCTTTAGACTTACTTCTCCAGATAAATAACCAACTGTCATCACTAAATTATTTCCTGTGAATAATTCAGACCCAGCAAAAATAACTAAAGTTAAAGCAACTCCAAAAGATGCTCCCATAATTGTCTTAACTATAGGTGAACCTACTGCTTTTAGAGGGGCTCCAATAGAGAAAATTAACATGATCCCTAACCCTACAAAAGCTCCAGCCATCATTGATAAGATGAAATACTTGACTAATGATTGATTCATAAATCCTACTTTCTTCTTAGCTGCTGCTGCAACACTATTAACTGTTTTAGTAAACATTTAAATCTCCCCTTTCCTGTTATAAAGAAACTTGTGAATATAAGTACTAAATTAAGCAAAAAAAATAATTTAAGGCTCAACAAGCTCCTTGTCCTTGTTTTATCAATCACAAATATATAATAGCATATCTACCACTGCAACGTTGTGATAAATATCACTCTTCCTCATTTTTTTAGTTAAGTCAGTAGCTTATTTGATATTAATTGGTTATAATACTTCCTTCTCAATCACTTTACATACCCGATCTACCTGGGCCAACAACTCCTCTCTAGTAGAATCATTTATTACTCTCAGTAATAGATTCTCTTCATCTACCGCAGGTTTATTATACACATTTGGTCTAAAAACCTCTACTTTAGAAGTAGACCCTGTCTTATACCCTTCGGCGAGCACTAAATCAAAGTCTGAATCTATGTCTGAATCTATATATTCTTCCACTAAAGTCTCTACACTAGGTTCTTCTCTCACCTCTTTAATCATAGCTACCTTATCTGAAGAAGAAAGAATAACTATCTTTGCTCCAGCTTCTCGATGCTGCCAACTATCTTTACCTGGCTTGTCAATTTGAAACTTATGGGCATCATGCTTAATAGTTGCCACTTTATAACCTTTTTCCTTTAAGGCCGGAATTAATTCAGTAATAAAGGTTGTCTTACCTGAATTAGACCAACCAACTATAGATACAATTGGTATCATTTTACTTCCTCCTTTATTAAGTAATCAGTTATGAGTAGTGGGTAATGAATAAATTCAAAACACCAATTAATAGATAATATCGGAGTTTATTTTTAACTCTCAATTCTATATTCTCAATTATCAATTAACTCATAAGTAATTTAAAAGTTTTGATACTGTCAACTATTGATATAAAGCTATAGCTTTATATCAATCAGTCCCTTGCACACTCCTTTACCTGATCTTTTATTAATTTAACAGCATGAGTTAAAACTGGTAATACTACTTCTAGACATTCCTCTACAGCTTTAGGACTACCTGGCAGATTAATGATCAATGATTCATTTCTTACACCTGCTACAGCCCGTGATAACATAGCTTTAGGTGTCTTAGCTAGACTTTTTGCTCTAATTGCCTCTGCTATACCTGGTACTTCCGTATCTATTACCTCTGTAGTAGCTTCTGGTGTTACATCTCTAGGGGCTAACCCTGTACCTCCAGTCGTTAAAATCAATTCTAATTTTGATTGGTCAGTCATCTTCTTTAGCTCTCTTACAATAGTCTCCTTATCATCAGGTAATACTTGATAATAAGTAACCTCCCCACCAATCTGACTAATAAGCTCTTCAATTCGTTTCCCACTTTTATCTTTTCGCTTTCCTGCTGCTCCTGTATCACTTAAAGTTAAGATACCTACTTTAATCATCAATTAACACCTCAACTTTATCATTTTTCTTTAATTTACCACCCTTTACTACTCGCGCAAAAATACCACGTCGAGGCATAATACAATCACCTACGGCCTCATAAATAGCACATCTATCATGGCATTCCTTCCCTTTCTGGGTTACTTCTAAAACAATATTAGAATTTAATTTCAATTTAGCACCTACTGCTAACATTTGTAAGTCTAGTCCCTGAGTAATTAGATTTTCTCCAAAAGCACCAGCCTCTAGCTCTAAGCCTTGCTCTTTCATATAAGCAATATCTTCTTGAGCCAATAAGCTAACTTGTCGATGCCAATCACCAGCATGAGCATCTCCTTCTAAACCATAGTCTATTTTAAGCTCAACTTCCGATATCTCTTTTTTAGCAACTCCTTTTTCTTGACTTCGACAGATAGCTACTACTTTACCTGTTAATTCATCAGCCAAATAAGTTCCACTCTTACCTCCAGTCTTTTTCAGTAATTTAATCTCTCCTATCTCAATCTCTTTATCTACTGCCTTACACATATCATAGATTGTTAAGCCTGCCGTAGAAACTGCAGTCAAAGCTTCCATCTCTACTCCTGTCTTACCTGTTGTCTTAGCAGTAGCAATAATTTCAATCCTAGCTTCCTCTTTAAATATATTAAACTTAACATCAACTCCATTAATTAATAAAGGATGGCACATTGGAATCAAATCTGATGTCTTCTTCACTCCCATAATTCCTGCTACTCTAGCTACCTCTAAGACATCCCCTTTTTCTATCTCCTCTGCTGTAATCAAATCTAGAGTCTTGGCCTTAACTTTAACTTCCCCTTTAGCTACAGCTACTCTTTTTGTCTCTCCTTTATCACCAACGTCAACCATTCTTGATCTTCCTGCTTCATCAAAATGACTTAAATTACTCATCATTAGCCTCCTATCTGGGACATATTCTTATTAAAGTTACCCTGACTTAAAGAATGTTTCTCTGCCTTACTGTCCACTGCTAATTGAAAAGCTCTTTTTACTTCAGCTTCACCTTGCTTTAACTTGTCTCGTAAATTAATTTCTTGCTCATTACATAAACAAGCTCTCAAGTCTCCAGTTGAAGTCAATCTTAAACGATTACAGCTACTACAAAAAGAATTACTAATCGGACTAATAAATCCAATTGTCCCTAGACTATCAGAAACTTGATAATAATAGGCTGGACCATTACCTTTCTGAAACTGAGTTGCCAATAGTTTCTCTTCCCTTTTTATCTCTTTTTTTAACTGCTTACTCCCTATATAGTATTTCTCTTGTTCACTCTCTTTACTACCTGCCGGCATATACTCAATAAAGCGGACATGAACAGGTAACTGTCTAGTCAAAGCAATAAAATCAAAAATCTCATCATCATTTATACTTTGCATCACTACTACATTAATCTTAACTGGAGTTAAACCTACCTCTAAAGCTGACTTAATACCTTCTATTACCTGCTCTAACTGATCAAAGTTAGTAATCTCCCTGAATTTATCCTGCTGGAGGGTATCTAAGCTAATATTAACTCGATCCAATCCTGCTGTAACTAATTGCGAAGCATATTTAGCTAATAAAACACCATTAGTGGTCAAAGCTACTTCTTCAATCCCAGAAATATTCTTTAACATCCTAATTAAATCAACAGCACCTTTTCTAACCAATGGCTCTCCTCCAGTTACTCTAACCTTTTTTATGCCTAATTTAGCCCCTGTTTGTACAATTCTAACTATCTTTTCGTAACTTAAAATCTGATCATGCTCGATAAAATCTACTCCTTCTGGAGGCATACAATAACGGCAACGTAGATTACACCTATCAGTAATCGATATTCTTAGATAATCTATCTTACGTTGGTATCTATCTACTAGTTGGCCCATCTGTTAACACCTGCCCTGTTTGTGAAGTATCATAACCAGCTAACTGATTTATTTCTGCTTTAAAATCTGAGCTACAAATAACCTTGAATAATTCTTTAATTCTAGTATCAGTCCAATACTGATTAGGGATTACTAAGTCAATCCTTTCTTTTCTAAGTGGAATAAAATCCAAATCAAAAACTTGAGCTGTAACTAAAGTACCAACTCCCACATCTGCTCCTCCTTGAGCTATTGTAGTTGCTAATGTTACATCATTTTGCTTAACCTGCTGATAACCACTTATCTTTGTTGAATCAATATTTAATTTTGCTAATTGATTATCAATTAACATTCTGGCTCCAGATCCTTGCTGGCGATTAATAAATACAAGATCATTAACTACTAAATCAGCAATCCCTGTGATATTCTTTGGATTACCAGCAGTAACTATTAGACCCTGTTGGCGATAAGCTAAGTTAACTACTTTTACATCTTCTGTAGGAAAATATCTATCTAAAGACTGTCTATATTGACCATCTGAATCTAATAAATTAATACTAGCTAAATGAGATTCTCCTCTAGATAAAGTAGTTAAACCGGCTAGACTATTAGTTGGTTGAGTCAGCAAATCAACCCCTTGCTGGGCCAACTTATTCTTAAGTAGGTCTAAACTATGATCATTACTACCATTAATCATCAATGTCTCAGCTGGCTTAGATTGATTGACCAATAACTCTACATTTACCTCTGAACCTTTATCGATACCTTCACTATATTCAGAAATAGTAACTAAACCATCTGCTTCTACTAGAGAGCCTATTACCCCTGATGATCTAGCTAAAGGAACTGCTACTATTTGATTATCTAACTTAACTAATTTAGCTCGCACAAATTCCCTAAATCCAAGCTTAGAAACTAATTTCTTATTTAATATTGCCTTAACTTCTTTAGTTTCAGGGGTACTAAGACCTGCTAATTGATAGAGTATTGGTTGGGCAAACAACCTAAAGTTAAGAGCAGATGCAACTGGATAACCAGGAAGACCTATTACTGGTGTATCTCCTATACGACCTAAGATGACTGGCCCACCAGGCTTGATACTTACTCCATGAACTACTACCTCGCCTAACTCAGCTACAATCTGAGCTGTATAATCTTCTCGTCCTGCTGAAGAACCAGCTATAATAGCAACTAAGTCACTCTCTTGAGTTACTTGTTGAATCTTTTCTTTAATCTCTTCATATTTATCTGGAGTAATATCTCTTTGCATCACCTTTCCACCCCAGTTAAGTACTAAATTTTTAATCACCTCTGAATTATACTCTATAATTTGACCAGGTTGTGGACTTCTACCAGGCTCAATTAACTCACTACCAGTAGGAATAATATCTACCTGAGGTTGAGTATAAACAGTAACTTCAGTTACCCCTCCTTCTAATACCAAACCAATATCATATGGGCCAATTTTAGTTCCTACCGTTAGGATTAATTGACCTTTAACTAAGCTCTCTCCAACAGACCGTACATTCTGTCCTGGAGCAACTGACTCTTCAATTTCTACTATTCCTTCTTTTATTTGATTTACCTTCTCAATCATCATTACTGCATCAAATTCCTCCGGGAGAGGATCTCCAGTATCAATCAATTGATACTCTTTACCCTCCTGTAACTGAACAGGAGTTCTTTCAGTAGCCCCAACTGTATCTGTAGCTGACAAAGCAATCCCATCCATAGCTGAAGCATAATAAGATGGAGTTGACAGCTTTGCTCTAACTGGCTTAGCTAGTCTTCTGCCAGTAGCTTCTCTAATATCTATTTTCTCTGTAGTTGCTTTGATAGTTAGCGCTTCTTGCCACTTCTCCCTCGCCTCTTCTACTGAAACATTATCTAAATAGATATTTCGTGACATTTGGATCCTCCTTATTTTCATTCTAGCTCAATTGATATAAAGTGGAAAGTGACACATTATATCAAAAAGTCAGCACCTCTACCTCTCTACCTTTCTTAATTCCTTCTCGACCTAAACCAATCTTAAGCAATCCATCAGCACCAACTAAAGTAGAGATTAAACTTGACTTTCCTAATAAAGGTTCAGCCCAGATCTGATTCTCTTTTTGAGTCAACTTAACCCGAATATATTCCTCTCTACCTTTAGTAGAAGCTATATTCCGACTTACTTTAGCTGGTAAAAAACTATATAATTTTTTATAATTTTCTCTTCTATCCGTTAATCTCTGTAATAATGGTTTAAGTATCATCTGAGCTACTACGAAAGCAGAAGTAGGATGACCAGGCAGACCTACTACTGGGGTTTGATCAATAATAGCTAATATAGTTGGTTTTCCTGGCTTAATGGCTATCCCGTGGACTAAAACTCCAGGTTCACCTAATTGCTTTAAGACATCAATAGTTAGATCTTTGACTCCCACTGAACTACCACCAGATAAGACTACTAGATCACTACTAGCTATTGCTGCTTTTAACTTATCTTGCAAACTATCTGGTTCATCTAAGATAATACCACCATAAGTAGTAGCCCCCCCTTCTTCTTCTACTAAGGTTCCGATTGAATAAGAGTTAATATCCCTTATCTGTCCTAATTTAGGCTCCTTATCAGGTGTGATTAACTCATCACCTGTAGAAAGGACAGTTACCTCTGGCTTAGTAAATAGATCAACCTCTGTAACTCCAATTCCAGCTAAAGCACCTATATCTTGAGGCCGTAGTAGATGTCCTGCTGATAATACAAGACTACCTTGACTGATATCTTCGCCCTTAGTAACAATATTAGCTCCTGGCGCTACTGCTTTAGTAACTTCGATCTCCTTAATTCCTAATTTCTCTGTATCTTCAACCATTACTACTGCATCAGCCCCAACAGGTAACATGCCACCAGTAGCTATCTCCATTGCCTCTCCAGATCTAATTTTTTGCTTAGGTTTCGCTCCCATCTTTATGCTACCAATCAGATTGAGATAAACAGGTGCAGTAACTGAAGCACCAAATATATCTTCAGCCTTAACTGCATAACCATCCATCGTCGAACGAGAAAAAGGAGGTAGATTAACCTCACTCTTAATATCTGTAGCTAAGATTCGTCCTCTAGCTTGAGTAATCTTTAATCTCTCACTATCTAAAGTTAAATTTATCTTCTGCTCTAATAGTTCAAAAGCTTCTTTAACCTTTACTAACTTAAATAGATTTGACATACAAAAACCTCCAAACTATAATCTATTACTTTTATTTATTTCTTTAATTTTAATTCTAAAACAAGTAATGGCATCAGAAATAGTAAAATAAGCACCACTGCCAAAGAGATAGATTGACCTAAATTTTTTTGAGAAAAGACATAAATTGCTGTCGAGAGTGTCTGGGTCTTCCCTGGTAGATTTCCTGCAAACATCATTGTTGCCCCAAACTCTCCTGCTGCCCGCAAACAAGCCATAATAATCCCATTCCAAAATGGTCTAATACTTAATGGTAAATAGATTGAGAACAATAATTCTTTTTCTCCAGCACCAAATACCATAGCAGCTTCTTTAATATTTTCTTCAATAGCTTAAAAACCACTTCTTAAAGATTGGATAAAGAGTGGCAACATCACAAATACCTGTACTATAATTAATGCTGCAAAACTAAAAGGAATATCCAGTCCCATAACTGTAATTACACTTCTATAAGCTCCTCTTCTACCAAAGGTCATTAATAAAGCTAACCCTGCTACAGCAGGAGGCATCACTAAAGGAAGATTTAAGAGCATATTAATTATTCTGTAAACCTTTCCCTGCTTTTGAGCCATTACATAAGCAAAAGGCACTCCAATAATCATTGTCATAATCGCAGAACAAAATATCGAACTAATTGTTATTCTCACGGCATCTAATACATTCACATTTTGAACTACTGCAACAATATCACTTACCGAAGACTTTAAAAATAATGAGGCCCCAACTAAAATAATAAATAAAACATTAAAGAGCATTATTCCCCAAATTAAAATCTTAGTTAAATCTATTTTTCTTTTAACATTCTTAACAAAACCTAAAATTAAACCTTCATTATAATCTTTAGCTTCCTGTTGATAAGTTATATCATTAGCCACATTACTCCCTACTTTCCTTTATAAATCCATGTTTTTCTAATATTCTTCCTCCTTCTTTAGAATACAGATAATTTAAAAATTTCTTAGCCCCCTTTTTATGTCCCTTTAATAACGCTATTGGGTAGGTCGCAATTACATTATACTTATCTTTAATATTAACTACTTTTACTTTTTCTAAATTGCTAGCATTAACATCAGTCTTATAAACAACTCCTGCATCTGCTGCCCCTAACTCTACCTTGGCTACTACACTTTTTACATCTAACTCCTTAGATATAACAGCATCTAAAAATTTCTCTTTATAATCTGATGATAACTTAGGATTATTAACTTGCTTATTTAACATTTGTATTGTATATCCACCTACTGGTACAGATTTATCTGCAATTACAAGCTCTACTCCTTTTTGTACTAAATCTTCAATGCCATTAATAATATTTTCTGTTTCTTTAAATACAGCTATAACTAACTTATTATGAGCAAAAATAGTTGGATCTACCACCATATCAGCCTCATCTAATTGATTCATATACTTAATATTAGCTGAAGCAAATAAATCTGCTGTTACTCCAGATTTAATCTGACTATATAAAGCCTGACTTCCTGCATAATTAATTTCTAACTTAATATCATGATGCTTTGACTCAAATCCTGCTTTCAAATCATTAAATACCTCAGTTAAACTGGCAGCAGCCATAATTCTAATGTTTTTCTTCTCTGCTGTACTATTAATATAAGAACATCCAGTAACTACAACCATTAAGATTAGACAACAAATTGCCAATTTATTCATTCTCTCCCCCCTTATCGATAAAATTAATTTTATCTAATAAAAAAAGACCACCCCTGCAAAGAAGACAGAGTTGGCCCTTATCTGCCTTCTTTCCAAGTCGGGAGGGCCAAAAATTTCTCTCTAACCCCTAGGCGGCCTCTTTACCTTAGAATTTAATCCGTAGGTAGTAAGGCTCGAAGACGAAAATATTTAGATATTAAGCGATATTTGATATATAGCTAAATTTTTGTATTTTAACTATATATTACCATTATATAAGATATTATTTTAGCTGTCAACTGTAAATTGTCAACTTGGCATATTGCAAGCTATCCCAGTATATTATTAGTAACTATACTCTAAATTCTCCTTAATATTAAAGAAATCTGCATAATCTATTTCAAACAATGGCTTCTTAATTCTAGATACATCTATCTCCTCTTTAATTAACTGTGTTAGCACTCCAGCATAGGATAGATCTCCTTGGATTACAGCACCATAAATTTGTCCATCCTTATGGATGATCTTTTTATAATTATTATCTTCAACTTTTATTTCTTCATTATAAGTATGATCTGGTGCTTCTACAAGTCCTACTGACATTGTAGGAAGTTCTAAAAAATTCATAGTATTTTTACTACCTAGAAAATCATCCAGTTCAAGCTCATTTCCTACCATATTATTAGCTGCTATAATCCCTTCTTTAACAGCTGTAGGCCAAATTGGATTTCTACCTGTTACATCTCCTGCTCCATAAATATCTTCTTTATTGGTTTGACCTCTTTTATCAATCACTAAGCCCGATTCATCGGTTTTTACTCCACTATTCTCTAAAAACCTAATATTAGGTCTAACCCCTGTCGCTACTACTACTAAATCACAAGGAACTCTTTCGCCATTCTCTAATAGTAGCTCTTGAGGATTATTTTCTTTATCCATTATCAACTCTTTAGCTTTAACTCCTAGTTTAAGTTTAACCCCTTGGCCCTGAAATAGTTGATTATATTTGTTAGCAGTATACTCATCAAGCTGTTGCTTTAAAATTCTATCCTCCATTTCTACTAGATTAATATTTAAATCAAACTCTAATAATCCCGTTAAAGCATCTATTCCAACAAGACCAGCTCCTAATACAACTGCATTATTTACCTCCTTAGCAGTTTCTTTTATCTTTTTTGCATCTGCTAAATTTCTTAAACCTACCACATTATTTGCTACTTTTAAATTTTTAATCGGAGGTATTAAAGATGAAGCACCACTTGCTATAAGTAGCTTATCATAGCTTAAATTCTGACCATCAGAAAGATGCAGAGTATCTTCCTTAGCATCTAATTCAGTCACTGCTACTCCTTCTTTCCATTGAATATCATACTTCTTAAAGTAGTCCTTCTCACTAAAATCAAGCTCTTCTATGTTTCTCTCTCCCGCAATATAATGATGTAGTATACATCTTGAATAAACATCTTCATCTTTAGAAATTAATATTATTTCTGCATCCTGATCAAGCTCTCTTAGAGTCTTTGCTCCATTAATACCCGAAGCAGATGCACCGATTACAACATATCTCATTATTCCTCTACCTCCTCTAAAGTGATGGCCTCCATTGGACATTTTTCTACACACTGAGGGGTGCTACTTGGTGTATGCTGACACATATTACACTTCATAATCTCTTGGTGTTCTTCACTATCTGCTTTTAATACTCCATAAGGACAAGCCATGATACACATAAAACAGTTTGCACAACGAGATTCATCATATTTTACAATACCTGTCTTTGGATCTTTAGTCATAGCCCCCTTCATACAAGTATAGACACATTCTGGTTGATCACAATGTCTACAAAATATAGGAGCATATTTCTCCTGACTATCTACAGTAATTCTTGTTCTTGAATCATTAGCATTATGAGCCACTCTACAAGCTGTAACACAAGTAAGACATCCGATACATTTATCTCTATCTATATCTATTCTCTTCAATGTATTCCCTCCTATTCAGCAATTTTTTCAACATTAACACAAACATATTTATAGGCAGGCTCTTTAGAGTAAGGATCAAATACAGATGGTGTCAATGCATTGGTTTCAATATAATGAATTGGAGCATATAATTGATCATTTTGAACTGTATCACTTAACTTAGCTGTAAACTCTCTTTGTTGACCATTTGTTGATGAAATTAATACTTTATCATTCTGTTTTATATCTAACTCTTGGGCCAACTTAGGATTAATATAAACATAAGCCTCTGTTAAAGAACTCATCTCTACTAACTCCATCTCTCTATTCCTTGTTTCCGTATGCCACTGACCTACTGTTCCTCTACCAGAATTAAAAATATAAGGAAATTCTTCAGTCTGCAATTCTGGCTTCTCAGCTATATCTTCATAAATAAATTTCATCTTTCCAGTCTCTGTGAAGTATTCTCCATCTTCATATAACCTACGTTGATCCCTTTCTAATTCCTCATTTTCCCTAAAAGGCCATTGAACCCCTTTAGAACCAACAAGTTGATTATAATCTATTCCTGTCATATCACAAGGCATACCTGCGCTACACTCTTTCATTAATTCAAAGGCATCTTTAGGGGTTTTCCAATTATCTAAAGAATCAGTGGTATCTAAAGCTTGACCTATCCCATAAAAGATATCATAATCACTTAATTCATCTTCTTCTTTATCAAGCACAGGCGTTACTGCTGATACACGTCGTTCTGTATTGATTAAAGTCCCCTCTTTTTTTATTGCTGGAACAGAAGGTAAAAACAAATCACAAAGTTCTGATGTTTCTGTATCAGGGTATAAATCCTGTACAACAAAGAAATCTAAGTTATCAATTGCTCTTTTAAACTCTTCGTTATTGGCCCATGAGTGCCTAGGATTAGTAGCAATAATCCATAAGGCTTTTATCTCTCCCTTGTTGATACCATCTACAATTTCATTATAAGGAATAGTACCTTTCTTTGGTATCATCTCGGGATCGATATCTAATATATTAGCTACCTTTTTTCTATCAGCAAGATTACTATAGCTTCTCCCTCCATATAATCCAGCTGTATTACTATATACTCTTGACCCCATAGCATTACACTGACCTGTTAAAGAGTTTGGCCCAGTTCCTGGTTTTCCTATATTTCCAGTCATTGCTGCTAAATTAATAATAGCCTGGGCTGTTCTAACAGCTTGGTGTCCTTGATTGACCCCCATAGTCCACCAAAAAGAAACTCTTTCACCTTGGTAAATAGTTTCAGCTAACTCTAATACCTGTTGCCGAGAAATACCAGTTTTTTCTGTCACATCTTCTAGAGTATACTTTTTAACATGTTCTTTAAACCCAGCAAAATCTTCAGTATATTCTGCTATATACTCTTGATCAATCCAATCCCGTTCAATTAAAAGATTTGCCAATGTATATAATAACCTAAGATCTGTTTTAGGTTTAATATCAATCCACATATCAGAATTACTTGCAGTTTCTGACTTTCTTGGATCAATTGAAATCACTGTAGAATCATTATTCTTCTTTACTCTATCCCACACAATAGGATGGGCTACCACTGGATTGGCCCCGATAAATATAATTGTATCTGATAATTCTAAATCATTTAGCGTATAAGGAGGAGCATCAAAACCAAAACTTTGTTTATGAGCTACAACAGAAGTAGCCATACAACATCTTGTATTCCCATCTCCATTCATACCCATATGGGTTCTACCGATATGACCTAATAAAGCCATTTCTTCAGTAGTTATTTGACCAGTACTGATAAATGCTGCACTTTTTTTACCATATTCCTCTTGAATTGCTTCCATTTTAGTTACAAATGTATCAAAAGCTTCATTCCAAGAAATTTCTTGGAAATTACCAGCTTCATCTTTGATAAGGGGTCTGTTGGGTGAACCATATTTAGTACATTGTTCATCCAATTCTAGCCCCTTAATACAAGCGAAACCATCATTAACAGGATAACCTTCAGTAGGAACTACCTTCTTTATTTCATTATCCTTAACATAAAAATCAAAATTACATCCTAGAGAGCAATAGTTACAAACTGATTGTTTTATCTCCATTGCCTTAACCTCTCCTTTCTTATTAACTGACTAGGTCCTTATAATAATTTAATAAATCTTCTTTAGTATTTAAGTTTAGAAACATATTCAAATTAGGACTAAACATCCTTGCACTTTCTTCTTGAATATAATAACAATCTAATCTTTTCAATAATGAATAAAGTGCCCTTTTTTCGGTTGCTAAATAAGCTTCTATTTTGGAAATTATAGCTTGAGAATAAAAAGCATTAAAAGGCTCTATTTTATCATTAACTTGGGTAACACAAGCCGCTACATCATTTTCTTCTATCTCTTCTTTTATAAACCTAATATAATCTAAATTTACATAAGGCATATCACAAGCTAAAAAGTAAACATACTTACTGCTTGCCTCCTTCAATCCAACATGAACACCACTTAATGGGCCTTGATTAGGTAGCTCATCAGAAACTACTTGATAAGTAAAATCTGTATAATACTCTGGATAATTACTAACAATTATTATCTCTTCAAATTCTTCTTCTAATTTATCAGTTATTAATTTAAGTAATCTAGTCTGATTAATCTTTAATAACTGCTTGTCAAAACCCATCCTAGTACTCTTACCTCCTGCTAATATAACTGCAGTACCAAATTTCATCTTCTATTCCTTAACTGGATAGCTCTTGTCTGGATGAAAGTAATTAGTAGCTACTGAAACTATAAATAAGATAATTGTTCCAATTAAAATTGGATTAACAAGAAATAAAAAGTTCTTTTCAGCCATCACTGCCAAGAAAGCTGTAGCTCCTCCAGGTGGATGGGTTGTCCCAGTTAAGACCATTAAACCAATAGCCAAAGAAACAGATAAAGCAATACTAAACCAACTAAGCCCTAAAAAATAATAAACAGTTGTTCCTACTAAAGCTGATAATAGATGTCCAAAAAAAGCATTCTTAGGTTTTACCAAAGGTGCTCCTGGAGCTGCAAAAAATAAAACTGCTGCTGCACCAAAAGGCGGTGCTATTAAAGCAAAGTTTTCAGACTGATAGGCTAAATAAGTAATAATCCCAATCCCAATTAATGCTCCTACAAAGGCAAATAAAGAATCAACAAGATTCACACCCTTTAATTTCGCTGATAAAGATTTCTCTACTTCCTGTTCTGAGTTAATAGTTTTTTCTGACATATTAATCCCCCTTTTAGAATGTGATTGTAATATTTATCACAAGCGATTACAAACCTATAATAACATATATAACCAGTCTCTGTTGTGATAAATCTCACACCACTAAAAAAGACCGGATTAATCCGGTCTTTTTTAGTGGTCTATTTTTCTAATACTGAATCAGCTTCTTCTAAATTATTAATAACTTGATTTCCTAAGTTTAAGTGTTGATCCCCCGCTTCATTAATTTCAGTTACTTTAATAAAAGCTTGATCTATTATCTCTACTATATTAGAAAATTGACTATCTAGTTTTTGGGCCAACTCCTTATTCGCATCTAAATGGGTAGCTAACTTATCAATTCCAGTCTCTGAATCACTTAACAATTGATAAATATTACGAGTGCTAACAGTAATATTCTCTAATAAATTTGAAGTTTGAGTAGCCAGTTCTTTAATTTCTTCTGCCACTACTGAAAACCCAGCCCCTGAATTAGTTGAGGAACCACTTGCTCGAGCAGCTTCAATAGAAGCATTTAAAGCTAATAAATTAGTTTGATCTGCTATATCATCAATCTCAGCTGTAAATTGAGTAATATCACTTATTTCTTGTTGGAGTTGATTAAATGTCTTATGAAAGTTATTCAATTTTGACTGTGAATTCTTAAGATCAGCTCTCATATCATCAATTATCTCTTCACCTATCTCATTTTCTACTAATACATCTTCTAACTGATCATTAATTTCATTAACCTGGTCTATAATCCAATTATCCTCTTGTTCCATCTGTTTCATCTGTTTTTTAGTACTTTCTTTAAGCTTATGTAATTTTTCTTTTAAGTTATTAATATTGCTACTTGTATTTCTTAATTGCTTCAATTCAGTCTCTTTATCATTTAATTTAGACTTTAATCTTTTATTTTCCGCTTTTATTTCTTCTAATTCTGTCTTTAGTTTCTGATTACCAAACATAAACTTCACCCCTTTAATTAAAAAATACCAATTTTATCTTTATTGTATAAGAATAGAAAAGTAATGTCAACCTTTTTGGTAGGGATTATGATTAGTTTAATTAATCATGTATATATAATTTAATTTATCCAAATTATATAGAGTGAAGTACTAAGATATAAAAAATTAGGGAGGAATTTAAATGGCAGATGCAATACCAGGTATTGAAGAGTTAACTGGAGGAAAAGTTAGTGTTCACGAAACTGTACAAGAAATGTACGAAAAACTTCATGCAGATGGAATGAGTAATGTCTTTGATCGCTTTGATCCGCAAGAAAAAATTCGCTGTAGTTTTTGTAGTGATGGAGTTAGTTGTCAATTATGTACTAATGGTCCTTGTCGTATCTCAGAAAAAGCAGGTGCTGAACTAGGAGACTGTGGTATTGACCCTAGTGCTATGGCCATGAGAGATATGTTACTTAGAAATATTATGGGAACTAGTACATATGCTCATCATGCTTATAATGCTTTTAGAACACTGAAATCAACTGGTGAAGGAAAAACTCCTTTTGGAATTACTGATGAAAATAAACTAAACTGGATGGCAGAGTCACTAGGGATTGATACTAACCAAAAGAAAGAAGATATTGCTATTCAACTAGGAGATGCTTTAATAGATCAATTAAGTAGCAACTATGATGAACCACCTCAAATGGTGGAAGTCTTTGCTCCAGAGCCTAGAAAGAAAATATGGAAGGATCTAGCAATCTACCCTGCAGGAGTAATGCATGAGATTAAAGATGCTACTGCTAGTTGCTTAACTAATGTTGATGGTGATTATGTTTCTATGGCCAAAAAGGCCTTACGAGCTGGAATTGCCACTATTTATGGTGCACAGTTAGGTCTAGAAATGGTCCAAGATATTTTATTTGGAACTCCCACACCTCATGAAGTAGATACAGATATGGGGATTTTAGATCCTGATTATGTTAATATCCTCTTTAATGGTCACGAACCATGGACTGGTGTAGCAACAATTTATGCTGCTCGTGACCCTAAGATACAACAAAAGGCCAAGGAGGCAGGGGCCAAAGGAGTAAGAGTTATTGGATCAATTGAAACTGGACAAGAGCTACTACAACGTTTTGAAATGGATGATGTCTTCCGAGGGTTAACTGGTAATTGGTTAGCTATTGAACCTGTCCTTGCTACTGGTGCAGTTGATATCTTTGCTATGGATGAAAACTGCTCACCACCTAACCTAAAACCATACGAAGAAAAGTATCAAGCTACTCTAGTCTCAGTTAATGATTTAGTTCGAATTCCAGGGGTGGAAGAAAACTATGATTATAAACCTACAGAAGTAGGTAATATAGCTAATAAATTAATTGAAATGGGGATTGAAAACTTTACAGAACGTAAAGAAAAAATTACTCCTCATGTCCCAGCTAGAATTCAAAAAGCAGTCTCTGGATTCTCAACAGAAGCAGTACTACAAGCTTTAGGAGGTACTCTTGATCCATTAGTAGATGTCATCAAAGAAGGAAATATTAAAGGAGTTGTAGGATTAATTAACTGTACTACTTTAGCTAATGGACCACATGATTATATGACCGTTAATCTTGCTAAAGAACTAGTCAGTAGAGATATCCTAATTATTAGTGGAGGTTGTGGAAATCATGGTCTAGAAGTAGCAGGTTTAACAGCCCCAGATGCTGCTGATAAATACGCTGGAGAAGGATTAAAAGCTGTTTGTAACCAACTTAATATTCCACCAGTACTTAGCTTTGGTACCTGTACTGATACTGGAAGAATCTCTATGTTAGTAACAGAACTAGCTAATTTCTTAGAGGTAGATACTTCTCAATTACCTGTAGCTGTTACAGCACCACAATATTTAGAACAAAAAGCAACAATTGATGCTATGTTCTCTCTTGCATATGGACTATATACCCACCTATCTCCTACTCCACCAGTTGCTGGAGGAGAAAATTTAGTTAATCTACTAACAGATGAATTAGAAGATTTAACTGGAGGTAAAGTTGCTTTAGGTAATAATCCACAAAAAGCAGCCGATGGGATTGAAGAACATATTATACAGAAAAGAAATGAATTAGGGATTTAATTAAAGTATAAACGGGTGGTTAACCACCCGTTTATTATCTTTATAAACTAAATTTTTAACCTTCTGTGATAAAAATCATATATTTCTTCTTTATACTAGATTATAATAATAATATAATTAATGAGGAGGCAAAGGAGATTATTACTGATATTAATAGTTCGATTAAAGAACTTAGTCAACAAATTGCCAGTCCCAAAAATCCTGTTCCAGCAGGGGGAGCAACAATTGCTACTACTGCTTTATTAGGTGTATCCTTACTTAAGCTAGTCTTTCAAGTTAGTCAAAATAACTGGAATATAAAAACTAAAGAAGAATTTAACGAATATCTAACAACACTTAACACGATACAAGAAGATTTATCACAGGCTATTGCAGATGATACTAAAGCTTATCAAATTAATTTAGCAAATAATTTTCAAAATCAAACTAAACTTAAGAAAATCATTGCAGTTCCTCTACAAATTACTGAAACTGCGAAGGCTGCTCTTACAGTGGGAGATAAACTAGAAGGTAAAGTTAAAACTACAGTCCAAGCTGATCATAAAGTAGCCACTTTAAATTTAAAAGCAAGTATTAAAGGAGCTATTACTATTATTGAAGCTAATTATAATTTCTTTCCAGCAGATGATAACTATATTAAAAAAGTTAAAAGTAAAATTAATAAAATCAAGGATCGAGATGAATTTTAATCTCGATCCTTGTTAATCAACTATATATTATCTTTTATTTTAACTCTAATATTTACTCATGTTGACATTTATAACTAGCATTTTTCTGCTTATTCTCAATTTTAAATTTTTCTAGTGGGATAAGCTCTTTAACTTGATCTTTTTTTACTTGGGTACTAAATTCTATCCAACTAATCCGTTCTATCATATCTCCTAATCTTTCTTTAACTCTTCCTTTAGCTTTATAAACATTTATTATCTGCTCTACTAAAGCTAAAGTTTGATTCTGATTTAATCCGTAAGCTAGTGGCTTAGCCAATCTTGGCTTACTACCTCCAGAACCACCAACTCTTACTTCAAAACCATCTTCATCCCCTACGATCCCAATATCTCTAATTGCTGGAGCAGTACAGGAATGAGAACAACCACTAACCCCCATCTTCAATCGGGATGGTAACTCCATTCCTAAGTACTTATCTTCTAAAGCCCTACCTAGTCTAACTGAATCTAGCGCAGCTCGTTTACAAAACCGATTTCCAGAACAAAAACGAACTCCTTTACACTTTAAACCAGATTTATCTTTAGGCTCCATTTCTAAATCAGCCCACACATCATCTACTTGGTCAGCCTTAAGTCCCATTAGTTTAATCTGTTGACCTGAAGTAATCTTTATCCCACAGTTATACTTTTCAGCTACTGTTGCTATCTTCTTTAAAGTTTGAGCATTAGTTAAGCCGCCACTGATATGTGGTGAAATAGAATAAGTTCTCTCTTCATTTTTAAGCTTTTGTAGGTTGGCCCCACTTGGAAATGGTGCTTTAAACATTCTTTCACCTCCTAGCTAAATTAATAATTTATATCAAACCGAAAATTAAACCTCTATAATCTGTATATCAATAATTATAGAGGCTTTGGTTTTAATTATATTAAATTTTTAAAATTAGATAGTAAAAATATCTTCATATTGTTCTTGACTAATATCACGTTGATGTTTGATCTTAGGATTGATTGCTTTCACAAAGCCTTTTATCCAATTATCATATAATTGATGCATTAAATCAAGGTCTACACCAGCTTTTTGCCAAAATTCCGTATGCAATTTAATATCATGACGCCAAACAATCTGATCTGCTTTATTATGAACTACAGCAGATAATCTATCGCAAGGCATTCGCTGTAATAAAGTATTCTTTAGTGCTTCAAAAGCAGATTCTAGTTCATTAGTTCCTTGGCTAGTATCAGCTTCTTTTGCTATTTTCTTGCCATTATTTTTATATACCTTTACTAATAGTTCTTGGTCATCAAACTCCATCATTAATTCTTTTACTAGCGCTGCTTCTCTAGTCTGAACTGTTGTGATAGCTCCTTCTAGCCACGGATGAATTCCACTATTGCCTATTAATTCTTCTAAAGGAGCATCTCTTTTTAATTGACCGTACTCTTTTCTTACCTGTTTTACTAATTTATCTACTTCATTAGCTCCATATTGTTCTTTAAAGGCTGCTACTATTTCTTTTTCCCTGTCTTCAATTGTCTCAATTTGATTGTATAGCCAATGATGAACTGGCCCTAATACTAAACTCATCTAATCACTCCTTATTTTATGTTTTACTACTAAATAGATTATAGCAGAGCTATAATATTATTTCTTTGACTTATATCACATAATAGCCCTAGTTATTTTTTACTAGTAAAGTTGATTTTAAATCTTCAACTAAAGAATAGACTGCTGGGACTACAAATAATAAGAGTAATGTAGAAGCGGTTAATCCACCAATAACTACTATAGCTAACGGAGAATATTTTTCTGAACCTACAGATAATTCTAAAGCTAAAGGTAACATCCCCACATCAGTAGATAAAGTAGTCATTATAATAGGTCTAAATCTTAATTTAGCAGCTGTTAAAAGTGCTTCTTGGGGACTTTTTCCTTCATTTTGTTCTTCGATAGCAAATTCAATCAAATGAATAGCATCATTAACTGCAATTCCTGTTAGTAAAATTAAGCCCATAATAGCTGGCATGGATAAATATTTACCGGTTAATATTAAACCTCCTACTACTCCAATCAATTCTAAAGGGATTGATAACATAATAGTCAAAGGATGCAAGGCTGATTTAAATTGAGAAACTAGTAATAAATAGACAAAAACCACCGCAAATGCTAAACTAATCATTAACCTATCTCTTGCTTCTACTAAATCATTTCTTTCCCCTGCAATACTAACCTGATAGTCTTCTGGTAATTTAAATTGGTCAATAATCTGTTGCAAATCAGCAGTTATTTTACTTAGTGCTCTATTATGAGTATAACCGATTATATCTAAAGTATTTACTAAGTTCTCACTAGTTATTAGATTAGGCCCCTTTACTAACTTAATTGTGGCTAATTCTCGTAACGCAATTTTAGTACCTAAAGGAGTAGTAATCATTATATCTTTTAAATCTTGTTTATTTTTACGGTCTTCCCTTTGGTATCTAACTCTAATACTAATATCTTTTTTACCAGATAAACTATAATCTTGAGCAGTTTCTATCCCCTTAACAGCAGCAGTTACTTGACTAGCTACCCCTTTAGTAGTCAAACCTACTTTAGCAGCTTTAATCCGATCTACTTTTATTTGGTATTCGGGGCTTGCTATTGTCCAAGTGGTAGTAATATTGGTTGCTCCTGGCACTTTTTTTAATTGGGGTACTAACTGCTGGGCCAAGCTTCTTAAAATCATTGGATTATCTCCTTTTAGACGGACTACTAGCGGGGCTTTAGTAGTTGCAATAGCAGTAGAACCTATCTCTCTAACTACAAAAGCTCTAATCCCAGGAATCTGACTCATCTTATTTCTAATCTCAGCTTCTATCTCCCAAATAGATCTTGTTCGTTGGTTACTACTACTTAAATCAACAGATATAAATGATTGTTGAACCCCCATAGCTCCAGTAACACTAGACATGCCACTCCCAGGTTCTGCTCCAATCTGACTAGAATAAATCTGTACCTCAGGTATTTCCTTAATAATTTCTTCTACTTGTCTAGTAATCCAAGTTGTTTTGGTTAAAGAACTACCTGGTTCAGCTTCAATAGAAATATAGATTTGCCCACTATCCATTTTAGGTACCATGGTAGAACCAATTAAGGGCATCAAACTAATACTGATTACTAATAGACTAATCCCTAATACTATTACTACCCCGCGATAAGCCAAAGCTACTTTTAATAATTTTAAATAGATATCTCGGCTATAATCAACTGCTTTACCAAATAAATTAACCACCTTATAAATAAAATTATCCTTTTTTCGTTGCTTTCTTTTTAAGACTAAAGTCATTATTAAAGGAATAATGGTTAACGCAGTGATTAAAGATCCTGTCCAAGCAAATAATAAAGTCATAGCTAATGGTCTAAACATCTGTTGTACAAAACCACCAATAAACATAATCGGAAGTAAAACAATCATAGAAGTAGTAGACCCTGCTACTGTAGCTAATGCAATTTCATTAGTTCCTTCAATTGCAGCTTGACTAGGTGATCTTTTTAATTCTTCAAAGTGACGAGTAATATTTTCGATTACTACAATTGAATCATCAACTAACATTCCTATAGCTAAAATCAAACCTGTCATCGTAGTAGAATTAAGAGTCAAACCAAATACTTTTAACAAAGCTAAAGTTAAGAGAAAAGTTAAAGGAATGGAAATAGAAATCGCTAATGTATTTCTCCAGTTATTAAGGAATAAAAAGATTAAGATCATCGTCAAAATAATCCCTAATCTTAAACTACTAGTTAAATTATTAATTACTATCTTAACTAAATTAGATTGATCATCTGTCACGGTAAATTTAAGCTTGGGATACTCAACCCTTAATTTCTTTAATTCATCCTTTATTCTGCTGGCAACTTGAACTGTATTAGCAGTCTGTTGCTTGATAATATTAATTGCTACAGCTTCTTTTCCTCTTAATCTAAACCTGCTTCTTAGATCCTGATAGGAATCTATAACTTGAGCTACATTACGTAAATAAATTAATTGGCCTTGATAATTTCCAACTACTAGATTTTTAATTGGGGTTAATGATTTATACTCTCCTACCGTTCTTACTAAATACTCACTTTTGACTTTTGTAATCCGTCCTCCAGGAATAGTTACATTTTCTTGGTTTAATTTAGCAACAATACTACTTAATGAAAGATTATAAGTTTTTAATCTCTCTTGGTCAACACTTATATAAATCTCCCTTTTGTGCCCTCCAAAAACATCAACACTAGCTACTCCACTAACTAATTGTAACTTTTGTGAAATCTTATTAGTAGCTATAGTCCGTAAATAGGTTAAATTATAATCTCCTGTAATACCAACTGTAACTACAGGTTTATCAGCCGGACTGAATTTTTTGACTTGGGGGCTATTAATTTCAGCAGGTAATTCACCTCTAATCCGATTAATTACATTTTGTACTTCTACAGCAGCTACATCGATATTTTTATCATAGTTAAACTCAACAGTAATTATTGAGCTTCCTTCCATTGCTTGCGCACTAATATTTTCAACTCCTGCTATAGTTCCTAACTCCTCTGTTAAGGGCTCATTAATTAACTCAGCTATATCTGACGGTGCTGCTCCTTGATAAGTAGTTGTTACATTCACAACTACTGGGTCAATATCAGGATTAAGTTGTGTCTCTAAGGACATATAACCTCCCAGCCCTAATAGGATAATTGCTAGTGTAGCAGCTATTGTTGTATAACGTTTCTTGACTGCAAATTCAGTTAAAGTCATTTCTTTTGGCCCTCCTTACTCCAGATATAGACCTGGCTTCCATCTTTTAGCTGAAGATGATTAGTAGTAGCTACTCTAGTGCCTGGAGCAATATCTGTTAGTATCTCTACTTGGGTTCCATTACTAATACCTAAAATAACTTGTTTTCGCATAGCTTTATCATTTTTTATTAGATACAAATAAGTTTGGCCCTGACTAGTATAAATTGCTTCTTTAGGAGCTAATAATGTCTTTTTATGTGATTTAGTTATCAATTCTACTTGAGCTGACATTCCTTTTCTTAACTGAAAGTTACTGTTATTTAAAGCAAGTTCAACTTTAGTAAGACCTACTTGATTTACTACTGGATAAACTTTAGTTACTTGGGCTCTAAATACTTGTTGTGGTAAAGAAGCAAAAGTGACTTTAGCAGGTGTTCCTACTTTAAGTAACTTTAAAGTCTGATCACCAACAGCTATCTTTACTTTAACTTGGTCAGCTACTCCTAAGTTCAATAGAGGTCTACCTGGAGTAGCAATTTCTCCCTCGGTAATAATTTTTTTAAGAATAATTCCTCTTTGAGGAGCAGTAATTGTAGCATAACCTAATTTATTTTGGGCCTGTTGTAATTTATTGTGGGCCAACTCCACTCCCAGTTGAGTTTGCTTTAAATTCTCCTGTAATATTTTCTTTCTAATAGCTAACTGTTCTAACTTTACTTTTAATTTCTTAAGCTTAATTTCTCCACCCTCTATTTTTGCTTCTAACTGCTCTACTTTAGCTACAGCTGATTTATAACGAGCTTTACTAACATCAAACTTTGCTTGGGATATAATCTGATTATCATATAATCGTTTCTTTCTTTTATACTCTGCTTTTACTCGCTGTAAATTAGCTTGAGCTTCAGCTAATTTAGCCTCTACTTCTTGTAAAGAAACTCTAGCTTGCTCCAAACTTAAGTTCAGTTCTGTTCGTTCTTGGGTTAAATTATTTAAATTCAATCTAGTCTGCCTAAGCTTGACTTTAGACTGCTTAACAGCTTTTTTAGCACTATCTACTGCTAATTGAAGTTCAGTTTTATCTAATTGTACTAACACTTGACCTTCTTTAACCTCTTCTCCTACTTTTACTGCTACCTTTTTTACTTGCCCTCCTACCAAAGAAGAAATTCTAATCTCTTTACTTAATTCTACTTGCCCTGTATAATCTATTGTTTTGGTTATAGCTCCTGCTTTTATCTGAGCTACTTTAACTGGAACTCCTAAACCTGTCTTTTCATCTTTTACTTGTGGTTCAATCTCTTTCACATCTTGAATTTTAGTTACAATCAATCCTGTAGCTATTAATAATATAACAATCAAGATCAGACTAATCTTTTTATTCATTACCATTAGCTTGGCCCCCTTTTAATCCTATTTAATTATAAAAGCCCACCTGTAAATAACAGATGGGCTTTTATCCCACTACAGACTAGGTGTCTTAATATTTAAGACTACAAACTTTTCTCCTTGGTCTGCTTGTAAAGACATCTTAGTATTTGGAGTACAAGGAATAATATCTTTTGCCTCCACTACTTTTTTCTCATCTCCTATTCTTAATGTTCCCTTACCTTCTACTATATAGAAGAAAACATTAACAGGTACTGAATGCTCTGGTACTTTATCTCCCGGTTGTAATACTAAATTCATTACTTGAGTATCCTCATTTTTGAGTATTTTCTTAACTGTTATCCCTTCCCATCTTTCTGTTCCTTTAAGTTGATCCATTTTAATAATTTCCATGATTAACTCCTCCTTAGTATATTAATTTACCAATTATTTGCTCAATCCAAACCAAATTTGATCAAGTAATTCTTTTTTAGCTTCTGTAAAACTCAATTTATTATCCTTAACTACTTTAGTTGCCACCCCACGAATAGTATGAAAAATAATATTAGCAACCAGTTGCGAATTTACTATCCTTATCTCTTCTTTTTCCCTAGCTTGGTCTATTATTTTAGCCAATAAATCGGGCAATTTATTCATAAAGTTATTAATGGCTTCTAAACTATGCTTTCTAGGTAATTTACTTTCTTGGATTAAAACCGTTGCTGTATCGGAATTGGCTTTTAAATCAGCAAAGTGTTTATCTAAAAAAATCATTATTTTTTCTTTTAAGGAAATATTTTTTTGCTTTAATTGCTGTAATAACTCAATTCGCTTATTAAACTCTACTTCAAATATATAATTTAAAATTTCACCTTTATTAGAAAAATAATTATAAATTGTACCTACTGCAATTTCTGCTTTTTGGGCTATCATTTTAACTGTTGTGTTATGATACCCTTCTGCTGCAATCACTTTAATAGCGCTGTTACGGATCAATTCTTTTTTATCCATTTATAATTAACCTCCTTTCTGAATGAACACTCATTCAATACTATTTGAATTATATTCTATAGTTAAAAAATCTTCTGTGACCTATATCACATAACTAAAAATTAGTACTTATTTTTTAATAAGTCCAACTGCTTAATTATCACCTGTTTTTGGCCTTTGAGTAAAATAATATCTTCTTGTTGTAACTCAGATAACTTACGACTTAAAGTTTCAGGAGTCATAGCTAAAAAATCGGCCAACCCTTTTCTACTAAGAGGTAATTTGATTAATACTCCATCTTTCTTCTCAATTCCACTTTCTTGGGCCAAATTAACTAAAAATCTAATTGTCTTTGCTTTAGAATCATCTAAGGCCAAAGATTGTAACATTTGTCTAGTCTCTTTTAACCGAGTACCAAAAGCTGCTAATAAATGATGCGCCAACTTTGGATCATGATTCAATAATCTTTCTAAATCATTTTTATTAATCAGGCAGACAGCACAGTCAGTAACTGCTTGAGCATTATTAGATAATGGTTCTTCTTTAAATAAGACCAACTCTCCAAAAAAATCATTTTCAGTTAATAGATGTACAATATATTCTTTCCCTTCCATAGAGGTTTTATAAATCTTAACCTGCCCAGAATTTAATATGTATAAGTTTTCTCCCGGGTCTCCTTCCCAAAAGATCATTTCTCCTGCTTGATAGCTTTTTCTAGTTACTAATTTATCAATTTTAGCTATAGTTTCCTGGTCTAACTCAGCAAAAATAGGTACTTTTTTAACACAAGATGAACAGCTCATATTGATCCCCCCTTATTAATATATAAGTGTGAGTGTAAGATTACCACACCCACACTTGTTTCTGTAATTATACTACTCTCTGTACATGATAACCAGTACTAGCTACAGCTTTCTTTAAGTCATCTATGGTTACTTTATCTTCATCAAACTCTACTTTAGCCTTACTAGTAGTATAGTGTACCTCAGCTTCTGCTACTCCCTCTTGCTTATTAAGAATTTGACCAATCTTTTGAGCACAATCTGGACAAGCTAAATCCTCTAAATATAAACTTACATTTTTCATCATTATCATCCTCCTAAATTTTATATTAATTAATTTTATAGCGTAATAAACGCATAGCATTAAAGATAACTAATAAAACACTTAACTCGTGAATCAACATTCCAGAAGCCAAAAATACCTCTTTACCTAATACACCTGCTAATAGAGCAAAGACAACACCTACTGCAAAGATAACATTCTGTTTAATATTTCTATTAGTAGCCTTACTCAATCCTAAAGCAAAAGGAAGTTTAGTCAATTTATCCGCCATTAAAGTTATATCTGCTGTATCAATAGCAGCATCAGTTCCTGCAGCTCCCATTGCTATTCCAGTATCTGCTGTAGCTAAAGCAGGTGCATCATTAATTCCATCTCCTACCATAGCTACTGTATACTCTTGTTGTAACTCTTTTATAGCAGTTACCTTTTCTTCAGGTAATAAATCAGCTCGATAATCATCTAAACCTAGCTGCTCGGCAATAGTTGCTGCAATTCTTTGATTATCTCCTGTCAACATTAGTACTTTCTTTATGCCTAACTCCTTAAGCTTAGAGATAGTTTGAGTGGCCTTGGCCCTTGGAGTATCAGCTATAGCTATTAAACCTAATATTTGCTTATCTTTCGTAACAAAGACTACTGTTTTTCCTTCGCGTTCTAAAGATTCTTGTTGCTCAACTAAATCATCAGCTATCTTAATCTCTTCTGCAGCTAATAGTTTTCTATTACCTACTAATATATCTTGATCATTAACTTGAGCCTGGACTCCCTTTCCTGTAATTACAGAAAATTGATTAGGTTTAGTTAAATTCTCTTGGTCTTTAACCTC
Source organism: Halobacteroides halobius DSM 5150 (assembly GCF_000328625.1). Taxonomy (NCBI): domain Bacteria; kingdom Bacillati; phylum Bacillota; class Clostridia; order Halanaerobiales; family Halobacteroidaceae; genus Halobacteroides; species Halobacteroides halobius. The sequence continues at coordinate 1,235,880 of NC_019978.1, read as the reverse complement.
ATTTAATATTGCCTGGGCCAAATGATGTTCTGAATTTAACTCAGCACTTGCTGCAGTAGCCAATAAGTTCTTTTTAGTTTCTGCTACTGCAATAATATCTGTTACCTCAGGCTGACCTTGAGTTAAAGTTCCTGTTTTATCAAAAGCTACACAATCTATATCTCCAGCTGTTTCTAAATGCTCACCCCCTTTAATTAGTACTCCATTTCGAGCAGCATTACCTATTCCAGAAACGATAGAAATAGGAGTAGAAATTACTAATGCTCCAGGACACCCAATGACTAATAAAGTTAAAGCTAATCTAATATCCCACGTAATTAAATAAGCTATTATTGCTAACAGAATAATCCCTGGTGTATAATACTGAGAAAACTTCTCCATTAACTCTTGGGTTGGTGCTTTTTCTTCCTGAGCTTCTTCAACTAGTTGGATAATCCGAGCAAAAGTAGTATCTTGGCCCACTTTTTCAGCTTCAACTTCTAAATAACCACCTTTATTAATCGTCCCACTATAAACTTCGTCACCTTGCTTTTTAGCTACTGGTTTTGATTCACCAGTAATAGAAGCTTGGTTGACCTCGCTTTCTCCAGTAATTACCTGACCATCAATAGGAATTTTTTCTCCTGGTCTAATAATTACTTTTTCTCCAACTATAACATCTCTAGCGGGTATTTCTTCTTCTTTTCCTTTTCTGACTACAGTTGCAGTACTAGGAGAGAGCTCCATTAATCCCTTAATAGCATTTCTAGTCTTATTCATTGTTCTAGCTTCTAGATAACTACCAAATACAAAAAGAAATGTAACAGCTGCTGCTTCCCAATACTCACCGATCACTAATGCACCACCTGCAGCAATAGTTACTAAAGTATTAATACTTAAAACTCCCATTTTTAGAGTATTAAAGGCATTAATTGCAACTTGATAACCTGCTACAATACTTGCTAAAATCATCACCCCATTAAAAATTAGTGGTGATAAATTAAACAGCTCTGCTAACCAGCCAATAGCAATTAAAATCCCTGCTAAGCTAGTAATCTTTAGTTTTTTCTTCATTTGTTAGACACCTCCATCTATCTTGTAGTTAAATTGTATGATATCTTAAATCATCTAGCTATGATATAAATCAAATTTTCTTTCAAAAAATAAAAAAAGAGCGGGATTCCCGCTCTTTTAGTAAAATTAAACTGATTGGACTTCTTTAACTTCTGGAATTTCTTTTTTAAGTCTCTTTTCTATCCCGTTCTTTAAAGTCATCTGGGACATAGGGCATCCTGCGCAAGCGCCTTGCAATTCAACCTTAACAATTCCCTCATCAGTTACTTCAACTAATTCTACATCTCCACCATCCGCTTGTAATGATGGTCTAATTTCATTTAGTACTTTTTCTACTTTTTCCTTCATAAGTAATAGCCTCCTTGTATTAATTTAAGAGAATTTTAGAATTCTCTAGTTTATAATTTAATATCTTTAACTTTAGCTTCTAATTCATTAACTAGATTAATATATCCTTCTTGTAATCCCTCTTCACTAGCAGTTGCTTCTACTTCCTTACCTTCTTGATGCACTTTCTGTAGTGAATCTTGACTTAATTCTTCCTCAGCATAACTATAAATAATATTATCTTCTTTATAAATATGACCAGCTAGTAAGTCAGCATATGCTATAGCGTTAGCTATAATATCTACTTTGGCATTTTCCTTACCTTCTTTAACAGAATCTAGAGCAGATTCTAAATTACCAATAAAATATCTTCCTAAGTCATGTTCAGAAAGCATAGCTTCAACTGGATCCTTTTCTATATCATCATCTAAGTGATCAGAGATCATAGCAAATAAAATATCCTCTTCTTTTCCATGATGATGTTTATCAGCATAATTTCTAACAAAATCTATAGCATCAGAGAAAGCATCAAACTCAACTTGATCTTGCTTTAAAATTTTGATACATAACTTACGCATAACTACTAACACTCTCTTAATATTATCATGCTCATCTCTTAGTAATTCTATTACATTCACTACTATTCCTCCTTTTTATTCAAAATTTTATTCATAAAAGATATAATCGGGGCCAACTTCACTAGTGTAGGTGCTCCTCTTAACCAGACTACCTGACGGAGCACTTCAATGATTTCTTCTTTTGTAGCACCATACTTAACTGCCTTTTGCATTTCCAACTTGGCCCGCTTCTCATTACCAGCAAAAACTGCTGAAGAAATAGCAATTAAGTACTTATACTTTAAAGGAATTACTTCATCGCGCCACACAATTTCATGATAATCAGAAATTATTTGCTGAAAGTCATCTCCTAAAACTTCTCCAGTCATAACTCCAGGAGGAATAAAACCTAACTCTTCTTTAAATTTCTCTTTCATCTTTTCTTTATCAAAATCTTGCTCACTCATAATTAACCCTCCTAATTTATTCTTCCTACCATTAATTTGTTTCAATTAGTATATTAGTATTATAATTTATCAATGGTAAAAATTATATGACTTGTATCACATAAGATAAGTTTTAATTTATTTACGCTTAGAAACATAGATATTAACCTGGTCACCATCAGTCAATAACTCAGTTAATTTAGCCGGTTGATCATTCTTTTCTATTACTAAATCTCCTTGTAATAAAGTATCAGATAATTTATAATTGATATGCTCTAATAATTGATTTAACCTAATTCCACTGGTTCTATACTCTATATTATCTCCATTTTCCACGTATTCATCTTGGCTAGTCTTTTGATTATTCTTCGTTAATTTATAATCTTTAGCTGGAACTTCTATTTCGCGCTGATTAAAGGTAATTGTTAATTGATTATTAATTAAGTTTTGGGCTAAGACATCTTTAATCTGCAATGGACTACTTTCTACTTCAGAAAATACTATCTGATCACCATCATTAATCTCAGTATCAAAATCTACTACTTGGTCATTTAATAATAATTTATAGTTTTGATAAGTATGTTCTTTCTCTCTACCATTAAAAGTATAGACTAACTGTTTGCTTTTCATTGAATTAAGATCTAAATCTAATACTTCTGTAATTATTTCCTGGATAGTTTGAGGGATTTGATAACTAATCTGAGCTCTATCTTTTAGTTCAGTATCTAAGGTGACCTCTTTTCCATTCATATAATACTGAGGTTTAACTATTACTTTTTCTTGATTGAATTTTACTTCTCGCGTAGGAAAATCAGGCACCACATCAGCTACTGTTCCTTCTCCAACTGCCCCCTTTTCTCCTAACTTAACTGTTAACTTATCACCATTTTTAATTGTAGTATCAATATCAGCTTCTTGACCATTAATTTTTATTTGGCCTGGAGTGCCCATTGTCCCCTTAATTACTTTTACTCTACCTTCTACTTCAACAGTTAAAGCCATACCTGGACTAGCCTCTAAATTACTAATATCAATTTGTGCTGCTAATAAAGCATCAGCCACTTTAGGCTCTGTTAAAGTAAATAAATGAATTAAATCTCCATTAACTTCTACCTCAAGGAAGTTGGCCCGGTTTAGATTTTGATAACAACTGACTGCTATACCGACAGGTGTGATTGCTTGACTGCCAGATAAACCTTCGATCTTACCTACTATTTCTTCTATATTTTCAGCATCTTTAATACCAATTCTAGCTTTTGGTAAGTCAAGTCTAGCAGATAACTTACTTTTTAATAAAGGAGTTAAGCTTCCACCTCCCATGCACATTACAGCCTGAGGTTGTCCATTATTTAAATCTAAAATCTCTTTACTAATTAATTTAGCTAGCTTATCGACACTCTCTTTAATATTTCTGGTTATTTCAGCTGTTGCAAGGGTCGTAGTCTGATCTAGGATATTTCTAACCTCTATTTTATCCTTTTTAGTTAACTCTTTTTTTATGTCTTCTCCTGTATGATAATCGACCATATAATAATCACAAATGGCCTCGGTGATTTCATCCCCTGCTACTGGAACCATAGCATAACCAGTAATTGATCCCTCTTTAGTTATTGCAATATCTGAAGTTCCCGCTCCAATATCTACTAATGCTAAATTAAAATTATGCATTTGCCGAGGAATAGTTATTTTGGATGCTGCAATAGGCTCTAAAGTAAGGTGTTCTACTTCTAAATCAGCCTCTCTAATTACAGTTAATAATGAATCTACTACTATCCGTGGTAAAAAAGTTGCTACTACATCAACTTCTATCTGTATTCCACTTTGTCCTATTAAGTTACTTACCTTAATCCCATCTAATTTATTCTGTAATACTGTATAACCTACAAAGTGATAACCACTTGCTTCGTATTTATTAGTCTCCTTTAATTTCTGCTGAGCCTTTTGTACAGCCCCAAACTCTAAAACCTTTACTTCTTCAGAAGTTATTTCTTTTTTTCCACTAAATTCAACTTCATAATGAGCTTGAACTGTTTTTAATGCTCTACCAGCAGCTGCAATACCTGCTTTTTTCAATTTTATATCATAACTTTTCTCTAACTTTTCTTTAATTTTTTTAACTTCCTTAGCTACTTCCATTACATTATGTATCTGTCCATCTAGCATTGATCTTTTATTATGTTCAACCACTTCAGAAGCTTTAATAGTAAATTTATCATTAGTTGGTTCTAATAATAACCCCACAATTGTTCTGGTTCCAATATCTAAAGCAAAAATTAAATCATTATTATTCTTCATCTTAGCTCCCTCCTTATCTAACATCTACTTTTATTTATTTAAACTTTTCTACTTAAGTTCCTGCATTTTTATATTATCTATAGACTAAAGTTAAAATAATATTAAGTATAAAAAATAAAGAGGACGCAGATTAATTGCGTCCAGTAGCTTTTTTATAAATAAAACCACTATAAGGAGGTAGTGTAAAGTTAGAAAAAATATTATTTTGTACCTCTAAACTATTATTAGCTGGATTTCTAGTTCCTACTGGTGGTAAATCATTAACCTCTTTAATATCAGCTAACTTAATCCATCTTCCCCAAGCAGGAAATTCTAAATCAACATCTACGTCCTTATTTCCAAAGTTAAGCAAGATTAACATTTCTTGATGACCACTTTTAGTTCTCCAGCCAATCACTTTTCTATTAGCTCCTTTATTATCTGACATCCACGGGCCAATCATCCAACTAAACTGATCTGTCTCAACAGGATTGCTTCCGGAAATCTTTAGTGCATCATATCTTTTACGCAACTTAATTAACTTTTGGGTCCAACGATAAAAATCATTATACTCATATTCAGGACAATTAGGATCAGGAGTCACTGTATCAATATCAATTACATTAGATTTACGATTAACCCCAAACTCTTGGCCCATATAAATCATTGGCTGTCCTAAAGCTACCATAGTAGCCATCATTGCTAATCTCGCCTTACGATCCTTAATATTACAATCTAAAATATTATTTGTTTCTACTTCATATCTAATGCTAGGTTCATCATGACTTTCACTATAATTAATTACATTATTAGTATGTTTAGCAAATTGATTCTTACAAAAATAAAACATATCCCCTAAATTATTTGGACTATCGTCACACCAATTTCTAAAAACACCTTCTCTAATTAAAGCTTTCATTTTATCATGAAATAAATCAGCCCACTGGGCATAACCATTATACCCGGCAAAGTTTAGATCTGATTGATTGGGTAAATTCTCAGCGATTAAAATAGCATTAGATTTAAAACCAGAGTTTCTAATCTCATCTTGAATTTGATAAAGTAATTTATGATCAGTATAATTAGAATGAGTAGCATCAAATCTAAAACCATCAATATGATACTCTTTAATAAACAGTTTACAAGAATCAATCAACATATTATCAACTTCATCTCGCCCAGTAGCTAATTTATTACCCCATTTAGTACTCCCATCAAAATATAAACCACCGGGACTGGATCCATCATCAATTAATTTCCACAGTGGATTAAAATCATTAGAGGTATGATTAAATACTTGATCAATAATTACAGCTAAACCATGTTGATGAGCAGTATTAATCATCTCCCGAAAATCATCAGGACTACCAAAATCATGTTCTACAGACATAAAACTACATGGATCATAACCTAACCCGAAATGACTCCATGCTTCGGAGGTAGGCATTAATGCTAAAGCTGTAATTCCTAAATCTGCAAAATAACCATCTTTAATCCGCTTAGTTATTCCTCTAAAAGTACTTTGATCTTCTAGTGGAATATCAGAATCACCATCTGTAAACCCATAAACATTTAATTCATAAATAATCAACTGGCTAATATCAGGAGTTTGCCATTCTTCATCTGTCCATTGAAACTCTGTTGGATCTACAACTACACAATTACTTAATTTATAATCATCACTATACACCCTAGTATAAGGATCATAAACCAACCTTTCATTACCGGCTGTACCTCCTTGAACATAAAACTTATACTCAACTCTATTTTTAACTTGTGTAGCAGGAATTCTGCCCCACCAAATATTTGGTTGATTATAAAAACCCCTATATAACTCAAGCTCAACTAACTTATCTTCTTGATTAAGGCTTAAAGATACTTTCGCTGCTCGAGGATGAAAAAGAGCAAAGCTAATAGAACCATCAGTTAATTTATGTGCTCCCAATAAGGAATGAACTTTGCCCCCTGATACATCAGTTTGGGGTAAATAGAAATTCTCCTGAGGAATTAAATCTTTAATTTTATTATATACTTCTTTAATATGACCTATTGGCCTATCAGGCTTAACACTATAAATATTATGAATTCCTGCTTTAGACCAAATTTCTCCTCCTAATCCTGCATTATATTCTCTATTATTTTCGTCATCTTCCCAAATGACACCTTTCTTACCTATATCTTTGAATTTAAAATAGAAATTATTTCTATTAACCATAACATCATAATAAACTCCATACTCATCTTCTCCTACCGGCTCAATCTCACGCTCTAAGCTACCACTTCCTATAGTCCAAATCCATAACCGAGGCTTACTAAAGTTATTACCATTATCATAGTGAATCCTAATTTTATTTCTCATCTTAACTCCCCCTATCACTATCTATTATTAACTAAAATCGAGGGAATAATTAATATCTACTTAATCTATTAGACTTAATTTCTTCTTAATTCTATTCCATAAGGATAATTCAGCCAATAAATCATCTAATTCTTCTTGATCAATATATCCAATATGCTTAGCAATTACTTTCCCTTTATTAAATAATAATAAGGTAGGTGATCTATCAACGTCATATTCTTGGGCCAATTCTTGATTATTAGCGATATCTATCTCTATTAAGTTAAGATTATCATTCTCTAGTTGGTCGGCAAGAAACTCTTTTACCTCCTGACAAGCAGAACAATACTCATAGGAAAACTCTAATAATACAGGCTGCTTATAACTTTTAACTTTTTTACTAAATTCTTCACCACTAACCTTTGTAAAAGACATCTTCATCCCTCCAGTCTAAATAATTAAAATAGCTATTAGCTTTAGAAACTAATAGCTATTTTAGGTCATTCTCTTGTTAACGCATCTACAGGACATGAATAAACACACTCTTGACAGTGTATACAATCTAAATCTTTATCACTATCATCAGTAAAATCATAAGGTTCTAAGTCCATCGGGCAATCTTTAGCACATAATTGACAGTTAACACACTTATTCTGATCTACTTTAATTCGTTTAGGCTCTTCTTTAGCCTGTTCTTTGACTCTCTTTAGACTACGTTTTATTTTAATAACCAATGCTGATAAAGAACCCATCGGACAGAACGAACACCAAGTTCTTTCGTGAAAGAAGATACCTAAAATTATAGTAATAGCACTTGTAATAAAGATAATTCTATAAAACACAAAACCTATTTTAGCTAAATCTCCTCCCGAATTCATAATTCCTATTACAAATTGATATACTAAGAAGAGGAAGAAAGCTATTCTAAAGGCAACTGTCTTAAAAATTCTAGGTATTTTCATACTACGGCTAACTTTAGCTAATACGTTATCATTAAAACTCCCTCTAGGACAAAAGTTTCCACACCAAACTCGCCCTTCTCTCCAAGTAGCAACTACTACTGGTGCTAACATACACACCAAGGCTACACTACCGATGATTGGATACTTCCACCCCACTCCTAAAAAAACTACTAATAAAATCCAACTCCAATTACTAATAAAAGATTTCATTGTTATACCCCTCTCTACTTATATTCTTATATTTGAATATTGCGATTTATTTTAAAAACATCTAATATTGACTGTAAATTATTATAGTTTATCTTGCTTTATTTGTCAAGTCTTTTTATAATTATGCCTTACAATCTGATGATATGACTAACTTAGCCCTAGATCTAGGGCTAAGTTAGTCATATAGGCTAAGTTTGATTTCTTGTGTATCTAGGGGCTGGGATAATCCACCCTTTCATCTTCCCATACTTAATCATTTTACTAATATAATTTAACTCTGCAAAATATAATTTTTCAAATAAATCTTTAGCCCTTTTATTTAAAATGCCATCTATAAGAGCTGAGCTATGAAGAACTGCTGCAGACTGCATTCCATTATAAACTGTTGTAAAGATAAATTCATCACCAATATTCTCAGTCATATCTGGCTGCGGAATCAAATCACTGTATTCTCGGGGTAGAGGTACCCCAAAATATAATAACAACTTCTCTATCTTGCTCATTTGGTTTTCTAACATCCCTTTACCAGTCTCTAACAATAGATCAAAATCTTTATCATTTGTATAAGTGGAAAGAATCTTAGTTAAATGAATATTGGCATACCTAAAAGTTAAATGGGACCATAACTGATAAACTTCTGTGGTCAATATCTCTTCATCAACATCATCTGGTACATGTGGATAACGGGGAGGAATATTAATCCAACCTTTTTTCTTTAGATAATCAACATAATTATGATAGCGGTGTAAAGTCTGCTTAGTAATTTTTATTAACCACTCGCTTATATTATCATTGGTTGTATGATCCCTAAAAGATCTAGTTAAACTCTTAAGTTCACCTCGATAATAATTATAGAGATTCCAAGCTATATCTTCATCACGCATAACTTCATTGCTAGTTGCTATCTTGGTATCTGTTACTGCAGGCTGAGGCCCTTTGATTGCCACTTTTTGTAACTTTTTCTCGAATTCATTGACCTCCTTAGAGAAGGCCTCGACATGTCCATCAACTACTTTCCTAAAGTCTGAATCATGAATAAAATTTCTATTAATCTTAAGAGAGTTCACAATAGAATATCTAGTATTTAATAAATCCCAGAGAGTATATACTTCTTGAGCATTAACCTCCATTTGCTTTTTTGTACCAGCAAATAGACTACCTAAAATGGACATCTATAATCCCCTCCTTAAATCTTTCCTTCCTGGGTTATTATCTTAGTCTTAACGATTTCTTTCTTTTATATTACTTAATATAAAAGAGGAGTAAGCATCTTAAGATGCTTACTCCTCTTTTAGTCTATTTACTTTATAAATTAACCATATAATTTAGTTACTGTATCTAGTACCATTTCTGTCATCCGATCTACACCCTGTTGAATCTTTTCTTTATCTGCTCTAACCTGGGAGAATACATGATCAGATACAGTAAGCACAGTTGCAGCTCTTAAACCATACTTAGCAGCAATATTATATAAAGCTGCAGTCTCCATTTCTACTGCTAAAACACCACGATCTGCTAATCTCTTCAATTGTTCAGTATAATCATCAGTCTTACCATAAAAATAATCAGAAGTAGCAATTTGGCCGACATGAACTGGCATATCTAAATTAACTGCACTATCATATAAATTCTTAATTAATTCAAAATCTGCACCTGGGGCCAAGGTAATATCCTGGTCTAGTTGATTAATTGTCGTACCCACTGTAGCAGCTGATTGACCAATGATTAGGTCTGCCTGGTCTAAATCCTCAGTTAAAGCACCACTAGTTCCTACTCTAATTAAAGTTTTAGCTCCTAACATCTTAAGTTCCTCTAACATAATTCCAATTGAAGGAACTCCCATTCCAGTAGTTTGAATTGAAACTTCAACTCCATTAAAAGTTCCAGTATACCCATACATCTCTCGATAATCAGTATATAATTGAGGATCATCTAGAAATTTCTGAGCCATATACTCTGCTCGTTGGGGATTACCTGGTAATAAAACAATATCTGCTACTTCTTCTGCTTTAGCTTCAATATGAATTGGCATAAATAAATTCCTCCTTAAATTATTCTACCTTTTTATTGTATGAAACTTTAAGGTTTTTTAATAAAACTATGTTGTTGTTAGACATCATACCTATTTTATTAATTTATAGATAAAAAATAAAATTCCTTCATAAAAATAAATTTTCTACAAAAAATAAAAATAGTAGAGCACAATGCACTCTACTATTTCTTAATTTTATTATAGAACTAAAGCTCCTAACCAAGCAAATAAAATCAAGGGAATATTATAGTGTAAGAAAGTTGGCACACAAGTATCCCAAATATGATCATGTTGTCCATCAGCATTTAATCCAGAAGTGGGCCCTAAAGTACTATCCGAAGCAGGGGAACCAGCATCTCCTAATGCTCCAGCAGTACCAACTAAGATAATTGTAGCTAAAGGACTAAAACCTAGTGATTGAGCTAAAGGAACATAAATAACTGCAATAATAGGGATTGTTCCAAATGATGTTCCAATTCCCATTGTTACTACCAAGCCAACTGCTAACATAAGTAATGCTCCTAATACTTGACTACCACCAATTAAAGTAGTTACTGACTGAACAATAGTCTCTACTCCTCCAGTAGCCCTAATTACATCGCCATATCCAGCTGCAACTAACATTACAAAAGCAATAACTCCCATCATATTGACTCCTGCTTTAACTACATCATCTAATTCTTCCCACTTGATACTACCTGAGCTAACCATAATAACTAATCCAACTAATGCTCCTAGTGGTAAAGAATTAATAGTTAGCTGGATAATTAACGCCGTAGCTAATGCTACTAAAGCAAGAGTATGTTTTAAGCTCCAACTAGTTACCTCTTCACTAGTAGCTGCTACTTGCTGTTGAGCTAAATTAAAGTTATATTCTCGTTTATTATTATAAGTTACAAAGATTGCTACTAATAAGCCAATTGCCATTCCTAATACAGGTATCCAAATTACACTAGCAATTTGGTTTAAATTAACCTTCATTCCATTAGCAGCCATTTGATCTCTAATAATCTTATGAAAAATAAGCCCAAATCCGGCTGGAATTGCCATATAAGGTGCCTGGAGACCAAAAGTTAATGCGGAAGCTACTGCTCTTCTATCAATCTTTAACTTATTAAATAGTTTCAATAATGGTGGAATCAAAATAGGAATAAAAGCAATATGAACTGGAATTAAATTTTGCGATAAACAAGCAAAAGCTGCAATAGATAATATAAAAAACTTCCTTCTTTTTCCCACAACTTTATTTAATTTATTACTCAATAAAGATACAACTCCAGTCTGTTGGACTGCAACTGCTAGTGCTCCTAATAGAATATAACTCAAAGCTATGTCTGTATTGGCCCCCATTCCTTCAATTAAAGTATTCATTGTTTTAGTTATAGTTAATCCACCCGTTACTCCTCCTACAATTGCTGCAACCAATAAAGCTAAAATAACATTCAAATTAGCTAAACTTAATATAATCATTGTTAATACTGATATTAATACTGGATTCATTAAGATCTCCTTTCATTATTTATTACTTTAATCTATTAAAACATTATACAATATAACATACTTATTATCAAAAGTCAATTAAATATATATTCATAAGTGACCAAGTAACTAAAAAATATAAAATTATTAACATTAATAATTTACATGTACTAACCAAAACTTAACTCCTTTATTACTCCAGCCTAAATCCCAAGGAACCCTATGGCGGTCTGCATTATGAGAGTTTACTAAAATATAACCTTTAGAATCTATACCACTTACTACAGATATATGGGCAACTTCTCCTTTCTTTTCGTAAGCTATATAATCTCCCGGTAATAATTTATAGGAAGTTTTTAGTACCTTACTATAACTACCACGAGCAATTAATGAAGCTCTACCACTATTTAGCATATAGCTATTAAAGGCCTTAGCATTTAGCCAAGCTCTAGTCCCCTTACCTTGTCTATAATTCCAAATTCGATTTTTTCTAAATCCTGCCCCTTCATATAACATTTGGGAGGCAAAATTGGCACAATCTCCTCCCTGATAGTTATAATTTTTATACTTAGAATTATAATTAAAACCGTACTTAGGTGGACTAGCAGCACCACAATATTGATCTACATACTTTATTGCTTTAACTCTCCTCTGATTTAAAGTTGATAAATCTTTAGGTTTCTTAGCAAGAATTAATTGTCTTATTTTTTCGATTTTAGTTAGACTTAGGGAACTTGCTAAAGGATCTCTATACCACTCTTTAGTAATAGATAATTCTTTTTTATAATTTTCTAAATCCAAAGAATGATAAGTGCCCGTTCTAAAAGAATTAACTTGTTGTGGTGCATTTTGATAAGCATATTTATATTCTGTAGAAACTGTTAAATTTACTGTAATATCTTCATTCTTCTTTTTTATACGTTTAATAACAATCTGCGGTTTAATTGCTTTAAATTTAACCCCTTGTTTAGTTGCCCACTGGTGTAGATAATTCATTCTCTTAAGCTCATGTTCATAAGCCCAGATTCCAGTTTTAGTCTTTCGATTGTATAAATTAGCCAATCTCTTTTTATTATTTTCTAATAATGCTTTAGTTCGGATTTTAAATATCCGGTTTATCTTGTTGGTTACTATATCTTGTGTATTATTGGTTACAGCTACAGTAGGATCTTTACTACTCTTTATATATAATCCTACTCCAATTGCACAAGATAGTAAAAAAACTACACTTAATAATATAAGTAATCTTCTTTTTAACTTAATTAAAATAATCATATTTTCCCTCCCTAAATACATCTAAAGTTATATGTATCAGGTTAAAGGTTTATTCTTTTTTCTATAAGTTTCCAAATTTCTAATAGAAAGTTTACATTATTTAAATAAATTTAAAGCCTGAAAAATATTCTTCTATTCCCTTATAAATTGCCTGAACCAATATCTCTTGATATGCTTCTTTTAACAGTAATCTTCTATCTAAATCATTAGTAATAAATCCTACTTCAACAATAACTCCTGGAGTTTTTTTGGCTTTTAAGATATAAAGATTCTTTCTCTCTTGAGGAGCATGATTAACAGGCTCAAGATTAGAATATTCTATCTTGTTAAGATATTTTTGTAACGTCTTAGCTAAAATCTTATTTTGGGGATGACGAGAATGATAAAGAACAGTTGGCCCTCTCATTTTAGTTTGCCCAGCTCTATGATCAACATGTAAACTAATAAATATATCTACTTCCTATTGATTAATAATATCTATTCTAGCTCTTAAATCTCTTATATGGCGACTACTAGAATAGTTATTTAGATGATCTAGTGCTGTATCCTCTTCTCTGGTCATAACCACTTTAAGATTATTTTTAGTTTCTAAATATTTTTTTAGTTTAAGTCCAATCTCTAAATTAATATTCTTCTCTAGTACCTCATTATAACTTGTTCCTCCATCTATTCCTCCATGACCAGGATCAATTACTATTACTCTTTGAGAAGCTAAAGGTTGAGGACTTTGGACTAATTCTAATTGTTTAGGGGCCCAAAAAAATAAATAAATGATTATTAACCAGATATAAATCTTTCCACCCCGCAGTTGAATAATCATACGGTCACTCCTTTTGTAAAAGTTATATTTAACCTTATTCTTATAATTGAATTTTTATCAACAGAACTTAGATTTTATAGTAATAAGTGACCAAATAACAAGTGTACCACCCTTAAAATAAAAGAGCTCCTTTACAGGAGCCCTTTTATAATAGTTAATATTTTTATAATAAATTCCAAGCTGTTATACCACCTGTTAAGTTTTCTACTTCTTTAAATCCATTTTGCTTTAGTATCTTATAAGCTAAGTAGCCACGATAACCTACTGCACAATAAATTACTGTTCTCTTTTGAGGGTCTAATTTATCTACTTCTTCTCTTAAATCACTAAGTGGTATTAATTTAGCATCTCCAATAGATCCAGCTTCATATTCTGGTTTAGTTCTAACATCCACTAGTTGAATTTCTTCGTTATTATTTAATGTTGCCTTTAAATCTTGCGGATTAATTATCTCCATTTCTCCTCGTAAAACATCTGCTGCTATCATACCAGCCATAATTGTTGGTGATTTAGCTGAGGAATAAGGAGGAGCATAAGCTAGATCTAAATCTTCTAAATCCTCTACTGTCATCTGGGCAGATAAAGCAGTGGCTAAAACATCTATTTGTTTATCTACACCTTCTTTACCAACTACTTGTCCTCCTAATAACCTGCCAGTTTCTTCTTCTATAATTATCTTTACAATTAATTTTTCTGCCCCTGGATAATATCCGGCATGATTATTTTTAGGTGTATAAACTGTATAATAATTAATATCTTCTTTTTTACAATCATCTTCAGTTAATCCAGTTCCGCCAGCAGTCCAATCACAGACTTTGATGATATTTGTACCTAATACACCAGCAAACTCCTTATTCTTCCTACCTGCTGCATGAGCACCTGCTATCCGCCCTTGTTTATTAGCTGGGCCAGCTAAAGGGATATTTATTCTATCATTAGTAACTAAGTGTTTACTTTCTGTAATATCCCCTGCTGCATAAATATCAGGATCACTTGTTTGCATCCATTCGTTAACTACTACCCCTTCTTTTCCTACTTTTAATCCAGCATCTTCAACTAAACCTAATCTAGGAATTGCTCCTGTAGCTATAACTACAAAATCAGTTTTTAACTTTTGACCACTCTGTAAAGAGATAGTTATTTTTTCTTGCTCTTCAAATTTACCTACTTTCTCTTCTAACAAAACATTAATGCCTTTCTTTTGTAGATGATTTGTTAGTGGAGTAGTTAATTCTTTATCTAATATTGGAAGAATTTGATCTTGCATTTCTATCAGTGTTACATCTAAGCCTCTCTTTGCTAACTCCTCAGTCGCTTCTATCCCAATATATCCCGCTCCGACGACTACTGCACTTGTTGGAGATGCCTCTAATTGCTCAACAATTGCATCAGCATCAGGGATTGTCTTTAAAGTAAATATCTTATCTAAATCAATTCCTGGAACTGGTGGTTTACTGGCCCTAGCTCCAGTAGCAATAATTAATTTATCATAACTTTCTTTAAATTCTTCTTTAGTTTGCTTATTCGTTACAGATACTTTTTTAGCTTCTCGGTCAATCTCGGTCACTTGGTGTTCAACCCGTACATCAATCCCGAACCAATTATCAAATCGCTGCGGACTTACTTGTAAAAGAGAAGAACGATCTTCAATTGTCCCTCCTACATAATAAGGAAGTCCACAATTTGCAAATGATGGATACTTACCTTCTTCAAACACAATAACCTCTGCTTCTTCATCTTCTCGTCTAGCTTTAGCTGCAGCACTTGCTCCTCCAGCTACACCACCGATTACTACAATTTTTTTTGCCATAGATTTACCCTCCTGATTCAACTACCTTTTCTAATTTCATATGTACTATTCATTAATATAACCTAACTTATTATTAATATACCATAAAATAAGATTATATTCAAATATCCAGATAATAAAATGTTTAAAATCTTATTTGATACATTAAAAGATATAAAGTCATATTCTCTATAAAAATTAAATAGTATTAATTAAGCACTATTTTAATAAGGGAGGGAACTTAATGAATAAAAAGCTAATAAATTTAAAAGCACTTATCGCCATCTTATTTACTGTAGCTTTAATTGTTTTCTCTGAACCAGCTTTTAACTCTGCAATTGATGGATTAGAGACTTGGTGGGAGATTGTATTTCCTGCTTTACTACCTTTCTTTATTGTAGCAGAAATATTAATGGGACTAGGGGTTGTACATTTTATGGGAGCACTACTTGAGCCTTTAATGCGCCCATTATTTAGAATACCAGGAGTAGGTGCCTTTGCAGTAGCTATTGGACTGGCTTCTGGATATCCGATTGGGGCCAAGATCACTGGCAATTTGCGCCGGGAAGGATTATGTACTAAAACAGAAGGAGAAAGATTAGTTTCATTTGCTAATACTGCTGACCCATTATTTATGATTGGAGCTGTAGCAGTAGGGATGTTTTCAAACCCTCAATTAGGGGCTATTTTAAGCTTGGCCCATTATGCTTCTTGTTTAATTGTAGGTTTTGTACTTAGATTTTATAAGCCCAATGCTACTCCCAAAACTGATAATTCTAGTCCCCAACAAGAGAATATTATTTCCTATGCTTTTAATGAACTCTATAATGCTCGTAAAAAAGATGGCCGCCCTTTTGGGCAATTACTTGGAGATTCTATTGAAGAGTCCGTAAAGACTTTACTTACCGTTGGGGGCTTTATTATCTTCTTTTCAGTAGTAACTAAAATACTATACTTAGTTGGTTTTAATCAGCTCATTGCTTTTATTCTAACTTTTATCTTAGAACCTCTTGGCTTTAATCAAGCACTTATTTCACCTATCATAAGTGGATTATTCGAACTTACCAATGGTTCCTATCTAGCCAGTCAAGCCAATGCTCCATTAAACCAACAAGTGATCATTACCAGTGCTATTATTGCCTGGAGTGGACTTTCAGTTCATGCCCAAGTTGTAGCTATGGTTAAAGGAACAGATATTAAACTTAAGCTTTATTTTTTTGCCCGAATTTTACATGCCATCTTAGCAGGGGCCTTAACTTACTTCTTATTTGATCCCTTAAATGCTATTTCATCTCGACTAACTATACCAGTAATTAGTACTCAAAGCACTGGCTTTTCCCTAGGTTATCTTGATTATTTAGCACATATGTCAATTGGATTAATCTTACTCTTTGGCTTCCTTACCTTTATTTCTTTAACCTTCTATATTATAAAACAGCTTAAAGTTATTTCTTTTCATCATTTTAAATAAAAAAGGCACGATATTCCGTGCCTTAATTTCTATCCTCTTCTGTTACCATTTTATCTTCTTTTTTTAAACGTTTAATTAATTTATCAATCACATATTCAGGAACTAACTCCTCAATACAGCCCCCAAAACTAGCTACTTCTTTGACAGCACTAGAACTTAAATAAGCATATTTAGTATTAGTCATCATAAATAATGTTTCAATCTCCGGGGCCAACTTCTTATTCATCGAAGCCATCTGAAATTCTGATTCAAAATCAGATACAGCCCGTAATCCTCTAACAATCACATCACCATCTTGTTCTTTTAAATACTCAGTTAATAATCCAGCAAAATCATCAACCATAACATTATTAAAATCTTTAAGTACCTCTTCTAGCATCTCAACTCTTTCTTCTCTAGTAAATAAAGGATTCTTATTAGGATTAACAAAAACTGCTACAATTACTTCATCAAAAATATTACTAGTACGTCTAATAATATCTAAATGACCTGTGGTTACTGGGTCAAAACTGCCAGGATAAACTGCTACCTTAGCCATTATCACTCGCTCCTCTTAATAAAGTTAATGTTGACTTGCCATAATTACGCTCCTTAATTACAACATAATCTGCAGGCCAATCTAAATCAGCTTTAGCTTGATGTTCTACAATTATAATCCCTGTCGGATGCAATAAATTATACTGACTAATTCTGTCTAATGTCTTGGTATATAGCTCTATTTCTTTATAAGGAGGATCCATAAAGATTAACTCAAAATGCCCCCTTAACCGCCTTAAAGCTTTCAATACATCATCAACAATAACTTTACTTTGGTCTTGATAACTAACTGATGCTATATTCTGGTCTATCGTTTTAGCAATTTGTTTGTTCTGTTCTATAAATGTAACTTCATTGGCCCCTCTACTAATTGCTTCAATACCAAGACCACCAAATCCAGCATATAAATCCAAACACCTAGTTCCAACAACATCAGGTCCTAATATATTAAATAATGCTTCTTTAGTTCTATCACTTGTAGGTCTCACATCTCTTCTATCAAGTGACTTTAATCTCTTTCCTTTATTTTTTCCGGCAATAATTCTCATCTTACCCCTCCAATTATACAAGTTAACTATACTTATTAGCTTATATCAATTAAGTCTAAATCATAATCAAAACTTTCTGTTAAAAATTGCCTTAATAACTTATGGTTACTTTCTTCTAATTGAGGGTCCTTTCTTACTAATTTAAAAGCATCTTCTCGAGCTACTTCTAATAAATCTTGGTCTCTTAAAATATCTGCTACTTTTAAATCAGGCATACCATGTTGTCTAGTACCAAAAAATTCACCTGGCCCTCTTAAATGAAGATCCTCTTCAGCAATTTTAAACCCATCATTAGTTTTAGTCATAATCTTCATTCTTTCTTTACCCTCTTGAGTATTAGGATCAGCTATTAAAATACAATAAGACTGCTTTTCTCCTCGTCCAACCCGACCTCTTAATTGATGCAACTGGGCCAAACCAAACCTTTGGGCATCCTCAATAATCATCAGTGTAGCATTGGGAACATTAACTCCTACCTCAATTACAGTTGTAGAAATTAAAATATCTTTTTTCCCTATTCTAAACTCTTCCATAACTGCTTCCTTTTTATCAGCCTTCATTTGACCATGTAATAATCCCAATTCTAAATCAGGAAAGACATCCTCTAGTTGCTCAAACATCTCAACAGCAGATTCAAGATCTAATTTTTCTGATTCTTCAACTAAAGGACAAACAATATAGGCTTGCCTACCCTCTTTAATCTCATCCTGAACAAAAGAATAAATTTTATCTCTAGCTTGTTTAGTTCTCCACTCTGTAACTACTGGCTTTCGTCCTGGAGGTAATTCATCAATTACTGAAACATCTAAATCACCATAAACTGTTAAAGCTAAAGTTCTAGGAATAGGAGTAGCAGTCATCACTAATACATCTGGGTTATCCCCTTTTTCCTGTAAAGTAGCCCGCTGTCTAACCCCAAAACGATGCTGCTCATCGACAATTACTAAACCTAATTGAGCAAAATTAATCCCTTGCTGAATTAAAGCATGAGTCCCAATTACTATATCTACTGCTCCACTTTCAATCTCTGCTATTACTTCTCTCTTTTCCTTAGCAGTTAAACTACCTACTAATAACTTTATTGTAATCCCTAATGACTCTAAATCTTCTTCTAAACCTAAAAAATGTTGCTCGGCTAAGATCTCAGTAGGAGCCATCAAAGCACCTTGCCAACCAGATTGTACAGTTTTTAACAAACCAAGGGTAGCTATTACTGTCTTCCCAGCTCCTACATCACCTTGTAAGAGGCGATTCATTTGATAAGTAGATTCCATATCTCCTTTAATATCTTGCCAGACTCTACTTTGAGCTGCAGTTAATTCAAAGGGTAGAGAGGTTAAAAATTGATTAACCAATTGATTATTTTGATCATGTTTAAGTCCTAGCACTTTTTCTTGAACTTCTGTCTTTCTTAACGCCAGACCTAATTGTAAAATAAATAATTCTTCATAAGCAAATCTTCTTCTAGCCAACTTTAAATCTTTTTTAGAATCAGGAAAATGGACTTGTCCTAAAGCTTCTTGCAAACATGGAAATGAATACTTATCTAATATAAATTCAGGTAAAAACTCAGGTACTTTAGCTCTATATTGATCTAATACTCTTTTGACAATCTTACGAACCTGCTTTTGGTTAAGTCCTTTAGTCGTAGGATAAATAGGAACTATTCTATTAGTATGTAAACTCTCCCCATCAATTTCTTCATAATGAGGATTATTAATCTCTAATTGACCATAATTATACTTTACTTCCCCACTAAATAAAATAATATCTCCCTTATTAAACTGTTTTTTAATATAACCTTGGTTAAACCAGACTCCATATAAGATTCCAGTACCATCAGTAATACCTATCTTAATAATTCTTAAACCTTTTCTCGGCTTAATCTGTTTAATCTCCGTTACTTTTCCTTGGACTGTTACCTTCATCCCACTTTTTAGATTTGTTATTTTTTCTAATTGACTCCAATCATTATAATCACGAGGTAGATAATAAAGTAAATCATTAATATTTTCTACATTTAGACCTTTAAATTTCTTTGCCCTATACTCTCCTACTCCTTTAATATACTGAACTGATTGTTGCCAAAAGTCAGGTAGTTGTTGAAGAGAAGATTCTTTAGTCTTCTTTTCTTTTTCTATCTTTACTAAATTATTATCTTGTATCTTAAAAATCTTAGCACCATCTATTTCTATAGCTAATTGATTAATTAAATTTATTATTTTTTTTAGTTTCCTTCTGCGATCATCAATTGTTGCTCGTCCATAATTAGAAACTATATCAATTAATTCTTTGGTTAATTTTATAACTTTTTTATTACTAGACTCTTCTTTTAGTTTACGACTCCAACTTAAAACATACTTATCAAAACCACCTATTACTGAAGTATTTAATCCTTTAGACTTGATTTCAATTGGTAATGGTTTAATTAATGTAGCAAAGATTTTCTTTGTTTTATTCATAGGTTACGTCACTCTCCTACTTATAAATAGCAGCTCCAAAAGCAGTCGGGCCTACGTGACTTCCAATTACTGGGCCAAGCTTTCTTACTTCAACCTCTCGCCAAGCAAACTCATTTGTTAAGATCTCTTCTAATTGCTTTGCTTTATCTTGATATTTACTATATAGGATCACTAACTTTTGGCCCTTTTTATTATCTAACTTACCATCTATAACTTCTTTAAAGACTCGATATAATCTTTTTTCTCCCCTGACCTTTTTATAAGGTGCAACTTCTCCATCTTCAACGGTCATAAGGGGACGAACTTTAAATAGATTACCTAAAAAGGCTGCTGCTTTACCAATTCTTCCCCCCTGCTCTAAGTAATCTAAATCATCTACTGTAAAATAGATTCCAACTTGCTCCTTAATTCGATCAATAAACTTAATAATCTTACCTAATTTAGTTCCTTCTTTTACTTTTTTAGCTACTTCAATAGCCATTATCCCTAAAGAAATACTAACAGTTTCAGAATCTATAACTTTAATTTCTACTTCTTCAACCATATCGGCAGCTAATTGAGCTGCCTTAATTGTACCACTTAATTGGGTTGATACATGCAGTGAAATGATATGATCATACTCTTTAGCTAATTCCTCATAAACTTTAACAAATCTCCCCACTGGTGGTTGAGACGTAGTAGGCAAGTGGTCACTAACCTCTAATTTTTTTAAAAACTGGTCAGGATTAATCTCTACCCAGTCTTGGTACTCCTGGTCAGCTATCATGACTTGTAAAGGAACCCTTGTTATATCATACTCCTGTAATTGATTACTAGTTAAATCAGCTGTACTATCTGTTACTACTGCTATTTTAGCCATTCTTATCACTCCTACTCTACAGAAATAATATAATAATAAATCGGTTGCCCACCATTATAAATTTCAATATCAACTTGAGGATAGTTCTCCTGTAATAATTGATCTAATTCTTCCTTTTTATCATCAGTAACTTCCTCTCCTACATAGATAGTAAGCAAAGTATCTTCTTCTGTAATTAATTTATTTATTAAATCAAGAGTAGCTTGATTATAATTATCACTTGTTACCTTAATATCGCCTTCGAGTAATCCTAAAATATCACCTTCTTCAATCTCTAAATCATTAATCTGAGTATCTCTAACTGCATAAGTTACTTGACCTGTTTTTACAAATTCTAATTCTTCTGTCATATTATTAGTAGTCTCTTCTAAATCTCCTTGGGGATTAAAAGACATCATTGCAGCTATACCTTGGGGCAGATTGCGACTAGAAATCACTTTAATTTGCTTATCAGATAATTCTTGTACTTGCTCTGCTGTAGAAATAACATTTTTATTATTAGGTAAAATAATAATTTCTTGACTATTAATCTTCTTAATTCCTTCTAATAAATCCTGAGTACTAGGATTCATTGATTGGCCACCTTGAACTACATAATCAACCCCTAAATTCTTAAAAATATCACTCAACCCTGCTCCAGCTGCCACAGATAAGACTGCTAATTGATCAGTTTCTTCTTGCTCTCTTTCTTGCTCTTGTTCTTCTAAGTTCATTCTTTCTTGGTGTTGTCTAGACATATTATCAATCTTAATATTAGTTAATTCTCCATAATTAATTCCAACTTCTAAAACCTGGCCTGGATGAGCTGTATGAATATGAACCTTTAGTATATCTTCAGCTTGAACTACTAATAAAGAATCTCCATAACCTGCAATTTTTTCTCTAAATTGATCTACTTCAATCGTTGAATCCTTAACAATAAACTCTGTACAATAACCATATCCTTCTTGACTAGTAGTAGATGTTTGTTTCTGAGACGAAGTTGATGAAGAATAATCTCTTGTGAAATTATCCGTTGTTAAACCAGATAATAATCCTTCCAAAAAGATTTGATAACCCCTGCCTCCTGCATCAACAACTCCAGCTTCTTTTAAATCATCTAACAACTCTGGAGTCTTAGCTACACTTTCTTGAGCTTGATTAACAACTTCAACTAATAATTCTAACAGGTCAACCTGACCTTTTAGCTCTTGAGCTCTTGCTCCAACTTCTCTAGCAACTGTTAAAATAGTTCCCTCTACAGGCTTCATTACAGCTTGATAAGCTACCTCAGCTGCCTGTTCTAATCCATCTGCTAATTCATCAGCTGTTAAAACCTCAACATCACCAACTCCATCCGCTAATCCTTTTAACAATTGAGATAAAATAACTCCTGAATTACCTCTAGCCCCCATTAATGCTCCTGTAGCTAGCTTATCAGCTACACTACCTACAGAATCTTCTTTTATCTTTTGGGCTTCATTTACTGCATTAGAGATAGTAGCATACATATTACTTCCTGTATCGCCATCAGGTACAGGAAAGATATTCAAATCATTGATCTCAGTTTTAGCTTTTTCTAAAGATTTAGTTGCTGTAATTAACATCTGCTTAAATTCTAGTGCATCTGCTTCTTCGACTTCCTGGTCTAATTGCTCATTCAACATGATCGAGCCTCACTCCTTGTACATTAATATTTACCTGACTAACCTTTACTCCAGCCTGGTTTTCTAATACATATTTAACTCTATCCATTACATTATTAGCTACTTCTGAAATTTTAATACCATACTCTACTATAATATATAAATCAACTCTAATTCCATCCTTTACAACTTTAACTTCAATTCCTTTAGCTAAATGTTGACTTCCTAATATCTCAGCAATCCCGTCTTGAATTCCTTGCCCTGCCATACCTACCAGACCATAACATTCTACAGCAGCTAAACCAGCCATCACTGCAATAACCTCTTTTGACATATTAACTGTCCCTAAATCATTAGTCAACTTTTGGGCTGTCATTCCTATTCCTCCCCTAACTTATTTAACTCTTCAATTAATTTTTCAACCTCTACATCATTAGCTTTAGCAGCTGATTCTAAATCATCAACCATAGCTCCTAAACACTCGGCACATCCTAAATTATATTTAGCTAAAATCTCTTTAGCTTTAGGATTTTTAGCTAATAATTTTAAAATAGAAGTCTCTTTTGTTACTTTCATCTTTATACCTCCTACTTTGGATATTATTCAATAAACTACAATAAACTCCTTCTTTCAATAATAAAAATACAAAATTACCCTTGCTAATCACATATCATTTATGTTAAAATATCTAAGTGGAACTGAGAATAATAATTTGTATATATAAGGAGGTACTTATCAATGGCTAAATGCTGTGAAATTTGCGGTAAAGGCTCTAATCGTGGTAATCAAGTACCACGTAGAGGTAAAGCTAAGAAAAAAGGTGGAGTAGGACGTAATGTTACAAACCGTTCTAAAAAAGTTCAAAAACCTAACTTACAAAAAGTTAAAGCTATCGTTGATGGTAGCCCAAAACGGGTTAGAGTTTGTACTTCCTGCCTAAAAGCAGGTAAAGTAGAACGAGCATATTAATTTATAAAGCAAGGACTTTAAAGTCCTTGCTTTTTTCTTTTTATTTGAATAATTTCTTTAGTTTATCAATTTCTACTTCCTTCTTAGCTAAATTAGACTTCATAGCTTCCTGAGCTACTTCTAAAGCTACTCGATTAACTACCTGTTCATTAAACGGAGCAGGAATTATATAATCACTAGCTAATTCTTCTTCAGAAATCAAATCAGCTACAGCATAACTAGCTGAAATCTTCATTTGATTAGTAATCTCTTTAGCCTGTACTGCTAAAGCGCCTTTAAAAACACCTGGAAAGGCCAATAAATTATTAACCTGATTAGGATAATCTGAGCGGCCAGTAGCTACTACTTTTGCTCCTGCTTGCTTAGCCAGATTTGGGTCTATCTCCGGCGTTGGATTAGCTAAAGCAAATATAATAGGATCAGCAGCCATACTTGCTACCATCTTTTGGTTTAATAAGTTAGGAGCTGAGACACCAATAAAGACATCTTGGCCCTTCATTATCTTAGCTAACTCTCCAGTCTTTTGGTCGGGATTTGTCTTAGTAGCTAATTCAGCTTGGGCCCAATTCATCTCTTCTACCCCTGGGGCCAAGGCCCCAAACTTATCTACTAAAGTGATATTCTCAATCCCTACTTCTAATAATAAATTAGCAATTGCTAATCCAGCAGCTCCTGCCCCATTAATCACAACATTTAGATCAGTTAATTCTTTAGCTACATATTTAGCACCATTAATCAAACCTGCCAAAACGACAATAGCTGTACCATGTTGATCATCATGAAAGACAGGAATATCTAATTCTTCTTTTAGGGCTTCTTCTATTTCTATACATCTAGGAGCAGAAATATCCTCTAAATTAACCCCTCCAAAGGTAGGAGCCATTCTGATCACTGTTTCTACAATTTCATCAGGATCAGTAGTATTAAGGCAAATCGGAAAAGCATCAACTCCAGCGAATTCTTTAAATAAAACAGCTTTACCCTCCATTACTGGTAAAGAAGCTGCAGGGCCAATATCACCTAAACCTAAAACTGCCGTACCATCAGATACTACTGCCACTAGATTACCTTTAGCCGTATAATCATAGACCTTCTTGTGATCTTGTTCAATCTCTTGACAAGGTTTAGCTACTCCAGGAGTATAGGCTAAAGATAAATCCTCCTTAGTCTCAATCTTAAATTTACTCTCTACCTTGATCTTACCTTGGTGTTCTTGATGTAATTTAAGTGCTTGATCTTGCTTCGACATAGTTAGCCTCCTTATTTAAACTTGACTAATTTAGTGAGGGGCACTATTGTAGTTAAGGGTAAGTCTACTAATTCCAAAGTTACCCTTTTATCTTTTGTAATATGCTTTACCTTATAAGTTATCCCATCAAGTTGGCCCTTAAGATAGACTAAATCACCTTCCTTAATCATTAAAACCAACCCCTTTATTGCTTTATATATGTATATTAATTTAGGATAAAAATAATACCCCTCACTTAAGTTTATAACTTAGTTTGGCTCATTATATCAGTCATTTCCTTGATTTGTCAATTGGTCAATAAATAAAAAAGCGTGTTAAACACGCTTTAATAAGTAAAAATTTCTTCACTAGCAAAAAATAATTCAATTTCCTTAGCTGCTGTTTCTCGGCTATCAGAAGCATGGATAATATTCCCGTGTTCTAAACTAATAGCTAAATCCCCTCTGATAGTACCTGGCTTAGCTTTAGCTGGATTAGTAGTGCCTACTAAATTTCTAACTACTTTAATAGCAGATTCTCCAGCTAAAACCAAAGCTACTACTGGAGCGGCTGTAATATATGAGATTAACCGTTCAAAAAATTTCTTACCTTGATGCTGTTGATAATGTTTAGTAGCTAAAGCTTCATCTAACCATATCATCTTCATCCCTTGCAGCTGTAAACCTTTATCTTCAAAACGTTTAATTACTTGTCCTATTTTACCATCTGATACTCCATCTGGTTTAATTAGTACTAAAGTTTGTTCGATTGACCCCACCTCCCTATAATTAAGGTGACTCAATCTAATTTATATTATACAACTACAAATTTAAAAACCTAAATCATGATATTTTTCTAAAACAACCTCTCGGGGTAACTCATCTAAGAAACGAGAAGGAATCATCTCTTGGGTTTCTCCATACTTCTTTCTTTCACGAGCATAACTCATAAATAACCTATCCTCAGCTCGAGTCATAGCTACATAACATAACCTTCTTTCTTCTTCTATATCCTCTCTCTCTCCTGTTGTAATACTTCGATAATGAGGAAAAATTTCTTCTTCTACCCCCACTACAAAAACAACTGGAAACTCTAACCCTTTAGCAGCATGAACTGTCATCATCTTTACTTGATTAGCTTCATTTAAATCATCCTGATCGGAGAACAACCTTAAATCTCTTAGAAAGTCTTCTAAATCTCTACTCTTATTTTTTTGGTAATAATTATTTGTTAGAGCTAAAAATTCATTGATATTCTCTAATCTAGTCTGAGCATTTTCAGAAGTATCTAACTCTAACATTGCTTGGTAACCACTCTTTTTTAAAATCTGATCTACCTGCTGTGGTAATGATAAATCGGATTCTTTTACAGCTATAAGTTGCTCTAAAGTCTCATGGAACTGCCTGACCTTAGCTGCTTTTTTCTTGCCAATTCCTGAAACTTGAGTAGGCTCTTGCATAACATCAAATAAACCTAATGTATTATCCTCTTGCGCAAAACTAAAGAGATCAAATTCAGGGACATGCTCTTGGGCATGATTGATTAATTTATCTATTGTCCTAGGCCCTAAACCTCTTTTAGGGGTATTAACAATTCTTTTTAAAGCTACTGTATCTTGGGGGTTAACTGCAACTTTTAAATAACTGATAATATCCTTAATCTCCTTACGATCATAAAAGCCTAAACCACCTACAATATAATAAGGGATCCTTTGTTTAACAAAAGCCTCCTCCAAAACTCTAGATTGGTGGTTAGAACGGTATAAAATAGCAATATCACTATAATCATATCCTGTAAATCTAACTAAATTATTAATTTCATCAACTATGTAATCAGCTTCACCATACTCATCACTAGCCTCAGCAATTACAATTGGTTCTCCTGGTTCATTATCAGTCCAAGCCTGTTTATCAGATTGGTTATAATTGTGTTCAATAACCGCATTAGAAGCTTCAATGATATTGGCTTTACACCGGTAATTTCTTTCTAGTTTAATTACCTTACAATCAGCAAAATCGGTACTAAAGTCAAGAATATTACTCATATCTGCTCCCCGAAATTTATAGATACTTTGGTAATCATCTCCAACCGCAAAGATATTATTATGTTTTCGTGATAACATTCTAGCTAGTTGATATTGGACAGGTGAGGTGTCCTGATATTCATCAATTAGTACATATTTAAATCGCTCTTGATATTTCTCTAAAATTTCCTCGTTTTCTTCAAATAATTCAATCGTTTTTCCAATTAAATCATTAAAATCAAAGGCATTATTATCTTGTAAAGCTTCGTTATACTTAACATAAATCTCAGCAATATTTTGATAAAAATCTGTATCCTCATAATAATCTATTAATTCTTCTGTAGTCCATAAATTTTGCTTAGCTTTATTAATGATTCTACAGATAGATTGAGGGTCATACTTTTCTTTATCCAAATCAAAGGTAACAATAATATCAGAGACTAAAGCTTTAGTCTCACTTTGGTCATAGATTACAAAACCCGATTCATATCCTAAAGGCTCTAAATTCTGGCTTAAAATCCTAACACAAACACTATGAAAAGTTCCTAAATACATATTAGATATCTGATCACCTATCAATTTTTTAACCTTTTGCTCCATATCCTCAGCAGCCTTATTAGTAAAGGTCAATGTTAAAATATTATAAGGATCAACTCCTTGCTCGATTAAATAAGCAATCCGATAAGTTAAAGCTCTCGTCTTTCCACTACCGGCTCCTGCTAATACTAACACTGCCCCTTCCGTTGTTTCGACTGCTTGACGTTGTCTTTCATTTAATGCTACAGTTAAATCCATTTTTTTCCTCCTTACATAAATCAGCTCAGCTAAAGATAGCTGAGCTGAAGATCCCTAAACTATTTTATTCTATTTCTCTAATTTTATAAGAGATTTTGCTAATAATCTCAGAAAAAATAAAGCAGCTATTAGGCTGCTTTATCATTAGAAACCACTTCAGTTGTTGGCAGTTGTTCTTTTATCTTAGCTACCACTGGATAGACAAAATATAAACCTACTGTATTGGCTAAAGTTGCCGGTAAAACTACTGCTGTAAATAAAGCTGCAAAAGACTGCGGTAGAGCAACAATTAAAGAAGCCGTACCTAAAAACAGACTTCCACTAACCATAGTTCCTAGAGCCCCAATCAGTCCTAATCTTAACTTAAATTGCTTTAAAACTGTCAGCTTTTCTGCTAATAAAACTATTCCTAGCACAGTAAAAGCAGTCAAGGGCTTATCAATCATATTAGCAACTTGGCCCCCAGGAAAAGTAGTAGTTAAAGCTGAAATCATCCCTGCAGCCAAACCAGAAACTAATACTAAATCACGTTCTGGATATAACAAAATAACAACAAATAACATTAATAGACTCATATCAGGCTTCATCCCTGCTATCAATGGCGGCATAATCTGATGTAACACAAAACCTCCTGCCAACAATAAACCTGCTTCAATAAATTTTCTCAACTTCACTCATCTCATCTCCTCTCAACTTGACTATTTTTAGGTTATATATATAAGTATATTAATTTAAAGAGTAAAAATCAAGGAAGATTTTATTATTTACTCTTCCATTTGGGCCAAGGCCAACTTAACCCCTTCTTGATAAAATTCTTTAACCTGATAAATCTGTTGAGCACTGTTAACTTTTGTAATATAACCCGTCTCTACTATTTGATCTAGTAGTTCATTAGTTTTAACTTCATTAACTGTACCCTGCTCTAATAAATCAGACACAGTAAACTCTTCCTCTAAAAATTTGGCAAAGATAAGACATAACATCTGATATACTTCTTCGGATATCTTACCAGCTTGATAATCACTTTGAACTTGTCCTGGTATTATTAAATTTTCCATAATTTACTCCTCCTGTAAATCAATTATTAAAACTAGATGCATACTTTATAGCAAGTCTAATAGCCTCTTCCATACTGACAGCACTTGCTTTATTTTTTCCTGCTATATCAAAAGCAGTCCCGTGATCAACAGATGTTCTTAAGAAAGGTAGACTATTAGTGATTGAAATGGTCCGCTCAAAATCTACCATCTTAGTAGCAATATGACCTTGATCATGATATAAGGATAAAACTGCATCATACTTGCCATTTAATGCCTGATGAAAGACTGAATCAGCTGGAATAGGCCCCACTATATTATAACCTTTTTGCCGTGCTTCTTCAATAGCAGGTACTACTTGGTCTACTTCTTCATAACCAAACAAACCATGCTCTCCTCCATGGGGATTTAAAGCTGCTATAGCAAATTTACCATCTTTAACTCCTAATCGCTCTAAAGCTTGGTAGCTTCGTTCAATATAATCTATTAACCTTTCCTTGGTAACAAGTTCACAAGCTTTCTTAAGCGAGACATGACGAGAAAGAAAGAATACTCTTAAATTAAAAACTTGAAACATAGTTAATGGATCTCTAGTATTAGTTAAATCTGCTAACATTTCAGTATGACCAATATAATCTACTCCTCCTGCTTTAAGTGATTCTTTATTAATTGGCCCTGTTGCAATAGCGTCTACCTTGCCGGCTAAAGCTAACCGACTAGCCTCTTTAATATATTCGTAAGCAGCCTGACCACACATTCCCTGAATAGTACCTATCTCTAATTTATCAACTTTAACATTTGCCAAATCAATTAAATTAATTACCTCTTTTTTATAATCTCCTATTTTTTGAATAATATTTATGTCTAAACCAACTTCTGTTATCTCTAATGCCTGTTCTAAAGTCTTTTTATCACCAATTAAAATTAACTTCGCCTTTTTTTGAATGCTACTGTCATTTAAAGCTTTAACAACTATTTCTGGGCCAATTCCAGCTGGGTCTCCCATTGTAATTGCAATCGTTTGCTCTTTCATTTTTGTCTCCTCCCTCTTGTAAGTTAAACTAGCTCTCTTATACTCACTCATTCTTAGAATTTGAGTTTTTAATAAACATTTTTCCATTAGACAAATAGATATTAATTGAAGATAAATAAATATTTGGAATATCTTTGATAAACTATACCTAAAAGAGAATTTAGCATTTTTAAATATGGTCGCCAAATTAGATCTCCACAAATACCATGGCAGTTTAACCTCCCATATCTCGCAGGGTCTACGCCCCTAAATTCCTTCGTTCTACCTGTCCATGGGTGGAGGCTGGATATGCTCCTTAACTGGGTCATGCCCTTATGGAAAAATTCTTTCCAGCTTCTCCTGGCTTCGTTTATTAAAGTACAATTCCTATAATGAATAAAGCTAAAAGAACCAATATATAAATTTGATTTACTTACCTTTAAGCAGCATTCTTCACATTAGGTCTTTTAATATCATTCAACATCTTTTTCCCATCGTATTCTACTTGCTTTCTACCTAATGTAAAAAGAACTCGGATTAATTTACAACACAAAACTATCAGAGATTGTTTTTTCTTAAGCGGGTTTTCACGACGAGTAGTATAATATTTATGCAATTGTCTAAATTCATCATTCTGTGCCACCAGAGGCATTGCTACCCTATACAATAAAGCTCTTAATTTGGGACGTCCTCGCTTTGTTATTTTGGTTTCCCCCTTATGCTTACCTGAGCTATTTTCTTTTAAGTTTAAACCCGCCAAACTTATAATTTGCTTTGGATGTTCATAATCCCACAAATCACCTACTTCTGAGATGAAACCTGCTATTGTTTTAACTCCTACTCCATCTACTGTCAGCATTTTTTCAACCCCAGGTATCTTTTCTAACAACTTTTCTACTTTCTCCATTAAAACTTCTAACTCTTCGTTTATAAAACAATATTGTTTTATATGATAGCTAATCTCTTCTTTCCCCATCTTAAATCCTTCGGTTACACCTATTGACCTCACAGCTGCCTTTTTTAACTTCTTAGCTCTCTTTATTCCCACACCTCTTTTAATACCTTCTTCTCGCCATTTAGCTACTATTTCTTCTGCTTCCATCTTAGCTATCTGATCTGGATAAGGAAAATATTTTAAAGTAGCTAACGCTGCTTTTCCAGTCCAATCTTTAAATACTTCATTAAATTCTGGAAAATATATATCTAACCAACGCATTACTCTGTTTTTCACTCTGGTTAAATCTTGCGTTAGCTTTTCTTTATGCGTCATAGCTACTCTCATTTCCGCATAAATTCCTTCAGGAATATTTGGTTCAGAAAAGCGACCATCTTTAACCAATTGAGCTATTACTTTGGCATCTTTAACATCATTCTTTGTTGGATTATTATCATCTAACTCTTTCGATTTCTTTACATGATGAGGATTTACTAGTACTAGTTTTATTTCTTCTTCTGTGATGAATTGAGCTATATTTAGCCAATAATGACCTGTTGGCTCCATTCCTATAACTACTTCTTCTTTCTCATTTTCTATTTTAACTTTCTTAATCCAATTTAAAAGTCTTTCTAAACCATTCTGAGTATTCTTAAATTTTAATGGTTTATCATATTCAATCCCCCGATAGTTTTGGGCTCTCGCTACATGTTGCTTCTTGGCAATATCAATTCCAATTACTAAAGTTGTCGATTTAATTTGCTTAATCTTCTTATTTTGGGTATAATTCATTTGTCGGCCTCCTTGGTATTTGGTGTCTGCAACCAAAATTATACCAAGGAGTTCTTTTTTTGTCGAATGTCATATTTAAACCTAACAGGAATGCTCCTTACTGGCATTAATAACAATATACTTTAGTGTATTAAAAACAGTCATTGCTGCCCCAGCAGAAAAAGTAAAGAATGTTCCTGCATTCCCAGGGATTAGTGTTGCTGCATCTAACCAAATATAATTAGCTAACTGCCATCCTCTTAATCCTTTTCCGTAGTAACCAATCATAAAACTTTGGGCAAGAATAATACCACCTAATACGGTACCAGCCGTTGCCCACCAACCTCCAGAAATAGCTGCTCCTACAGCTAGACCCAGAGCAGCCCAATTCAAACCTAATCCCCAAGGCAAATGTCCACTCGGGTCAACATTCATCACTGGATTACCTTGACAATAAGCATACTTATTTAAGGACTGTGGATTATCTTCAAAACCTTGGAAAGTATCTCTAGTAATAAACCTCCCAATCTCAGCATCATAGTACCGAGCATTTAGATAATATAGCCCTGTAGATTCATCATAGTAATACCCAGCATAACGATGTGGGTTCTCAGCAGCCATTGTTCCACCTTGACTAATAATATTACCCTACGAGTTTTAAAGCCCAAAACTCTCCGTGATCATTGATAGTCTTTTCCTTATAGTAATCTCTATCTTACACTTAACTCATTCTCTGATTGATAGTTTATATCTCCCCATGCGTCATACTCGTACTCGGCTACCACAGCACCATTACTATCTGTTAAACTCATTACATCTCCGTGGCCATTGGCATGATAATAATAAGTCTCGCCATTCTGCGTCATTGTCGCCGGATTTCCTTGCGCATCATAGGTGTATTCTCTTATGATATTATTATTCTCATCTGTTTCGTGAGTTAACTTACCCTCTTTATTATAATGATAGTAGACTGTTCCACTAGCAGTAGTCTTACTCTTTCTCTTGCCTTTGTGATTATAAGTGAAACTAGCAAGAGTCTGATTTGAAGAGTCTTTAACCTCAATTAAGCGATTCTTCTCGTTGTAGACAAAACCATTTTCGCCATTATCTAGCAAGCTACCATTATCATCATAAGAGTAAGCTTGTCCATCTACTGCTGTCAGCTGATTAGCTGCATCATAACTATAGTCAGTCGTTGTTACAGTCCCATCATCTACTATCTTCTTCGTTCTGTTACCTACAGCATCATATTCATAGGAGATAATAGTGCCATCTAGTAGTGTTTCTTGAGTCAGTCGATTTAAATCATCATATTGATAGCTAATAGTTCCTGCGGTAGTAGTAACACTAGTTCGATTTCCATTAGCATCATAACTGTACTCGTACTTATCAAGTAAGTCACCATTAGCATCATAATTTCTGATAGCTGTTAAGCGATTAGCATCATCATACTCTAGTGAAGTATAGGTTTCATTATAACGTACTATGGCAATTAGATTACCATCTTCATCATAGACAAATTCCTCTAAATCACTACTATTTCTAGTCAGACCTACTAATTGATTAAGTGGATTATAATCATAACCATTAGTCACTGTAGTAGAATCTGCTGTTATAGTCAAGGAAGTTAGACTACCATTATCATCATAGCTATAATCGATACTATTCGTTGAACCTTCCTGCTGACTTGTTAATCTATTATTCTTATCATAGCTATAAGTTGTAGTCTCTGCTGTGTCATTATCAGTTACAGAAGTTAAATTACCATTCCGATCATAAGCTAAATCCCATTTTTGGACACTATTATAATAGATACTATCTAGTCGGTTCAGAGCATTATAACCATAAGAAATCTGATTCCCATTAGGGAAGATAATATCTGTTTTATTTCCATTCTTGTCATACTCAAATTCGGTCGTTACTATTAGACCACAAACTATCAAATGCTGAGAAAGAATCATTAAGAAAAAATAAAATCATCTGTGATTTTTATTATTAGTAGATAACTACCTATAGAATTAAACCATCCAATAATAATCTGGATGGTTTAAAAATTTAAAATCAACTATATTCTATTATTCATTTCCAATAATTAGGATTGAATATGCCTCCTTTTAATAATAAAAAACTTATTATACTAGAAAGAGTGCTTTTAGTTGATAATTTCAAATTTAATCCTAAATATGAAACAAAATATATAAAAATCATAGGCAACCAAGTAGCTAATATTGCTCTAATAAAAGCTATCTTTAATGATTCGAAATTTCTAAAAGATAAAGAAAATAATACTAAAGAAAAACCAATTGAAAAACAGAAAATAAAAATAAATCTATTTAAAAAATCATTAGTAATAATTAACGGCATTATAAATCCTGTTATCAAAAATAAAACACCCAATGATATGGTAAAAAAATTTTACTACTTAAGAATTCTAACATTTATATTTCCCCTAACTAATTTCAAATTATTAACATACTCTTAATTAATCTCTCTACCTTATTAGCCTGTAAATAAATTTCATAAATCTAACTATCAACGGCCCTACAATATACGTTGCTATAAATACTGATAACATTATTTGTATAGCTTTTTCATTAGACCACCTTGCACCAAGCTTTAATAAAACAAAACATAAAAATAGCTTGATAATTATATCGATTGATTTTTTTATAAACATTTTAATCACCTTCATTATCTATAAATTTTTCTAGCAATCCAAGTAGCTGCAGCCATAGCTGAACCCCAAGTAATACCATAAATTGCTTTATAAATTAGGCTATCTTGAAAGAATATACTACCTGCTGTTTGTATTATAGGAACCGGAAGATTAAAAACTGCAGCAGATGCTACACTCCATGCCCAATCATTAAAACTAAAATATCTGTGTGCATTCCACCATCCATAACGTCCAATTAAATAACTCCCATACCCTAAAGTACCATAGAATATAGCTTTTCCAATAAAATAAGTTGCCACTGATAAACCAAAATAACCACTTGGGTCAACATTCATCACAGGATTACCTTGACAATAAGCATACTTGTTTAAAGATTGAGGATTATCTTCAAAGCCTTGAAAAGTATCTCTAGTAATAAATCTTCCAATCTCAGCATTATAGTACCGAGCATTAAGATAATATAGTTCTGTAGATTCATCATAGTAATACCCAGCATAACGATGTGGGTTCTCAGCAGCCATCGTACCACTCTGAGAAATAATATTACCCCAGGCATCATACTCATACTCAGCTACTACAGCACCACTACTATCTGTTAAGCTCATTACATCTCCGTGACCATTAACATGGTAGTAATAAGTCTCGCCATTGTGAGTCATTGTCGCTGGATTTCCTTGCGCATCATAAGTGTATTCTCTTACGATATTATTATTCTCATCTGTTTCGTAGACTAGCTTACCTTGTTTATTATAGTGATAGTAAACTGTTCCACTAGCAGTAGTCTTACTCTTTCTTTTCCCTTTGTGATTATAAGTGAAACTAGCTATTGTCTGATCTGAAGAATCTTTAACTTCAATTAACCGATTCTTCGCGTTGTAGACAAAACTATTCTCTCCATTAGCAGTTAGGTTTCCGTTTTGATCATAGGAGTAGGCTTGTCCATCTACTGCTGTCAATTGATTAGCTGCATCATAACTATAGTCAGTCGTTGTTACAGTTCCATCATCTACTATCTTCTTCGTTCTGTTACCTGTGGCATCATACTCATAAGAGATAGTAGTTCCATCTAGTAGTGTTTCTTGGACTAATCGATTTAGCTTGTCATACTGATAACTAATAGTTCCATCTGTAGTAGTAACACTGGTTCGATTTCCATTAGCATCATAAGTGTACTCATACTTATCAAGTAAGCCACCATTAGCATCATAATTTCTGATTGCTGTTAATTGATTAGCACCATTATACTCTAAAGAAGTATAAGTTCCATTAGAACGGATGATAGTTGTTAGATTGCCTTCTTCATCATAGGCAAACTCCTCGATAGTACTACTATTTCTAGTTAAACCTACTAATTGACCAAGTGGATTATAATCTTGACCATGAGTTGCTGTTGTCGAACCAGCTGTTATAGTCAGTGCAGTAGGTTGGCCATTATTATCATAACTATACTCAAGACTATTAGTTGAACCTTCTTCTTGCTTAAGCAGTTGATTATTCTGATCATAAGTGTAAGTTGTAGTCTTTCCTGTATCACTATCAGTTACAGAAGTTAGATTCCCATTTCTATCATAGGCTAAACTCCACTGTTGGCTACCATTATAATCTATGCTATCTAGTCGGTTCAAAGCATTATACCCATAAGAAACTTGATTCCCATTCGGGAAGATAATATCTGTTTTGTTCCCATTCTTATCATACTCAAATTCAGTCACCTGATCCAGTGGATTAGTGAAGCTAGACACTTTATTAAACTCATTATAATCATAAGTTGTTTGATTATTTTTAGCATCAGTCACTGTAGTCCGATTTCCTGCCCCATCATAACCATATAATGTTTCATTCTGCTTAGCATCAGTAACTTTAGTTAATAGATTTCTATTATCATACTGATAAGCAGTGGTATTTCCTTGACCATCAGTCTGACTTGTCTTATTTCCGTAAGGATCATAGCTATAATCAACAGTATTTCCAGCCGGATCTTCTACACTAGTTACATAGTTTTTCCCACTATCATAGGTGTAAGAAGTAAAAGAGGCATTCTTTTCTAGTCTCATTGCATCAAACCAAGCTGTTCCTGGTTGATCATAATAGCAATAGTAGACATCAATTGAATCAAATGATTTCATAGGATTAATCTCGGCTGCAATATGCTGCCAACCTGCCTTAGTCTTATTAAAGGCATTAGCATTACTCCAGTCAACTGTTCCATCACTATAATTAATTGCTACCTGTAGGTTATAGTTACCACCATTTGGATCAGCAGCTACTTGTTTAGACCAACCAGATAAGGTTAGATTGGTAGTTGAGTCACCAGAGATATTAATCCGTTGTTTAAGATACTTATCTGTTCCTGCTTCTCCAGTCAGTTTAAAGGAATTCTGACCAGAATAACTATTATTGCTATCAAGTCCATCATTAGCAGCTAAATTAGAACTTACTGTCCAGCTATCAGGTAGCTCATTACTATCGCTATCTCTTTCAAATCCAGCATTCTCTACTAGATTATAAGCACTTACTACCGTTCCTTTTTCTAGTTGAATACCATCAAAGTAAGCAGTACCTGAACCAGCATTTAATCCTACTGAGACCCGAACTTTAGCTGTGCCTGTTGGTACTTGATCAATAATTGTATTGACTCGAGTCCAATCATGAGTTCCTTGCAGACCATAAGAAATTTCTTGATCTAACCAATTATCTTGGTCATCAAAGAATTCTAATTTAATTGTAACAGAGTTAGTAGTATTTACTGTTTTAACATAACCACTAACAGTATATTCATCTCCTGTTTGGTAAGGAATCATCTCTGAACTTACAATAGCCCAACCTGTTGGATCTGAAATGCTGACAGATTTAGATCCCAATTTAGCTGTATCTGACCAGGCAAAATTGGCTGTTGTCCCTGATTCAGTAGCTGTAGTCCAGTTATCAGCCCAGCTGTCTCCATTACTATCATTCTCAAAATTTGAATTAGCTACTAGGTTATTAGCAGCAGATATTGATTTTGTCTTGTACTTAACATTTCCTTCTGAGCTATATCTAGAAGCCGTAGCCTGCAAATTAGGAGCTATTGATTCTAATTGGTTATTATTTTGATCATAATCATAAGAACTTTCCTGCCCCTTAAAATCAGTCTTCTGGGTTAAATTATTATTACTATCATAAGCAAACTCACCTGTTTGCCCTTCTGGCAATTGCACTTGAGTTATATTACCATTATCATCATAAGTGTAAACATAAGCACTTGTGCCCTCTACTTGATTAGTATTCGCATCTTTCATTTCTACTAAATTATTATTATTATCATAAGCAAAGGTAGTTACTGCTTTCTGATTAGCATCAAGTGGATTTTTAGTTGTCTGGACAATATTCCCATTAGGATTATACTGATAATCAATTCGTCTACCTTCCCCATCAGTTACAGAAGTAATACTATTGGTCTCATCATAGACATAATCAGTAGTACTTGTTTCGGTCACTCCATCGATAGTAATTGGACTACTAATATCATCTACTCTACCTGACCCATCATAATTAATTGTAGTTGTATTACTTCGTTGGTCTGTGATAGCTGTTAAATTATGATTTGAATCGTAATCCAAATTAACTGCATTTCCTTCAGCATCAATTACTGTTGTCAGATTACCTGCTGGATCATATTCATAACTGATTGTCCGACTGCCAGGTAGATCAATACTAGAGACAAGACCATTAGTCCCATAATTAAAGTCTGCTGTCCTACCAGAAGGATCTTGAACTGAAGTTAAATCACCATTCTGATAAGTTAAAGTAGTTGTATTACCATTAGGGTCAACGATAGAACTAATCTTACCACTTGTAGTAAAATTCAGTTTAGTTCCATCGGCTTTAGTAACAGTATAGGTTCCATCAGCATGCTTATCAAGAGTTAGATAGATCCCACCTGCTGCTTCATAGCCACCGCCGACTTTCTGACCAAAGATATGGCGGGTGTTATCACCATCAATTAAGGTAATTGGGCCTGCACCGGCATCAACAAGCTGAGCTTCTAGGTTAGTAGTCCAACCATAACCAAAGATGCCTGCTATACTTGACTTACGACTATTATAAGTTCGTTTCAGATTAATCGGAATTC
The DNA here is from genome assembly GCF_000328625.1 of Halobacteroides halobius DSM 5150. Lineage (NCBI taxonomy): Bacteria > Bacillati > Bacillota > Clostridia > Halanaerobiales > Halobacteroidaceae > Halobacteroides > Halobacteroides halobius. Next base: position 1,197,259 of record NC_019978.1, on the reverse strand, counting down.
CTCTTCCCGGAATTGCAAAGTCCTTCTCTTGAAGAACTAAATTACCATTAGCTGGATTAACTCCATCCTTGGTATAACCCCAGAATTCTTCTTGACCGATTGGATCTACTGTATAATCAATTGAAATCTTAGGTGTATTACTACCACTATCTACAGTATTAAATCTTCTAAAGACTCCTGTTTCATCTTGTTGCTTTAACATGAAGCCATAATTAGCTTGTTCACTATTATACCAATCAATCATTAGATCAGTAATATCCCACTGCCAATATTGATTATAACTATTATCAGTTACTGTTGACTCTGGATTAGCTGCAATTGTCGGCTGCGTATTCCAAGTCACAGAATCTGTCCAATCACTTGTTACTCGATATAAATCAATTGAGTGATTTGTCATACTATCATAAGTTTGATAAACACTAAAACTAGCATTAGAAATTTTACTATCACTTGGTAGACTTGGTAAGAAAAACTTGACCAAAGAACGCATTTTACCATAATAATAAGCATCATTACCTGTATACATATCATTTAAACTAGAGTATGATGAATCAGGAAAACTACTAGCTACAAAAGAATCTCGCATCACATTCCAGTTATTAATAGTTGGGTCTATGGTAACTGGATACTTGGTAGCTGAATCCTCTAAAAATCCTTTATCCGCTACTACATCTATATATACTTTGCCAGCTTCTTTTCTTAGCTTGAGTTCTACTTTGGTAGAATGTTTCCCATTAGCATCTACCATATATGGTTTCTCAAAGTACCATAACTTTTCACCTTGCTGATTTACTAAATAGATCATACCATTATCTTCTTGTTTTGCCTCTAAGCCTTGCAACTTTAATTCAAAGGTGAAAGTGTTCTGACCAGTATACTGATTTAAAATAATATCTTCTTTTATTCCTGCGCCTTGAGCCTGATATCTAATGTCAGTATTATTATAGATATTCTGATACGTAATCTTATTATTCTTAACAGTACCAGTCACTTTCTTAGCCCCAATCGGAACAAAACTGACTCGTTTACCATTCTTTTCAATAGCTGCTATTCCAGTTTGTCCCGAACTTTGAGCAAAAGTTGCTTGGAAACCATTAGCCGTATTTTTAAGTCTGTCTTTCTTCTTAGCACTTACTTCTAAATTATTATTAATTTTTTTCCACTTATTATCTTCTGAATCCTTATAAAACTTAGGCTTTAGATAAATTTCTTCTGTAAAACTACCATCAGGATTAATATACCTCGTAGAATACCTAGTCCGTTTACTTTTCAATTCTTTTCTTGACTCTGGTGGCTGATCAGGCAATTCTCCAATATTCGGGGTAATATCCTTTTTCTTAGTAGCTTGATTAGGAATACTCGTCCTTGCTTGAGCTACAGATAATCCTACTACATTAAATAACATAAAAAATACTAAAATAAATGCGATAGATTTAGAAACTGATTGATATGAATTTGCTGACATCTTTTTTCTCCTCTCAATATTTGCTAGATATCCAAGTGCCTGTTTTACAATTATATCCTTAATCTTACATGAATTAGTTAACCATTTCAATGTTACTTTTTGCTATAATAACAGTTTTATATCTGAATTTATTAATAAATAACATTACAAAAAATAAAAAAGAGCCCTAATGGGCTCTAAATCTAAACTATTTATCAGCTAGCTTAATAGCTACTTTAACGGCTTCAACTAGGCTTGTATCATAGGCCTTACCTTGCCAAGCTATATCAAAGGCAGTACCATGATCAACAGAGGTTCTAATAATAGGTAAACCAGCCGTAATATTAACTCCACTATCAAAGCCTAATAATTTAACAGGGATATGGCCTTGGTCGTGATACATGACTACTACTATATCATACTCTCCTTCAACAGCTCGCACAAAGACTGTATCTGGAGGAATTGGCCCGGCAGCATTGATGCCTTGCTTATGACTGGTTTTAATAGCCGGAGTTATCTCTTCAATCTCGGCCTGACCAAAGATACCACTTTCTCCGGCATGGGGGTTTAGTCCTGCTACTGCTATCTGTGGATTGGCTATCCCCATTCTCTGTAATGTTTCATCAGCCAATTCAATAACTGTTTCTACCCTTTCCTGACTTATTGTTTGGCAAGCTTCACCAAGGGCCATATGAGTTGTAGCATGAATCACATTTAATTTCTCAGAATATAACATCATAGCAAAGTCATCAGTTTCTGTCATTTCAGCAAATATCTCTGTATGGCCAGGATATTTAAATCCTGCCTTATGAATTGCTGCTTTATTAATAGGTGCTGTGACTACTGCATCAATCTGATTAGCTAAAGCCAATCTAATCCCTTTTTTAACATACTCTACTGCTGCTCTTCCTGCTTCCTGTTGTACTACCCCTGGATCAAGTTCAGCTATCTTAATATTATCTAAATCTAAGACATTGACTACCCCTGCCGTAGCAACTACTTCATTAACATCTTGAACACTATTGATCTCAACTCCATAATTTAGTTCTTTCTTTACAGCTTCTAATACAGATGTATCTCCAATCACTAGATGTTGGCTCTGAAGTCTATTATTTGCAACAGCTTGTAGGATAATATCCGGGCCAACCCCTGCCGGATCACCCATAGTTATACCAGTTATAATCTTATCATCTGCCATTTTAGTTCCTCCTTTTAAGTTCTGCAATTATTTCTACTAGTGCTTCTTCATTTCCAAAAGCTCCTGCCTTAGTAACTACAGGAATCTGAGGTAGATCAGTTCCTAAAAATCTTCCTCTAGGAATTCCAGGTAGGATTTCATCTTTAATTACTGTTGCTTCTGCTCCAATTAAAGCAGCCGATTTAACAGCAATATCTCCACCAGTTAAAAATATCCCCTCTATCTTATTAGCCACATAAAAATACTTAGCAACCTCTCCTAAAAACCGAGCAATTCTATTACTGACCTCAATTCCAGTTAGACCATTTTTTTTACCCAACTGCTTAGCTTTAGCTACTAAATCGTTATCTTTAGCCGACCGAATAATTATATCCTGATCTGCTGTAATTAACTTATCAACTGCACTTATTACTCTATCTAGCTCAACTTGATAGTTATTTTGTAGCACATCTGCTAGCTGAATATCAATTACACTTAAATTATCCAACTCTTGTTGAGCATAATTGACCTGCCCTCTAGTTATATCACTGACACTACCTGCTATCCCTAAAATACTGCCTTTAGATTTAGTAACTTCTTCCTTTTCACTAGTAACTAAATTTAAGCCAACTGGGAGACTCTCAGCAAAGCCGGCTGAACCAACTAATAGGCAATCAGCTTCTAATAAATTTAAAGTAGCAGTAATTATCTCTAAATCTTTACTGGTAGTAGCATCTACCACAATAATCTCTGCCCCACTCTCAGCTTTTTCTTCAATCAACTGAACCAAATAATCTGCCCCTTTTAAAAGATCCTTTAGATTAATAGCTACTACCTCTTTAGTAGTCTGTTCTCCAATAATATCAGGAATATAAGAGCGATTAACAGGAGTTACTGGATCGTGAGCAATTTCAGTTTCTTCTAAAGGTACTCCCTGTACTAATTGATTCCCTCCAATTGTAGTTCGATCAGTAGCTGGCAGAGCTGGAGCAACTATTGCCAGCTCATAGCCTCCTGCTACTAAAGCACCTTCTATCTCTGCTCCAATATTTCCTCTTAAAGTAGAGTCCAACTTTTTATAAATATAATCTATTCCTAATTCTTGTAACTGTTGTGTTGCTTGGGCAACCTTTTTATAAGCAGTCGCTGGTTGATCAGCTCTGCTATTAGTATCAATCACCACTACATCAGCCTTATAGTCTAACTGATCAATAGTCTCTAATTGTGATGTAACTAATGTTTTTAATCCGGCTTTACTAAATTGAACTCCAGTATCATTGGCCCCAGTGAAATCATCAGCAATAACTGCTAACTTATTAGCCATCTCCTCCCCCTCCTTTTCTTATCCAGTTGTGATGTCTTCCTCTGATCCTGGAGCTATTTTTTCTTCCCCATTTACCTTCTTATTGACATACGCTGTTACCATTGGGGTTACTAAAGCAGTCGTAATTGTTGAAGCTGCTACTTGAGGAGTAGCTATAGTTGCTGCTGCTTTTAATGATGGGTCTGCAATAGCAACTGCTTTAGGAGTAGCTACTGCATTACCTGCTGTACTAGATGCTGCTGCACCTGCTAAACCACTACCTCCAGATGCTTTATCAGCCATAACATTAAAGAAACCACCTATTAGACTAGTCATTAGTCCTAATAAAACCCCAGGTAATCCAGCGGTAATTAACATACCAAAGTTAATACCTACACCTAGTGCAAAAGCAAAGAAAGGAATTAAGATTGGCCCACCTTTAGTTAAAAATTCTCTCATTTCAGGATCAAGATTCCCTAAAATCATCCCTACAATAATTGGTAATACTACTGCAACTAAAGTCATAAAAGGAATATTAGCAATTCCAGCTGTTCCTAAAGCAATCATGGTTAAAAAGGGCCCATCATTAACAGAGATAATAGCTATAGCTCCTACATCAGTTTTATCACCAAATTCTCCTGTTAAAGCAGCATATAAGCCTCCATTTGTATTAGTCATAGCTGCTATAATTGCTAAAGAGGAAAGTCCAAATAAACTATCCCCCATAAAATTAGCTACTATTAAACCAAGAGCCACACCTACTAAAAACTTAGTTGCTGTAATAACAGTTCCTTTGGTAATCGCTTTAGGAGCTGCTTTAAAGCTAATCCCGGCTCCCATACAGAGTAAAAAGGCACCAATTAAAGGTAAAGCACCTTCTTTGGTCATCCCAGTTGTAAAGCCCCCAATTTCTAAAACCTGAGGAAAAAAAGTATTAACAAAAGCGCCTAAAATTAAAGGTACCACCATCATTCCACCAGGTATCTTCTCAATTGACTGCTTAATCTTCATGATAATCCCCCTTTAAAAAGTTGAATTTAGTTTATGAATACCAAATTCTTGATGCCCTAATAACTCTGCCTTTGTCTTTTCACCATTACAAACATCAACCAAACTAGCAAAAATCTCTTCTGCCAAATCATCTATAGTTAAGCCTTGATCAATTATCTTACCTGCATTAATATCAATATTATCTATCATCTTTTGATAAGTCTGTGTATTACCAGTTACTTTAATTACAGGAGCAATTGGAGAGCCTGTTGGAGTCCCTCGTCCAGTAGTAAAGATTATTATCTGAGCTCCTCCAGCTAACATACCAGCAATTGATTCAATATCCTGTCCTGGAGTATCCATGACATAAAATCCTTTTTCTTCAACTTGTTGGGCATAATCTAACACACCATTAATAGTAGCAGTACCTGCCTTATAAATACAGCCTAAAGATTTTTCTTCAATAGTAGTAACTCCACCTTCTTTATTGCCGGGTGTTGGCTGACCTCCTCTTAGATCAACCCCTAAACTCATAGCTTTATTCTCGATCTGCTTTACAGTATTTAATAATTCTTCTTTTACCTGCTCATTAGCTGCTCTCTTAGCTAAAACATGTTCTGCCCCAATTAACTCTGTTGTTTCAGATAACATAGCAGTACCACCTAGTTCTACTAATTTATCCGAAGCTCCACCTACTGCAGGATTAGCTGCAATACCAGAAGTTGCATCAGTCCCTCCACACTCAATACCTAAGATAATTTCACTAAGGTCTGCTTCTTCTTTCTCCATTAGTACTAAATCATTAGCTAAATCTCTAGTTATTCTAATTCCTTTTTCAATAGCTTTTAATGTTCCGCCACATTCTTGAATAACTATTTTTTCAACTGGCTTACCTGTTTTAGTGATTCTAGCTGCTACTTCTGATGGCTCTGCTCCTTCACAACCTAAACCTACTACTAACACAGCTCCAACATTAGGATTTTTTCCTAAGCCAACTAATGTATTAACTGTTAAATCAGCATCTGCCCCCACTTGACAACATCCATGTTGATTAGGTAAAGCTATAGCTTCATTGATATGCTCTGCTATTCTAGCTGCTGTTTCACTAGCACAAACTGATGTAGGTAATACTAACAGATGATTTCTAACCCCTACTCTTCCATTGGCCCGTCTATACCCCTGAATCTTCACAACTACCCCTCCTATTTAATAAATTTAATCTATCATATCTCCACGTCCACGCTTACTGTCTAGGTTATGAACATGAACATAGTCACCTACATTAATATCTTGGTTTGCTGCTCCTAAACTTTCTCCATACTTAATTACATCTTCTCCTTTTTTAATCTCTGCTAAGCAAAACTTATGCCCAAATGGAATAGCTTCTGTAACCTTAATTTCTTTTGTCTCTCCCCCCATTCTAATAGTTACCTTTTCTCCTGTACTAACTTCCTCAACTACTGTTGCAACATTATCCTCTTTGCTCATCACTAACCCTTGTTTGCTCATCATTGGCCCCCTTCCTTAAGTTCTTAAAGTAAAATAACCACTTTATCTGGGTATAGTCTTCCCTAGATATAGTGGTTGCTTATAAAAATTATTATACTTATACACCTTATTTTTAATTATAAGTAATCTCATCAATATAATAATGCAATTACTATGCCAAAGATTTATGATTAATAAAATAAATTTAATTTTCTTGCTAAAAAGATATTTTTTCTTATATTATAGTAAAATATCCCTTTTGAAAATATTTTTTCTTCTTTGTTAAGTTTAATTTTATATAGTAGAGGTTTAAAATTTAAACATATTGTTTGAATTTTAATCACTCTTTTAGTTTTCTCCAGATAGTACTTCTAGTAATTCCCAATTTATTAGCTGCTTGAGTCTTACTACCTACCTCTGTAACTACTTGCTTTATTATTTCTTTCTCCATCTCCTCTAATGTTCCAGTTGCATTTATAGTGCACTGAAAAGTTTTAAAATCATCTTCTTTTTTAACTAGCTTAGCTAATATAAAATCGACCTCTTCCTTTTCTATTACTTTTCCTTTACTAGTTACAATCATCTTTTCAATTATATTCTCTAATTCTCTAACATTTCCGGGCCAATCATACTCAACTAAAGTCTTTATCACCTCTTTATCTACCCTAATTATTTGTTTGTTTAACTCTCCACTCTTCTTAACAATTAAAAAATCTAAAATAGCTTGTATATCTTCTCTTCTTTTTCTTAACGGAGGAATAGTTAAATCCAATACATTTAATCTGTAATATAGATCTTTTCTAAACCTTCCTGCTTCAATTTCTTCTTTTAAATTTTTATTAGTAGCTGCTATAATTCGCACATCTATAGGTATAATCTCTCTACCACCTAACTTCATCACTTCCTTTTCTTGAATTACCCGCAACAATCTAGCCTGTAAAGACTGATCCATCTCAGCTATTTCATCTAAAAAGATAGTTCCTTGATGGGCCAACTCAAATAACCCTTTTTTGCCACCTTTTTGGGCTCCGGTAAAGCTCCCCTCTTCATAACCAAACAACTCACTTTCTAATAGGTTAGTAGGAAGGGCTGCACAGTTAATTGCTACAAAAGGGCCAACCTTACGCTGACTGCAATTATGAATTCCTTGAGCAAATAACTCCTTACCAGTCCCACTTTCACCATTGATTAAGACAGTAGAATCTACTTGTCCATATCTATAAGCTAACCTTTTCTTATCTTGTATCTCTTTACTCACTCCTATAATATCCTCTAGCTTATATTGAGCAGTCAGGCCTTTTTTATTCAGTTCTTGTCTAATCTTTTGTTCTAACTCTTGTACTTTAGTAACATCCTGAAAGGTAGCAACTGCTCCTTTAACCACTCCGCCTACCTTAATGGGAACTCGATTAGTGGCAATTTTAGTCTGACCTACATTCTGTATTTCACCAACCTTAGGCTGCTTTTCTTTTAACACTTCTAATAATTTAGTACTAGGTATTATCTGATCTACTTTATTATCTATTACCTCAGCAGCTTGTTTATTAAATAGATTTTCTGCTTTGGGATTAAAAGCAGTTATAACTCCCTCTTTATCAATAGCAATAATTCCTTCGTGAGCTGAGTCTAAAATAGTCTCCAATTTTTCTTTCTTTTCTCTTTCTACTACAGTAGCCTCATAAACCTTCTGTGCTCTATAAATACTATTTAAAATAGCCTCCTTTCCAGATGTAATTAATTCATAATTTAAATTATATCCCTTAGCAGTCCTAACAGTTATTGTATCACCAATGATCGTCTTTACATTATTATTGACTGCTTCTTCTACCCTGCTTTCTACTTGTGATTCTTCTTCAATTTTATAATAGTCTATATTAATCCCAATCAACTCTGAAATTGCCTTAACACCATAAATTACATTCTCATAGCCAATGACCCCTATTTGTTCTTGGTGTTGTCTATACTTATAAAGGACCCTTAACAAATCATAGCCTGTTACATTGATCTCTACTACTGGTGCACTAATATTTTGTTTAATTAAAGAAGCTGTTCCTCCTCTACTAATAATTACTTCAGCGCCTTTGTTTATTGCCCTGTTAGCTACTTTAACTCCTTCTTTTAAATCTCCTACCATAGTCGTAACAAATAAATTATTCTCTTTAATAACTTGGTCACTTAACCGCTTCAACTTCCTATAGGGAGCAATTAAAGCTATGTTCTTTATTATAATCTCCTCCTTTATCAAGACTCATCTTTTGGTAATTAATTCTACATAATTGTTTAAATACCTTTATTTGTTAGTGTTCCAAAAAATAAAAAAGAGCCCACAAGGGCCCTAGTACTATATTAATTTTGGAAATAGATCTGCTAAAAACTCTTCTTGTAAATAAGCATCCATTGTTCTAAATGTATCCTCATTCTTTAGTAAACGATCAGGTTGTTGATACTCAATCCAGGCCATAGCTGACCAAGATATCCCTCGCATAGCAGAAAACTTATCAAATACATCTAATGCTTTCTTAATCTCTGCTAATTTTTCATTATCCAAACCTCGCTCATCACAATAGGCTTGTAGAAACCTTGCTCTATCTTCTTCAGTCAAGCGATAATCGGTCTTCCAGAGAGTTGTAGTTGGTACCATAAAGTGGCTTATATCCTGGAGAGGAGAAGTTACTAATGGTTTCTCCCAATCAACTAAATAAGCAGCTTTATGCTTATCATCAACTAAAAAATTACCAGAGTTGACCTCTGTATTAACAATAGAATAAGGCAGTAGATTCATAATTTCCTCTTCTTCTCTACGCAACTCATCTAACTTTGCTACCATTCTTTCTAAAAACTGCTTGATATTATCTTTACCTAATGGTGAATCAAGATAAATAGGGACTAACTCGGAAGATTCCTTCCAGATACCAGAGAGTGGTTTTTCTTCAACAATTAACTGGTGGTTTTGAGGAACTTCAACCTCATGAACCCGGGCCAATACCTGTGCTGCTTTAGTTAAGTCCTTTCTATAATCTAGACTTCTCCCTGGCAGATACTCCATCACTAACATCCCTAATGGCAGTTGATCACAAGTATCATCTAATAATAAAGGCTTGGGCGTTACTCCAGAAGGCTGTAAATAGTTAAGTGCTTGATATTCATACTTGATTTGATTATTTAGGTGCATTTGACTTCCTGTATTTAACCGGAGGACAAATTTATCCTCGTTACTCGTTAATAAAAAATTGATATTATATTCTCCTTGGGCCAAAAACGAAACCTGAGGAGTTGCTCTTAACTTCAATCTTTCTTGGAACTGATCTTGTTTAACATACTTTCTTACTTGCTTTAATAAATCCTCATTACTTAGCTTGCTGGCCATATACTTCTCCTCCTTCCAATTCAGTCTCTAATAGATTAGTTACTAAATCAGCTGTAGCTTGAGGATAAACTTCCCATTTACTATCTACGGTTAATTCCTGGTAAAGACTTACTAATTCCGGGTACCGATCTATATCAGACCAAGTATCTACTAGCCCATAACTTAAATCATGCTTTCTTATCTCCTTAATGGTAGCCTGTAAAACATTATTTTTACCAAATATAATATCATTAAATAAGAAAGAAACTGGCTTGTTAGTTCCTAACAGATAATAGCCACCATCTTGAGCCGGGCCAACTACTAGATCCTGCTCTTCTAGTTTCTTTATTGCTGCTAAGATAATACTAGGCTGTAAAGTAGGCAAGTCACTACCTAAAATAATCTGTTTCTCATTCTTTTGGGCTACATAATCTAAAGCATGATACATCTTATCTCCTAAATTACTACCTTGTTGAGCAAAAAAATGAAAATCATCTGCTACTAAACTATCAAACATATCTTTCTTACCTTTAGGTGTATAGGTTAAATATAAATTAATATCATTCCGTAGCTTACTAACCTCTATAAGCATCTGACTCAAATCCTGCAAAAAAGCTTTATGCAACCTAGCACACTGCTTTCCAGTCAAATGGGTCTGCAATCTAGTCTTAGTCTGACCAGGAATAGGAGCTCGACTCATTAAGATAATTCCGACTGACATAATCTCACCTCCCCCACTTATACCAGTTTACAATTTAGGGTTTGATTCTACCTCGCATCATGATATATCTCTCGTAACTTATATGGTTTTACTCCTAATAAATAAAGAAACTTAATCTTATGCATTAAAAAAATAGTCTTCCAGATACCAGACTCATGCCATCTGCGAGCCGAAGTATAGATCTTAGGCTCCAGCTGGACAAGTTTTCCTTCAGTTTTAGTTAACCTCCGAGAAAACTCCCAATCCTCCATTAGTTCTTGCTCTGGATAACCACCTACCTGAGAAAAAATATCAGCCCGTACAAAAATCCCTTGGTCACCAAAGATTAAGTTTAGGTATTTGGCCCGTAAATTAGAAGTCCAGGAAATAAACTTGAGAGGCCAAGCATCATCATTTATCTTAAAGTTAAAACAACCACCGATTACTCTTTTATCTTCTAAAGCATCGCCAATAGCTAATAAAGCATCTGTTTCTAACTGAGAATCACTGTGTAAAAAGAAAAGAATATCTCCACTAGCTTCTTTGGCCCCTACATTCATCTGATGGCCTCGTCCAGCTTGAGTTTGACAAACCTTATCAGCCAGTTTAGTAGCTAACTCAACAGTTTTATCTTGGCTACCACCATCAACAACTATAATTTCTTTTGCGCCAGTTAAATTATGAACCTGCTTTAAAGTAGTAGTAATTGTAGTCTCCTCATTTAAAACAGGTATAATCACAGAAATAAGTTTGCTCATTCTACCCCTCCATAAACCACATATTATCTAGATCAATCTTTAAACCAACCTTATCTCCTACATTAAATCTAGCCGGAGGTAAAATAGTTACTGCTAGATTTTGCTTCCCGATATCTACTTGGTATAAAATACGTTCTCCTACAAACCTTTTATTTATAATAGTTCCTGTCAACTTTGCTTCTTCTTTAGCAGTTAATTTAATAAATTCAGGCCTTAACATAGCTTCTATTTCTTCTCTAGGAGCTAACTTATTATCAATAGCTACTTCTCCATCTGAAAAAGAAAAAGACTCCTTAGTCAATCTTCCACTTAAATAATTAGCTGTACCAAAGAAATCAGCCACAAATTTAGTTACAGGTTGTTTGTATAATTCTTCAGGACTACCAACCTGCTCAATCTGACCTTGGTTCATCACTGCAATTTTATCTGCCATTAACATTGCTTCTTCTCGATCATGAGTTACAAATACAATAGTCATTTCTTCTTTTAGATGAATCTTTCTAATTAAATCTTGCATTTCACCACGTAAATTAGCATCTAAATTACTAAGCGGTTCATCTAATAATAAAACTTCGGGATTGATAGCTAAAGCTCTAGCTAAAGCAACCCTTTGCCTTTGGCCCCCCGATAATTCAGCAGGTGAGTGCTGCTCATACCCCGTTAGATTAACTAAATCTAACAGTTCTTTAACCCGTACTTGCTGCTTTTGATCAGAAACATGACGCATCTTTAAACCAAAAGCAATATTCTCAGCTACATTCAAATGAGGAAATAATAAATAATTCTGAAAGACTAAGACTGCTTCTCGTGATTCAGTTGGAATATCTATTACCGACTCTTGATTAAATAATAAATCACCTTGATTTGGAGCTAATAAACCAGCTATTATCTTTAAGGTTGTTGTCTTCCCACATCCTGACGGGCCAAGTAAAGCAGTTATCTCTCCCGAATTAATAGTCAAATCTAATCCATCAATTACTACTTCATCTGCAAAACTCTTCGTTAAATTATTTAATTTGATTTCTACCATTATCGATCTCCTTACTAATTTATATCATTACAGATAAAAGTGATCATTTGTTCTCTCTTCATCTTTAAATAAACGCTCCATTACTAGAGTAAATACTAAAGCAGCTACTATAAATACTACACTATAAACAGCAGCTAACATCCTATCACCACTCCTAACTAGTGGAAATAAAACCATAGGAAAACTAACTACTTGGCCACCTCCAATTAAGAATGTTAAAAAATACTGACTAAAAGAAATTATAAAGACCATTATCCCGGCAGAAAAAATACCAGGATAAATTAAAGGTAGTGTAATATGAATAAAAGTCTGCCAACCACTAGCTCCTAATACTCGGGCTTGAGCCTCTAGTTTGTCCCCTAAAGCCTCAAAAACATGGGTTAAAATCCGAATTGAATAAGGAATAGTGGGGATTAAATGAACAATAATAACTCCTAACAGTCTATCACTTAAACCAAATTTAATAAAATTAATATGAATCCCCATTGTAACTGCTAAAGGAGGTATAATAATTGGTGCTAATACTAATAATTTAATCAGTTCTTTTCCTGCAAAGTCATATAATCCTAATGCTTTACCAGCAGGAATACTAATCACTAAGGCCGCAATAGTAACAGCTATTCCAATTATAAAACTAATCTTTAAAGCCGCAAAAGCTTCATTAACTGGATTAAGAAAATACTGCCACCCTTCTAAACTAAAATTCTGTGGTATTAAATGAGGCCAAGACCAACTATTAGTAATAGACCATAAACTTAAGATAATTAAGGGTATAATTAAAATAAATACTAAAGCATATACACTACTATACCTAATTACTTTAATTCCATTTTTAATCCTTCATCCCTCCTTTTAACATAGTATTAAATCTAATAATTTTTTATAAATATAAATTAATCCAAAGCAAATAACAGTTAATGTAATAGCAATTACCATAGCAATCGGACGTTGACTCAAATCAGAACTAATATAACTTTGATAAGCCATAACAGGTAGTGTTTTAGGATAGGTTGGCCCTAATAAATAAGGAATTTCAAAAGCACCAAAAGAAAAAGCAAATACAATAATAAATGCTGAACCAATACTAGGCAATGATAAGGGAAAATAAATATTCCAAAATATCTGGTGGCGATTGGCCCCTAAATTAGCAGCTACCTGACTAAAAGAGTTATTAATATGCTTTAAGACTGTATAAGTTACCAAAGCAACAAATGGTATCTCTTTCCATAAATAAACTAGTATAATCCCCATCCCCCACGAATCAAAAACTAAAGCAGGAAAAGACTTCAACTGCTCTATTAAATCTAATTTATATAATAAACGAGATACTAATCCACTTTGAGTAAAAAATAAAAAAACCAATAAAGAAGCAACAATATGAGGTACAATAATAGGTAACTTATAAATAAGCCGCACTAACTTATGCTCTTTAGGTAATTTAACTAACTGATAAGCTAAAAAAACGCCTAAGACTACAGCTATAACTGACGACATAAAAGATATATATAAACTATACTGTAAAGCATCTAAAAACTCTGGGCTAGATAACACTTTAATGTAATACTTTAAAGTAAAATTATTAAGACCTAAAAGTGGAAAGTAACCAAAGCTTTGGGCCAAAGCTAAGGTTACTCCACCTAAAAATAAACCAACTAAAATAGTCAAGGCTGGAAATAATAAAATATATGGTTTCCAAAATGAATAATTATTTAGCTTCACTATTTATACCTACTATCTTTTGCCATTCTTCTTCAATAACTGGAACTAAATGGGCTGGTAACTCAGGTACACTATGGGTAGATAAAACCTTTTGTGATAAAGTAGCCCGCCCTACTTTTATATTATCTAATTTTTCTTGTTGGCCCTTACTTAACTTATCATAATCAAAGACTGGCAAAGCTCCCCAGTTTTTTGGTCTATACTTAGAAAGTTGAGCTGCAAAACTCTCTAAATAATTTACTGTAACTAAAGCTCCACTCTTATTGGGGGCATTAAATGGTATAGCTAAAAAGTTGGTATTAGATATTGTTCCTTTCTCTAACACAAAAGTTCTAGCAGAATCAGGATATTTTCCCTTAATGATCTGCCGTGTTGCTTTACTAGGGTCATAGCCCATACTCATCAAAACTTCCCCATCCGCAAACATATTATCTAACTGAGCTATAGTAGCTGGATATGTCTCTCCCTGACGCCATAAATATGGTTCTAGTTCAGCTAATAAATTAAGAGCTGGTTTGATTTTTTTTCTTACCTTTTCAATTGGCATATCATAGTATTGCTTATATCCACCTGTCACCCGATAAATTACGTGGCGTACAAAAGCACTACCAGTAAAATCTGGTGGAGCAGGATAGGTAAATTTCCCAGGATGTTCTTTAATCCAGCTAATTAACTGGTCAAAATTAGTCGGATAATCTGTTTTAGCTTTATCATATACAAATACGAATTGTGCTCTACTATAAGGTGCTTCGTATCCCTGGGTTGGAAAACCAAAATCAGTTTTATTAGTCTCAGCTGTTGTATCTATATACTTATGATAATTAGGCAGCTTATTAACAAATGGTCCCCATAATAAATCTTGTTTCATAGCTGTTTTAAAGTTTTCACCATTAATCCATAGTAAATCAATGCTTCCCTCTTCTTTTCCTACCTGTTTTTCTGTTAGTAATTTATTTAAATAATCATCAGGCCCCATTGGGACTCGATTTAAATTAATATTATACTTTTCTTTTAATCTTGTTGCTACAATAGAATCAACCCAGTGGTTTATAGTTCGACTACCGCCCCACATATAAAAATTAACTGTTGATCCTTGAGCTAACTGAACTATTTTTGACCAATCTTTTTGTGATACCTTTTCTTGCTTAGTTTCTTCTTCACCAAAGATCCACCAAGCTCCAGCTGTGACTGAAAAAATAAATAATAAACTAGTAGTTAAAATCACAGCAATATTTTTCTGCTTTAACATTACACACCCTCCGTCTCTTCTTCATCTTCTAAATCTTCTAGTACATCTCCACCACGCTTTTTCTTAAGCCATTTAGGAATTAAAGAAATACCAAATAATACTACACCTGCTACTGCTAAATACATAATAATTTTGACTGGACTGCCACCAGAACTAACTGCTCCTCCGGCAAAAGAAAAAGCTAGACAACCTGGTAACATAAATACAAATGTAGCTACTGTATAAGAAAGTAAATCAATACTTGTTAAAGCATAAACATAATTTTGAACATTATATGGGAAAATAGGTACTAGCCGCGTTAACATTAAAAAACGCCAACCTTCTTCTTCAACCCCTTGATCAATCTTTTGTAATTTAGGATTATTCTCTACCATACCCTTAACCATATCACGAGCTACATACTTACCTGCTAAAAAGGCACAAACTGCTCCTATAGTTGCTCCAAAAATAGTATATAATGTTCCCATCCAAGGGCCAAAAAGCAAACCACCTACTAATCCTAAAGCACCACCTGGTAGTAAGAAAATAGCCGATGCAATCCACATTAAAATAAATACAACAGGTCCCCAAAAGCCTAATCCATCTATAGCTGATTTTAACAGTTGAGGGTTCTTAAAATACTTCATATACCCCAGCTGATTAATAACCAAAATAACAGCCGCAATCACTGCAACAAATACAGCTACTTTTTTCCAATTACCTTTTTTCTTCTCTTGCACCTTTACTTCTTCACTCATCTTTATAACCTCCCTATATATTAATTACTTAACTTTTTTAGCCTTTCTTTTAGCTCTCCAACGTTTAAACCACTGCTGAAGTGGATTATCAAGTCCTTTGGCTCCTGCTTTCCAATTATCTCTAAAGATAAATTCAAGTAAATGATAGGCTGGTTTATCAACCATTGCCATAGATTCTCGACAAGCAGCACAATAAGTTACAACTTCTCTATCAGTCTGACTAGCTCTTCTAGCCATTACATCAGTTGATAAATCTTGATTAGCTAACAGTACCATACCACCAAAACCACAACAACGAGTATCCTCACGATTATGTTCAAACTCATCAATTTCTAACCCTAAATCTTGAGCAATATTTCTTACACTCTCGTGAATTTTAGGGAAGTGACGTGCTGTACAAGAATCATGAATAGCAATTGTCTTACCTTCAGCTACCCCCTTACGTTCTTTAGGGATTCCAATCTCATCTAATACTTCATATAATGGAGTAACCTTAATATCATCTGGTTTATGATCAATAATATTATGCGTACAATCTGGACAAGCAGTAATTATTTCATCTGCTCCTAACGCTCGTACATCAGCAATTAAATCTTGAAATCTATTTTCAAATTTATCCTCTTGACCTACCATATTAGTCGGTGCACCACAACACTTTAAAACAAATCCAGTCCCTGGTAAATTATCTTGTAAGTACTGGTATGTCTCCTGTACAACATCCGGTGCATAAGATGATAAACTACAGCCTGGGAAGAATACTCTCTTGGTCTCACCAGCTTGCTTATCATTAAGTTTTGTCGTAAAGAAACTAGAAAAACCTAACGGTTGGTGGAATTTAGTAACAGGGTTGTGACCTTCAAGGGGCCCTGCTCCTTGTCTAACTAACTCTCGTCTAATCTGTAAGAAGATATCAGCTAATTCAAATTCATTGGGACAATAAACTGTACAAGTATCACATAAATTACAGAAATAAGACATATCTATATTATCTTCAGGATTATCTAGTAACTTCTGCATTAATTCTTTAGGGTGTTCACAATAGTCATCTAAGAATTCACATTCACCAACACAATCTTTACATTCACATTGTAAACAACGATCTGCTTCACGTTGAGCCTTTGCTTCATCAAAACCTAACTCTACTTCCTTAAAGTTACCTTTTCGCTCTTCTATAGGCAACATCTCCATCTTAACTCGTTCTTTACGGGGCTGATCTACCTCTTTATCTAACCAAGTTTCATAACTACCTTCATTCTCTCTATCTTCGTAAAGATTTTGGCTCTTTAAGTAACGATCAATGGATATAGCTGCTTTTCTACCATGAGCCATAGCCTCAATAGCTAGTAATGGCCTACCAGCAACATCTCCACCAGCAAATACATGCTCCTTATCTGTTTGCAAAGTAATAGCCTCAGTATCAACTTTACCACCACGATTCAATTCAATAGCAGATTCTTCTAAAAATTCAGATTGAGCACTCTGACCAATAGCAAAGATTACATTATCAGTTTTAATCTCTTTTAAATTATCTTGATCATAAGTTGGATTAAAATTACCATCATCATCAAAAACAGAAACACATTTCTTAAATGTGATAGATTCAACTTTATCATCACCATTAATCTTTTCTGGTCCCCAACCACAATGCACTTCAATACCTTCTTCTTCTGCATCTATAACTTCCCATTCGTGGGCTGGCATTTCTTCTCTTTGTTCTAAACAAACTATTTCTACCTCTTTAGCTCCTGTTCTCCAAGCAGTTCGAGCTACATCCATAGCTACATTACCGCCACCAATAACAGTCACTTTCTCACCTAAATCTATTTCATCATAATTTTCTAAGCCAGCCTTTTTTAGTAAATCAACACCTGGCTTAACACCATCTAAATCAGCACCATCTAAAGGAAGCATAATACTCTCATGAGCACCAATCGCTATAAATACTGCATCATAATCTGCTTCTAATTTTTCAAAAGGTAGATCTACACCTACTTCAGTATTTAATTTAATCTCAACCCCTAAGTCTTCTAAAATACTATACTCTTGGTCAATTACTTCATGTGGTAGTCTATAAGCTGGAATACCGACTCGTAACATCCCACCAACTACTGGTAGCTTTTCATAAATAGTTACCTGGTGACCACTCTTACGTAAGTCATAAGCTGCCAAAGCACCAGCTGGACCAGCACCAATAACTGCTACACTTTTCCCTGTCTTAGCAGCAGTAGTTAAATCCCAATTGCTTGGATTATCATGATCTGCAACAAATCTTTTTAAATTTTTAATTGATAAAGCCGCCTCCACATCTTGTCGCTTGCACTCTTCTTCACAAGGATGAGCACAAACTCGACCTAAAATTCCTGGAAAAGGTGTTGTGTCTCTAATTAATTCAAGAGCTTGCTTATACTCTCCTTTTCCAATTAGATCAACATATCCTTTAGCATCAATATGTAAAGGACAAGTTGCTACACAAGCAGGTGGAGCATCTCCCATACAATCATCAATAACTTCATTCATCTTGCTTACTACTTCTTCTGATAACAAGATAAAACACTTCCTTTCTATAAGATATAATTTTCACAATATTACTTGTTAGTATTATTATATCTCTCAATTAGAAGTTTGTCTTTATCTTCACGAAATAAGTTTTAACGCTTTTTTTGTGTGTTTATCACAAAAGCAACCATTTAAAAGAAACTATAGCTTATTAATTAAGTATTTTTTTGTGGTATACCACTATTTACAAATAAATTATCTGCTCCTCACCTACAACTTGAGCAAGCGAATCTTTAATAGCTGCTGTATAAGGACAATTAAAGTCTGAAGATTCTGTATTAACAATACAAGAAGATAAAGCTATCTTATCAGCTCCATCTTGTAACATTTGCTTGGCCCTTAAACCAATCTTTTTTCCTGAGCATCCTCCACAAGTAGTTATTCCTACTAACTTTACTTTAACCACATTTTCTAACTCACTTTTTCGCTCTTTAATAGTCTCTAGACAGTTTATTGTTCCACACTGATTTTCTTTATTAAAACAACGAATTAACCCTAATTTCATTATACTTTCATTCCTTTTTTAAAAATTTTATCTAAATTATTACTCTTAACCCGCCCCCATAGTATTTCTAACCACTTACTAGAATGAGTCCAGTCAAAAAATATAACTTTATTATCCACTTGATTGATACTTTCTTCTATAGTTGCTACATGGGGACATGGATAACCTATTGGCGTCCCTAATTTTATACAAGATGCTAAAGCAATAGCGTCAACATCATCTATTATAGCATTAATCCGACTCTTAACTTTACTTGCAGGACATCCTCCACAAGTTACCATAGCTGTTAAATCAATCTTTTCTTCAATATCTTTAAATGCTCCTTCTTGATTAGCTATAGACTCTAAACAATGTCTTCCACTACAATTATCTTCAGTCTGTAAACATCTAATAAGCCCTAACTTCATTTCTCTGCCTCCTAGATAAACCACTTACTTAAAAGTTTACTACCACAATAAATCCCTAATATACAAAATATTAGATACAACCATCCATTGATTGCTAAAGAAGAAATAGCACTATATAAGCCTCCAATATTACAACCAATAGCTACTCGAGCCCCATAACCCATCAACCAACCACCAACTAACCCTACTATAAGCTGCTTTTTATTTTTGACTCGCTTAAATTTGAATTTACGGGCCAATAAAATAGCTATTAAACTACCTGTTATTATTCCTAAATTAGAATAAGTATACCGGTCTAATAAAGGAGGAATATAACTATAATAATCCCATACAGCCCAATCTTTTACATTTAATCCACACAACTGTAAAAACCAAGCCCCACAACGAGCAAAACCAGTTGTAATTGCCCAATACTGACCAGTTAAAAGAATATATATAATATTAAATATAGCTAATAATAGTCCTCCTACCCAATAGGGCCAAGGTCTCTCAAATACTCTACTTGTTATCTTTACCCACCAATCATTATTTTGCTTTGGTGATTCTAATTTGCCATTCACCAAAGACCACCTCTTTAATTTCTACTTGATAGCCTTTCTTTCTAGCCCATTCGGGAACATTAGTCGTAGCACAAGTATGATCTATCTCAATACATAATTCTTCTCCTATTTTTAATTCCTTAATCTTTTTTTCTGCTTTCATTAACGGGAGAGGACAAGGTTCACCAATACAATCTAACTTCTTCATAGATATCCTCCTTAAAATTTATGTTTTTCCCACAAATAAGCTACTACATATAATAATACTAAAACTACAAGTTGCAACCCTATTCCTAATTTCCACCCTATAATTGAAGGTAAATGTACTTTAGTTTCACTAAATAAATGATACCACCAAGCTCCATCATATGCTCCATGGGTCGAACCAATAATAAAACCTATTAGCACAACTATTTGCAGTTGAAAGCCTTCTCCTAACCGCACTAAAGTCCCTGAAGCACATCCTCCGCTAATAGCAGCTCCAATCCCAAAGATAAATGCTCCCAGTGGAATATGCCAACCCAGAGGAGTAAACTTCCCAACTAAATTTAAGCCATGGGCCAACTGATAATACTGCATTCCTGCGTAACCTAAAGTAGTAATTATTAATGATAAAATTATTGCCCGTGTAGCACCTGTCATCCCAAATAATAAAGGATCACGCAAAGCAGCAGTAAAACATATCTTAGATCGTTGTAGAGTAAATCCAATCAATAAACCAAAAACCCAAGCAAAGGCTAAACCAGTCGATAATAAATTATAGACTAGATAAGCTATTATTATAGTTAATAAGACTAATCCAATCCCTATTTTCCTTTGCCACTTAACGTTAGGTTGTAAGCGATAAGCTAGCTTGCTGATATTATTCACCCCTTTCACTTGGCTTAGCAAGTATAAATTTATTGATCTTATAAGCAATACTTAAGTTTAATTGGGTTTCAAAATCATGCACATCTAAATTTAATATCTCTTGAATTCTTTTAATTCTATACCTCATTGTGTTAGGATGGATATGCAATTTTTTAGCAGCTTGTTGGGTTTTACCCCCTTCTTGTAAGAAAGTTCCTAAAGCTTCTACCCATTCGGTATCATTTTTTTGATCATATTTAATTAAATTAGATAAAAACTCATCAGTAAACTGGCGTAACTGAGGACTATCTAATTGCCATAATAAACGTAAAATTCCTAATTCATCATAAAATAATACCTCATTCACTTGCTTAGTATAGGATAAAAAATCTAAGGTGTATAATCCTTGTTGGTAACGATTGTGTCAAGTTTTTGTAGGTGAAAATTTAAGATTCCTCTTTCAATAAATTAAACCAGTGACTTAACAGCTCTAAACAAACCTCTTCTTATGCCTTTACTTATGCTGGGTATATTCTCATGTTTTCCCTTATATTTTTTCTTTAATCTTTTACTCACTACTTTTGATTCTATTTTTACTAAATTATCTTCTTTATATTTCTCTCTTTCCTTTTCTAATATCATCTTTTGTAAATCTTTTAATTTCCCTCCGTTAAACTTAAAAGCTCTCAATCTTGCCATCTGGTCTACTCCCTGTTTAGACCAACCCATTGGTCGTGAGCTTAGTCTATCAGACAATATATGGCTAACATGACCTTCTGCACTGCATCCAAGAGCATTATCATCCTTATAATAATTCACTATACCTTCCCAATTATTATAAATATAACTTCTGCTGCGTCTTATAGCTCTCTTCTTTGATTCTTTTTCAGCCTTGGACATTAACTCACTAAAAGTTTCTTTGACCTTAGCTCTATCTAAACTATTAATTCCTTCCCAAAGTTTAAATCTAAGCTTCTCAGCATGTGCTGTAGCTTTTAGAACATATTTATTCAAGTGATATCTATCCAATATCTGTTTGCTTTTAGGCAACCATTTTAAACCCTCTTTAATCCAAAGTGCTCCATCTCCTGCTAAATAAATCTGCTTAATACTATCTAATTTATAATTAGCATCTATATAATCCATTACTTCTAACCAAAGATCTTCAGCTTTACTATATACACCTGAAAAACAATAACTATTTTTTAATTTATTTCTACCTTGTTCTTTACTAATTCCTTCATGTACATATACCAATTTAGGAATTGAATTATTACCATTTTGCAAGGCAACATGGTCTTCATCAGCCTCTACATATAAATATTCTACTTCTTTCTTTTCACTTGGCTTATTTAATTCATCATTTTCTATTTTATCTAATTTTCTTATCTTATTCATTACTGTTTGTTTACTTATTTCTAAGCTATCTACTACTTCAGTTCCTGTTTTAGCATAGGATTCATCTGCTGCTAAATCTACTATCTCTGCTTCTAATCCTCTGTCTATTCTTTGATATTTGCCTATACCTAATTTCTTATCTGCTAGGTGTTGATATTCACCATTAAACTTTGATTTATAGTATCTCCGATTAAACTTAACTTCACCAAACTCAGTAATTAATGTTCTATCTTTCTTCTTAACTATCTCCCATTTCTCCCTGCGATTTGGACTCTCCATAATCATTTCATCTAAGCTTTCAATTAAATACTTGCACAACTCTCTTCCTAACTTATCCATATCTTTTCTAAGCGATCTTATAAAATCTGAAATGCTTTCATCATTATCCATAGCAATATTTACTAAAAATTCTTCTGTATTTTCCTTAATTTCTTCTCCAAATTGTTGTATAATTGTATCCATGAGGGGCTCCTCCTTTTTGTGTTTTGCTAGTCACTTAACACTTTATCAAAAGAGGAGTCCCTTTTCTAGTTTTTGAACTAAAACAACCTACACTTATTTTACACTATGTTGGTAACTTTCTGGGATTTGATAACAATCCTGAGCAAAACAACCTGCCCCAATTGAAAAAGAAAAATCCGAAAAACGATTTTGCAATTGTTGATAAATATCTTGAATATCACTTTTAATTTTTTCACTCTGTTGTGGATAATGAATCAATAATAAAATATCACCATCATAAGAGAAAATAATATATTTAGTAGAAATATTAGTCCTAATAATCCGGTGTAAACTATGAGTTACTTTCTCTTCTAATTCATATTTATATAAGGTCCGCTTGCCATCATCCTCTTGTGATTTTTTAGAGTTAAAACGTAACACAAATAATTGGTAGGGCACTGTCAGATCCCAACCTGCTAACTCTCCTCTTTTTATTAACTCTTGCTTGCTTTTAATCTTACCCTGTAGTAACTCTTCAATTAATTCATTACTACATTTTTGGGCCAAGCTTTGTACTAAATCATTTTGATGTAATTTTAAACATAAGGCATAAACTGCTTGAGCAATAACCAAAAAATGATCTTCCTCTAACGGATTCTTCTCTAAGATAGATAAAATCCCTAAAGTCTTATTACTATTTCTTAGCTTAACTTGCACCTCGGTTACTTCCTGCTCTCGCCAAATATAAATTAACCTTTCTATACAAACATTGTACTCACTAAAGATGATTCTTCTTTTAGTTAAGCTTCTTTGGTCTAAATAAGAATAAAATTCCTGGTTCTCATGGCGCAATTCACGATCTATATAAAGTACATTTTCTCTATATTTATCCAAAATAAAGACCTTATTATTAATATCCTCCTGTAGTGTATTACATAAAGTCCTCATCCCACCATTATCAAGTAATATCGCTTGATATTTATTCTGTAATGAAAATAATTTTTGGGTATCCATTTTTTAGCTCCTTTATTAAACTGACTAAAAATCAATCCAGGCTCTAAAGATTGCATCTTTAAATTGATCTATATCTTTGATTGTACTTGGAATATTAATTATACCTTCTTCAGTCTTAGCTTTTCTATCAGCGGGTTTAAGCAAAACTTGGCCCGTCGTTAAATCTTCTACTCTCGATTGTAACCTATAATACTGATCAGAAAAAATATTAGGGTGAGTAATATATAAAGCTGAGACAAGATCCCACATATAAAAACCTTGTCTGTTAATTAACTCTTCTCCATAAAAATACCAATCCTTGATTTTATTTTTTATATAATCAGACTCCATAGACTCTACTCTAGCCCAATCTTGAGGGCCAAAAAATGCTTCTAAACATAAATTGCCTGTTGCTAACATAACAGGAAGATTAGCTTCTAAGACCAATTTAGTTGCTTGTGGATCACAAGAAAAATTTAGCTCTTTTACTTCCTTACCCTTAAAACAAAGTGGTTTTGTAACCCCACCCATAATCACTAGTTCTTTTAAATAACTAAAGAAATTAGAATCTAATTTATAAGCCGCCTTAAGATTTGTTAGAGGACCTGTTGCTAATAAAGTTAGTTCTCCTTTATTTTCTCTAGCAACTTGTACTAAAAATTTAGCAGCTGCAGTATCTAAATCTTCTTTATCCTTAGCCCCAGAATAAAAAGGAAGCTCTCTCATTACAAAATCTTTTAACATCTGAGTAGTTACCTGATTGGCTTGTTCTAAGGTTCCATTACCAAAAGTAGTTGTAATACCTTCTAACCTAATATCTTCTCTTCCTAACAAATAAAGTAAAACAAGTCCATCATCTACATCCTTCTTTTCTAATCCCATCGTATTATCACAATCAAATAATATTCTCTTCATCATTTAGTCCGCTCCTTAAGATTATTTCTTAAAACTAAGTTCATCAATCACTTCAGTAATCCTTTCATTTAAAGTACTTATATTTTTATTTATCTCTTCAATCTTTTGTACTATGTGACTTGATTCTGAGGATAAATCCTTTACCTCATTAGCAACTACTGAAAAACCTTGCCCTTCTTTTCCAGCTCTTGCTGCTTCAATTGAGGCATTAATAGCTAAGATATTAAGATGCTTAGTTACATCTTCAATCTCTGCTAGTAAATTATTAACACTCTTTGAATCACTTTCAATCGCAGTATAAATTTCATTTAAATGATCAGTTACTGTATGTAATAAATCATCTTCAAAATCTTTATACTCCTCAATAATATTATAAATCAAATAAGAACATTCGCCACTAATCAATTCTGTTCTAGCTGCTTTTTCTTCTTTAATAGTTTCTAATACTTGTTTAGAGTTGGTAACTTCTAAAATCAAATCTAAATTTGAAACTTGGACTGCCTCAGTTATTTCTCTAGTTGTCTTAATTCCTTCCTTTTGAGCTAAAATCATGCCTGGAGCATCACTGTTTATATCTGCTATATATTCAACTTGAATAGAATCCATCTTCAAAAATATTTTTAATAAATTAGTCCCTACTTCCCCTGCTCCAATAATACTAATTTTTGATTTCTTTTCTACAAGATTATCAACCACTTCTAATCCCCCCCTATAATAAAATCACCTGCAATAATAAAAAGAGGGATGTTAACATCCCCCTTTTCATACTTCAATATATTAACTTTATTCTCCTTTTTCTACAGGTAATTCTTTATGGGCGCTCCACATAATCCAAGAGCCATCAAAGTTTTTAACATGATCATAACCTAGTAACTGAGTTAAAACAAAAGTAGTATGAGAAGATCTAACCGCTGACTGACAATAAGGAATAATCGTCTTATCCTTTGTTACTCCCTTGGCTTGATAAATTTTTCTTAATTCCTTAGCTGTCTTAAAAGTTCTTGGCCCGTTAGACTTCCCACCATTTACAGCTTCTTTCCATTCAATCCACACAGAAGTTGGAATATGTCCTCGGCGGTCAGTATATGTCTTTTCTCCTGTATGTTCAGCCCAAGTACGTGTATCTAAAATAACTGTATTAGGAGAATCAATGGCCTGCTTAACATCTTCTAAAGTAGCTAACCATTTTTCTCTATTAATTTCAGCTTGATCAAATTCAAAATTACCTTTTTTAACATCAGCACCTAATAGATTTGTTTCATAATCTAATGCTTTCCAACGAACAATACCACCATCTAGTAACTTCACTTTATCATAACCATACATCTTTAAAATCCACCACATTCTTGCAGCATCATAATCAGCTCGATCATCATAAATAACTATTAAATCTCCATTACTAATTCCTTTACTTTCTAACATTTTTTCCATTTGCTCAGGAGTAGCTCTCATTCCTCCATATTTAGCATTTGGATTCTCTTCATCACTTCTATAAACTTGTACAGCTCCTGGGATATGTCCGGTAAAATACTTAGCCTCATGCCTAAAATCTACCACAACAACATCTTCCCTATCTTTAATTTCTTTTAATCTTTTAGCACTAATTAGTGCATCCGGATTAGCATATCCTCTCTCATCAATCGGAATATAATTTCCTGTTGGTTCATCATCACCAAAACCCCAAAAAGCACCTGCCACTAATGAAATAGAAAATACTAAAACTAACGTTAATGATAATATAGCTCCTTTTTTGTTAAACATATTTTCCCTCCTAATTTTTATTTGCTTTAAATTACTCACATAAGATTGTAGTATCTGCTAAAAGAATTGAAATATTTTTCACAAAGCAGATTATATTTAATATCTTACATTAGTATAATATACTTTTTATTGAACTTTGTAATTAGTATCACAAACTAATTTTTTTATTTATTTTTGTTCTTAGTACACAAATGTCTTTATAAAGTTCCGGGCCAATCTAACATTAGCCCGGAAGAATAGCTTACTTAGCAGGATTTACTGTATACCATCCTTTTTTATTCATCATCTCAAATAGTTGTTGTCCATGTTCATGCTCTTCTTTTTGAATATGTTCTAAAGTCTGCATTATCTGACGGTTAGCAGATTCTAAAACAGAACTATCATAAGCGCTTGATACATGTTTTTCAGATAATAAAGCATCCTGTAATAATTGTCGGTCACTGAATTTACTGTAGTCAGTAGCATTTGTTGTTTGCAGGGCCATATTAGCTACTTCCATTGTATTTTTATTATTACTCATAACAACCTCTTGCTTTGGTGGCTGTTGTTGAGTTTGTTGACCTTGGCCCTGTTGTTGTGCCCCTTGAAAGTTACCATTTAACATATTAGTTAGTGTTTTAGCATGTTGTTTCTCTTGTTGGGCTAGACTCTTAAATAAATTTTTAATCTCCGGGTCAGAAGTATGATTAGCATATGTTTCATACTTTTGAATACAAATTTCTTCAGCAGATAAATTATCTAAAATCTTATCTTTTTCTTTAGTTGTTAATTGCATTGTTATTCCCCCCCTACAAGATTATTTATTTCTATTATTCTTTATTTCTTTATAAAATATCCACTAAATAGTAAAAAAGTCGAGGTTAAGACCCCGACTTTAGATAATAATCCCTAATTTTATTGTGTTTTAAATCTAAACTGACCATCTTTATAATCTACTATTATCTTATCTCCCTCTCCAATTCTTTCTTCTAGTAGTTCAATAGCTAACTCATCTTTAATATACTTTTGAATTACTCGTTGTAAAGGCCGAGCACCATAAGTTGGATCATAACCTAACTCTCTAATCTCAGCTTTAGCTTGTTTAGTTAATTCAATCTCTAAATCTTTTTCTGCTAGCTTCTTCTCTAACTCTGCTAATCTAAGTTCAATAATTTGATTTAAATCTGATTTAGATAAAGAATGGAAGATAATCTGTTCATCAATCCGATTAATAAACTCTGGTCTAAAGTGATTCTTTACTTCTTCTAATACCCTTTCTCTCATCTCTTCTTCATTACTAATATCCTGAATATATTGAGACCCCAGATTAGAAGTCATAATAATCACTGTATTTCTAAAATCAACTTCCTTACCCTGACTATCAGTTAAAAGACCATCATCTAAAATCTGTAATAAAATATTAAATACATCAGGATGAGCTTTTTCAATTTCATCCAATAAAATAACTGAGTAAGGCTTACGTCTAATCTGTTCAGTTAATTGACCACCATCCTCAAATCCAACATAACCAGGAGGTGAACCAATTAATTTAGCTACTGCATGACGTTCCATATATTCAGACATATCTAATCTAACTAAAGCAGATTGATTATCAAATAAAGTAGCTGCAAGTGTTTTAGCTAATTCTGTCTTTCCTACACCAGTTGGCCCCATAAAAAGGAAAGAACCTAGAGGACGATCTTTATCTTGTAATCCGGTTCTAGAACGCCGAATAGCATTACTAACTGCTTTGATTGCATTAGCTTGGCCCACAACTCGCTTAGCCAATTCATCTTCTAGATTAACTAATTTTTCCTTCTCTCCTTCCATTACTTTAGTTACCGGAATATCTGTCCATGAAGCAACTACTTCTGCAATATCTTCTTCTTTAACCTCTTCTCGTAATAAATCACGTTCTGGTTTAGAATCCTCAGCTTGTTGATTTGCTTCTTCTAGCTTCTTACGTAATTCATGTAATTTACCATGTTTTAATCTAGCTGCTCTTTCATAATCTGCTTCCCGTTCAGCTTGTTCAGCAGCAATTTTAGTCTCTTCAATCTCTTCTTTTAATTGCTGTATCTGCTGAATAGTTCCCTTTTCTTTCTCCCACTGCTCCTTTAGTGGTTTGATCTCTTCTTTTAAATCAGCTATTTTCGCTTCTATCTCTTGCAACTGCTCCTTAGCTGCTTCATTATCTTCTTTTTTAAGAGCTTCCTTTTCAATCTCTAATCTCCGTAATCTTCTGTTTAATTCATCTAACTCAATAGGCATTGAATCAATCTCTATTTTTAGTTTTGAAGCTGCTTCATCAATTAAATCAATTGCTTTATCAGGTAAAAAACGTTCTGTTAAATACCTATCTGATAATTTAGCAGCAGCTACTAAAGCATTATCTTGGATTTTAACTCCATGGTGAATTTCATATCTTTCTTTTAGACCCCGTAAAATAGAAACTGTATCTTTAATAGTTGGTTCATCAACTAATACAGGTTGGAACCTTCTTTCTAAAGCAGCATCTTCTTCAATATGTTGTTTATATTCTTCTAAAGTAGTCGCTCCAACACAATGTAACTCTCCTCTAGCTAAAGCTGGTTTTAATAAATTGGCTGCATCCATAGCACCTTGTGTTGCACCAGCTCCTACTAGAGTATGCATCTCATCAATGAATAAAATTATCTGGCCTTTAGCTTTCTTTATTTCTTTAAGTACCGATTTTAAACGATCTTCAAATTCTCCTCTGTATTTAGTTCCAGCTACTAAAAAACCCATATCTAAAGAAATAACTTTTTTATCCCGTAATGCCTCTGGAACATCACCATTAATAATCCGCTGGGCCAAGCCCTCTACAATTGCTGTTTTTCCTACTCCAGGTTCACCAATTAAGACTGGATTATTCTTCTTTCTTCTTGATAAAACCTGCATTAAACGTCTAATCTTTTCATCTCGACCTATAACTGGATCTAACTTACCCTCTTTAGCTTGCTTAGTTAAATCCATAGTATAGTTCTCTAGTGCTTGATACTGACTTTCAGCATGCTGACTAGTCACTTTTTCATCCCCTCTAATCTCCTCTATTGCTTTTTTTAGCTTCGCTTTATTAACTCCTTTATTTTGCAGTAGCTTACTTGTTTTATTATCTGTAGCTAAAATAGCTAATAATAAATGTTCAGTCGATATATATTTATCAGTCAACTCTTTAGCTTCTTTACGAGCTTGGCGTAATACCTGTCCTAAAGCTCGAGAAGAATATAATTCATTATCATCTCCATAAACTTTAGGTAACCTATTAATACTTTCTCGTAAATCATCTTTTAATTCTACCATATCTAAATTATTTTTTTCTAAAATAGGGCCAACTATCCCTTCATTCTCTAGTAAAGCCATTAATAAATGAGCAGGATAAACTTCTTGTTGTCCATTATCATCAGCTAAATACTGTGCTTCCGTTAAACCTTCTTGAGCTTTTCTAGTAAAGTTATCCATCTTCATTACCTCATAACACCTCCATTTATCATTTATAAAATATATTATGTAGCTTTAAATTATTAGCACTCACCAACACCGAGTGCTAATAAAATTATAAAATAATCACTTTAATTTGTCAACAAAAAAGGCTATAATGATAGCATCAATTTTTTATAGGTTAATAGTTAAAAATTATTTTCCCAATCAAACAATTGCCTTTAAAGCTCTAGTTAAACCTGTTCTTCTTCCTATATTTATGCTAGGTATATTCTTCTTAGATTGAGCAAACTTCTTTTTTAACTTACTATTTATCGTTTTAGATTCAATCTCTGTTAAAGTTTCTTCTTTTTTTATTTTTTCTTCCTTTCTCAAAAACAATTCTTTCAGTTTTTCTTTATTTCCACCATTAAACTTAAATGCTTGTAATCTAGACATTTGATCAACACCAGTCTTTGACCAAGCCATTGGTCTTGAACTTAATCTATCTGCCAATATATGGCTTATATGTCCCTCAGCACTACAACCAATTGCATCTTTATCCTGGGTATAATTCACTATTCCATCCCAATTATTGTAAATATAATGACGTGATTTTCTAATTAAACTCTTTCTTTTCTCATTTTCTTCATTAGATATCAATTCACTAAAAGCTTCTTTAACTAACTCTTGGTCTGGTTCTTCTAATCCACTCCACAGTTTTTCTTTAACTTCTTTTCTTCCATATCTACTAGCTCTCCTAAAATACTTAATTAAATGATATCTATCTAATATGTATTTAGACTTAGGAAGCCACTTTAAGCCGCTTTTAATCCATGGTGCTCCATCCCCTAGTAAAAAGATCTTTTCCACTTTCTCTAACTTATAATTTTCATCTATATAATCCAGTACTTCTAACCACAGCTCTTCTGAATCTTTATATACTCCAGAAAAATAGTATTTATTCTTTAATTCTCTCTTATCTCCAACTTCACTTATTCCTTCATGAATATAAACTAATCTAGGCATTGATTTCTTCCCATTTTGTAAAGCTACATGATCTTCATCTGCTTCTATATACAAACAGTTTACTTCCCGTTTTTCTGTTACTTCATTTAATTCATTGTTTTCTATTTGCCCTAGCTTTCTTACCTTATTCATCACTGTTTGGTCACTTATTTCTAAATCGTCTACTGCCTCTTTACCTACCTTATTATAAGCATTTTCCGATGCTAAATCTACTAATTCAGCTTCTAACGAACTATCCATCCTTTGATATTTCTTTATTCCTAATCTTTCTTCTGCTAAATATTTATACTTATCACTGCTTTTAGAACGATAATATCTTCTTTTATACTTCACTTCCCCAAACTTAGTCATTAATTTTCTTTGTTTCTTTTTTACTATCTTCCATTCTTTTTTTCTTTTAGTACTTTCCTTTATTGTTTCATCTACTATTTCTATAACCCATTTAGAAAGCTTTCTACCTAACTCATCAAGATTACTTTTGATTAAATTTATTACTTCTGATATATCCCTTCCTGAATCTAATAGCACCTCTTTTAATATTTTTTCTAATTCAATGCTGATATTTTCCTCAAATTGTTGTATAATATTGTCCATAAGAGCCATCTCCTTTCTTTGGTTTTGTTGTGGTTAACAATACCTTATCAAAAGGAGTGGCTCTTTTCTAATTTTTTGGATAAATTCACCTATACTTTTTTTACGCTATCGGCTATAATAAATAAGTGAGAGGGCTTAAGCCCTCTCACTTAAAATTAAACTTCAAAATCATCAATTAATTGTCGTAAATCTTGAGCCATAGTTGCTAATTCTTGTGATGAATTAGTAATCTCATCAGAGATATTACTAATATCATCTGCAGCATCCATAATCTCATCACTCTTTTTAGCTACATCTTCTGTTGCACTAGCAGTCTGTTTAATCTGAACTGTAGTTTCTGTACTTGCTTGAGCAATTTGGTCAAATACCTGACCTGTTTCTTCTGCAATTGTTTGACTATCCTTACTTATGCTAGCCACTTGGTTTATTGCTTCTAAACTAGCCTCTGATTTATTTTGAGTATCAGTAATCAATCGACTTATCTTTTCTGTTGCTTGATTAGTCTCTTCAGCTAATTCACGGATTTCATCTGCTACTACTGCAAAACCTTGGCCCGCTTCTCCAGCCCTAGCAGCTTCAATAGCTGCATTTAAAGCTAATAAATTAGTCTGTTCTGCTATATTAGTTATCAGATTAATAATTTGACCTATTTCCTGTGAATTATCGTCTAAGTCATTAATTACCTCTTCTGTTTGGTCAACAGTTTGGTTAATTTCTTTAATACTAGCTATTGTTTGGTTAATATTCTTACTACCTTCTTCAGTTTTGGTATTAGACTCTTGAGCAAAATCAGTTACTTCTTCTGTGCTAGCAGAGATCTGTTGAATACTAGCTGATACACCATCAATCAATTGATTAGTTGTCTCTATTGTAGCATTTCCTTCTTGAGCTGATGCTGATAACTCCTCACTATAAGCAGATAAATCCTCTACAGCATCTAATAAACTACCCACAATCCCACGCAAATTATCGCGCATTCTATTTAAAGCATTAGCCAAATCACCAATTTCATCATTAGTACTAACTTCTATCTTATCAGCTGTTAAATCTTTATTAGCAAACTTATTTGCTAAATTGGCTGCTTGAACTAGCGGATCAGAAATCTTTTTTGCAGCAAAATAAGCAACAATTAAACCAATTAAAATAGCAATTATTCCATTAATTAAGCTACTCCTTTGAATAACATCTAAAGGAGCTAATACATCATTAGTCTTAGCAGTCATAGCGACTGACCAGTCAGTTAATCCTACTCTAGCAAATGCAAGTTCTTTTTTAACTCCATCTAATTTATAATGAGCTACCCCTGACTCTTTTTTTACCATCTTTAAAGCAGTTTCTTTTAATTCCTGATTACCTGCAAATATCTTCTTATTTCCTAAGTACTTTTTATCTGGATGGGCAATTGTTCTTAACTTACTATCAATAATCCAACCATAGCCATAATTATTTATTTTCATGCCCTTAACAAGACTTTGTAGATGATTAAGACTAACTGTGCTTGCTAACAATCCTATAGTTTGATTATTGCGCATAATAGGACTACCAATTACAATAATTGGCTTTCCAGTTGCTTTACTGATTACCGCATTTGAAACCACAGTCTCTCCCGTCTTCATTGCTCGTTGAAAATAATCTCTATCAGAAATATTACCATTCTTCCCCGAAGTAATCTTATAGTCACCAGTAGTATCAGCTACAAATATATTCTTTATGTACTCTTGGCCCTGTTTTATTTTCATAAAAAATTCTTTTTGTTGCGACCAGTTCATACTCTTAATTTGTTCTGTATTAGCCAATATTTTTATTTTACCTTTAATGCTCATTAATCGCTGTTCAATAATTTCCGCATTTTGTTTAGCACTATTAGCTGCTGC
Source organism: Halobacteroides halobius DSM 5150 (assembly GCF_000328625.1). Taxonomy (NCBI): domain Bacteria; kingdom Bacillati; phylum Bacillota; class Clostridia; order Halanaerobiales; family Halobacteroidaceae; genus Halobacteroides; species Halobacteroides halobius. Next base: position 1,164,037 of record NC_019978.1, on the reverse strand, counting down.
ATCAAAAATAGTCTGCTCTAAGATATTTTGTGATTGATTATATGTAACCACAGAACTACCTACTATTAATACTAAAATTAAGCTACCAACAATTAACATCATCTTATTTTTTATACTATTTAGTAATTTCACTTCTCTTCTCCCCTCTTCTATAAAATTATTACGAAACTTAATGAATATTTATTAATACCCCCTTTTTTTATTATTATAAAACATATTTCCACATTATTCAACATTAAGATAATATATCTTTATTTACAAAAATCGACAAATTAGACCTAGTAAAACTATTAGGGCTAATTTGCCTCTTCATTTAATGAATTTTACTTTCTCTATTTACCAATAATATCTATATAACTTAACAAATTAAAGAATATGAGGAGGTAGCAAATGCTTGTCATAATACTAAAAATTTTAATGATGTTTATTACCACTATTGCTTTAATGCGAATGATGGGTAAAGCTAGTATTGTCCAATTAACCCCCTATGATTTAGTAGCCACCTTTATTATAGCAACTATAGCAGCTGAACCACTAATTACAACTAAATTTATTCCTGCTTTGTTTAGATTAGCTATTGTAATAATATTTTATATCATCTTAGCCAAATTATCTTTACATCAAACTATCAATAAATTATTACTAGGTTCACCTACTATTCTTGTTAGACGGGGAGAAATCATAGAAGATAACTTAGAAAAATCCCATGTTTCACTTAGACAACTACTTTCTATTCTTAGAACATCTGGCTATTCCAAAATAACAGAGATTGAATTTGCTATACTAGAACCAACTGGCTCTATTAGTATCATCCCTAGGCCAGCTGCTCGACCTGCTACTTTAAGTGATTTAGATATTGACGGTGAATACGAAGGATTGCCTCTAGCTTTAATAATTGATGGAACTATTCAACAAAAGAATCTAAAACTCGTTAAGCAAGATGAAAGATGGTTAAAGAATAAATTAAAAGAAAAAAACGTTACTAATATCAAAGATGTTATTTATGCTTTTATTGATAGTCATAGTAATAAAGTATACCTTAATTTACGCAATAAGAGTAAAAAATAAAATATTTTAAATCAAAAAGATAGCAACGATCGTAGTAACTACTAGACCAACAGTAACTGGGATTAAATTTCTTTTAGCTAATTTAAATGGACTTACATCACAAATAGCGGCTACTGGAAGAAGAGCCCAAGGAACTAAAGTACCACCACCTACCCAAATACCAGCTACTTGGCCTAAAGCTGTTAAAGTATCTATTCCTGTACCAATAGATATAGAGAATAATCGGGCTACAGAACCTGCTAGAGAAATGCCTGAAAAACCTGAACCATCTAATCCAGTAATAGTTCCTACAATTGTTAAAGTTATAGAGCCAATCACTTTATTAAGGGGCACTATTTCTGCTAAAGCAACCCCTAAATCATTAACTAAGCCATTGGAACCAGCTGGTAATACCTCACCAAATACTGACACAAAACCCATATCCCCCATATAAAAAAATGCTGCTATAGGAATAACTGGAGTAAAGACTTTAAAACCAAATTGTAATCCTTCAATTAAATACTCAGTTATTTCTTCTAACCCTTCATTTTTATGAGCTAATAAAGAAATTACCATTAAAATAAAAACTGCTGTTCCACCTACTAAAGCTGTAGCATCTCCACCTTGTAAATTAGTCATAATCATAACTACTACATCTATAACAAATAATATAGGGATTATAAATGCTAATATCCTTTTAGTCATAGCTGATAATGAATTTTTTAAATTTTCCTCTTCCTTAGACTCATCTACTACAGGACTAATTTCTACATCATCATCTACTGTTAACTTACCTTTCTTTAGATCGCGCTTTAAAAACCAAAAAGCAGTTATAGTAGTTACAATCCCCATCACAAAGACTAATGGCACACTAGCACTTACTACTTCAGAAACCGGGATCCCAGCTGCATCAGCAGTTAATTTTGGTGCTCCTTGAATTACAAAGTCTCCAGATAAAGCAATTCCATGGCCAAATAAGTTCATAGCCACTGCTACACCCATAGCTGGTAATCCTACCTCAGTAGCTACAGGTAATAATACAGCACCTAATAAAGCTACCGCTGGAGAGGGCCAAAAGAACCAAGAGGTAACCATCATCAGTAACCCAATTACCCAATAAGCCAAACTAGGTGTCCTAATCAGTTTAGCAAATGGTGAAACCATTACCTCATTAATTCCTGTTTTCTTAAGTAATTGACTCATACCATAAATAATTGAGATAATTAAAATAGTACCACGCAATGACTTAATTGCATATATCAAACTATTAAAGACTCCTATAACAGCCTGGGGCAAGGAACCCGTTGCTAACAAACCTAATGTAAAGATCCCAAGAATACAAATCAAACTCGTATCTCGTTTAGATACCATAAATCCAATAACAAACACAATAAATGATAAATACGCCCAATGTAAAGCGCTAAGCGTAACTGACATATCATCCACCTCCTTTAAACTGTACTCTTAGTAGTAATTTATGTTTGGTTATACAGTTTAGTGAGGTGAAAAATCATGGTATCAATTGGAAAGAAAATAAGGGGTGAATTTAAATTCACCCCTTAACTAATTTACTCTTTATTTTCTTGGTAGTAGGTATGATACTCTTCTAATAGATTAATGATCGCCTGACTAATAATTAAATAATTTTCAGTCTCTAAATTAGCTAAAGAAACTCGTAGTGCCCATTTTGGCCCATCAAAACCAGCCCCGGGCAAGCATATAATAGCTTTTTCAGCTGCTAATTTGATAATAAAATCAAGTGATAAAAAATTATTTTCTAAATAATTAGCAAAATCTAACCCATACTTTTCTTTAGCCAAAGAAAGAATATTTATCAATGTATAATAATGTGACTTATTGGCCCCTTTCAAATACGAATAACCATCTGGAAAAGCACTATATAGATTTTTAATTCGTCTATCTAATATTCCCTCTATAGATTCTTTATAAACTTTCTTTTCATCCATTATATTAAATAATGATAACAAACACATAATACACTGTTGTGGACAAGATAATCCCCCAGTATGTGCTAGTGCAACATCACGGCTATCCATCTCCAACCGATCAATAAATTTAATCTCCTCTGGCTCAGTAGAAATAATACTATACCTTTGATTTAATTCTTCTTTTATATCAGGAGGATGCTCATTAATTAAGCGATCAATTACATTATCTTCATATAACATAATTGTTCCTAAACGCCAACCAGTAACACCAAAGTATTTTGAATATGAATAAATACATAAAGTATTCTCTGGTATAACATCAACTAATGAATGAAAATCATCAACAAATGTAGCGTAAACTGTATCCGTTAAGATAATTAAATCCTTCCGCTTTGTCCGTACTAAACTAGCAATCTTATCAATAGTTTTACGCTTTAAACTTACCGAAGTTGGATTAGTTGGATTAACTAAATAAAGTATTTTAATACTTTCATCTTCTAATTTTTTAAGCTCTTGCTCTGGAATCTGCCATTCCATTTCTTCACTTTCTTCAATCTCAATATTTACTAATTCATATTCCTCTAACTCTGTTATCTCTAAATAAGGTGAAAAAATTGGGGTTACAGTGGCTACTTTATCCCCAGGATTAATAATTTTATTCTCTTTTAGTGAATTAAAAGAATAAACCATTGCTTCTGTTGCACCTTCAGTAGCAAAAATATCAAACTCTCCGGAATGTTGATCATTTAATCTCAAAACTTCTTTTAAATAAGCATCTACAACTTTTTTTATATTAGGTAAAATTCTGGGAGGCTCTGGATAAAAATCTCCTAAAGCAGCATCTACTAATTCAAATATAAAATCATCAGGGGTTAAATCATAATTGTTCTCTGCATAAATTATAGCATCTTTTAAAAACTGAGCATCCTTAGATTGATCTTGGTTTAAATAAGTTTCTAATTTATTAGCAATTCCTTCTTTTTGAGGACGAAACCCTAAAGTATCGTCTTTAGGAGCATTCTTATTTGCTATCTCTGTAGAAAATAATACAATTTTAGCAAACGATTTCCTTACTATAGTATTTAGAAAGTTAGGGTTTCCTCGACCAGAATTTAAAACCTGATATTCTCCTTGGGAACTAAGCTTATCTGCTGCTTTACTTGCTTTCCGCTTCAAAATTTTTGTTATTTCAAAAGGACTTAAATCTTCATACTTTAATTCTTGCTCATAGGTTAACTCTGGAGCTAAAACTTCTTTTTTATTCTCTGCACTTTTCGGCATAAAATACCTCCTTCATATCTATTATATCCAACTTTAATACAGATTTATTTATAGTTATCTTTGGCAATTATTAGTTAACTATTAATAAGTACATAACTATCAGGTTATATTAAATATTAATGAGGAGGTTTTAAATTGTCTAACAATAAAAAAGTAAGAATCATACTTATTATCTCATTTTTAATTATACAGTTTACTATCCTAACTGCTTTAATTAAAAATAATAAGTACCACTACATCGGTAGTGTAATCTCTACTACTACTTTTTTTGTAACCTACACCGTTATAGAAATAAAATATAATTTATACTTAGGTAATTATATTCGTAGTCTAATAATTTTAGCTATCTTAGCTCATAACTTTTTAGGCAAATATCTTCAACTATACATTAAATTATCTTATTTTGATTTTCTATTACATATTTTTGGGATCTATACCTTTACTCTTTTTTTCTATTCACTAATAACTGAAACAATTAATAAATCATCTTCTCAAAGTTATAATTTTATCTTTCTTATTTCTTTAGGTACCAGTCTAGGTGCCTGTTTTGAAATTATTGAATACCTACTCGATATTGTACTAAAACCTAAGATCCCATTTCAATTTAGTCTAATTGATACAAACTTAGACCTTATTGCTGATCTACTTGGGGCTTTATTAGCAGCTATTCATTTAACTTTATTTTAATCACACTATATATTAATTTTAGAGGCTATCAAGTTTGATAAATTATAATTACAAAAGAGCCAGAAGGAATATTCCTTCTGGCTCTTTTGCTAAGTTTTATAGTTTAATATTGTCCTCCGCCCATACCTAGGTCTCCACCTAAAAGAATTATCACAAGTAAAATAATTAAAAGCATATTATTGTTTCCTGCACCGTAGTCACCCATTATGTATCCCCCCTTTCAATTCACTATATAATATGACTTAAGCTCAAAAGTGTGAAAGAAATTTTTTACATATTAATCTGGGGATACATTAAATTATTACTCGTTAGTAACTGCTACCTCATCATTAGAAGTATTAACAAAAGCACTCTGTTTAGCAACTGTATTACCACTAGGAATGATTTGACTTTCAAAATCTTCCTCTGTAACATAAGAGAAAATTCTACAATTACGACCAACTTGAGTATTGGCTGGTATTTCTGCTCCTTTAGCTATTACATTCAAACCATTGTTAAGTAATTGTGGTTTTTTATGATTAGGGGTCAGATCATTACCAAAGCCAATATGACAGTTAGAACCAACTACTACCCGCTTATCAATAATCGACTTGCAAACAATAGAGTCTTTTTTTATTATCGTATTATTAAAAATAATTGAATCTCTAACTACTGCACCTTCTTCAATGAATACTCCTGGAGCAATTACAGAGTTTTCTACTTTCCCATTAATGATTGAACCATTAGAAACTATGCTTCCTACGGCATTACCCTTAGCTCCAAACTTCACCGGTGGTTGTTCTTTACTTCTAGTATGTAACTTCCATCCCTCATCATACAAATTTAATTCTGGCACTGAACTTGCTAAAGAAAGATTTGTCTTCCAAAATGATTCTAATGTTCCTACATCCTTCCAGTAGCCTTCAAACTCATAAGAATAAACTTGATCATTTTCTATCATTGGTGGAATAATATGATGGCCAAAATCAGAACTTTCTTGCGTACAATCCTCTTCTAATACTTCTAATAAAGCCTCAGTCTTGAAGACATAAATCCCCATTGATGCTAAATTACTAGGTGGGTTCTCTGGTTTTTCTTTAAAATCTACTACCTGCATCTCTTCATCCGGTTCTAAAATTCCAAATCTAGATGCTTCTTCATAAGGTACTCGTTGAGCTGCAATTGTTAAATCAGCTCCGCTTTGTTCATGTTTAGCTATCATATGACTATAATCCATCTTATAAACATGATCTCCAGATAAGATAACAACATTGTCTGGATTGTGTTGCTTGATAAAATTAATATTTTGATAAACAGCATGAGCAGTTCCCTGATACCAACCGCCTTTTTTGCTCTTACCCGTATATGGCTGTAGTAATGTTATACCACCTATTCTTCGATCAAGATCCCATGGTTTTCCTATCCCAATATGTTCATTTAATGACATAGGTAAGTACTGTGTTAATACTCCAATATCATAAATGCCCGAATTAACACAATTACTCAATGCAAAATCAATCAACCTAAACTTTCCTGCAAATGGTACACTTGGTTTAGCCCGATGTTCAGATAATACATCTAACCGAGTTCCTCTTCCTCCTGCTAAAATCAATGCTAAATTTCTCATAAATTATCCGCCCCCATATTTTATATGTAATTATTTTCCATTACATTTTCTATTTTAAGGTAGATTCTCTTTAATTTCAAGAATATAATTGATAAAATGTAAATTAATTCAAAAAATCACTCAGCTAGGCTAACTAAATCTTTAGTTGTCAGTTGAGTAACAGTACTACCGCTAGGTATAATTCCACTCTTAAAGTTTTCATCTGTAACATAAGAGAATATCCTACAATTTCTTCCAATCTGCGTATTAGCAGATATCTTAGCTCTTTTAGCTATTACTGTTAAACCATTATTAAGCAGATTAGGTTTTTGATGATTAGGTATTTCATTAGTACCAAACCCTATATGGCAATTAGCACCAATTATTACCCGCTTATCAATAATTGCCTTAGATATAATTGCATTCTTTTTAACTCTTGTATTACTAAAGATTATGGAATCTCTAACTACTGCCCCTGCTTCAATAAATACCCCTGGTGAGATTACAGAATTCTCTACTTCACCATTAATAATTGAGCCATTAGCCACTATACTCTGGGTTACTCTAGATTTATTACCAAATTTAGCAGGTGGCTTTTCTTTACTTTTTGTATGTAATTTCCAATTATCATCATACAAATTAAATTCAGGTAGTGGACCAGTTAGAGCTAAATTGGCCTCCCAAAATGATTCTAATGTTCCTACATCCTTCCAGTAACCTTCAAATTCATAGGAATAAACTTGGTTGTTTTCTATCATTGGTGGAATAATATGATGACCAAAATCAGAGCTTTCTTGAGTACAATACTTCTCTAATACTTCTAATAAAGCCTCAGTTTTAAATACATAAATGCCCATTGATGCTAAGTTACTAGGTGGATCTGCTGGCTTTTCTTTAAAATCTACTATCTGCATCTCTTCATTTGGTTCTAAAATTCCAAATCTAGATGCTTCTTCATGAGGTACTCGTTGAGCTGCAATTGTCAAATCAGCTCCGTTTTGTTCATGTTTAGCAATCATTTCGCTATAATCCATCTTATAAACATGATCTCCAGATAAAATAACAACATTATCGGGATTGTGTTGCTTAATAAAATTAATATTTTGATAAACAGCATGAGCAGTTCCTTGATACCAAGCCCCTTGTTTATTCTTTCTTATACAAGGTTGTAATAAAGTTACGCCACCCATCTTACGGTCAAGATCCCAAGGTTTTCCTATTCCGATATGTTTGTTTAGAGACATAGGTAAGTACTGAGTCAATACACCAATATTATAAATCCCAGAATTAACACAATTACTTAAGGCAAAATCAACAAGTCTAAATTTTCCTGCAAATGGTACACTTGGTTTGGCCCGATGTTCAGATAAAATATCCAATCTAGTTCCTCTTCCCCCAGCTAAAATTAATGCTAAATTTTTCATTATCATCCCCCTAAAACTATTACACATTGAATTTATAACCACCATGCATATTATATGGCTTTAAAATCAATACTATTACTAAATATTAATATTTAATAAATCAATAACTTCTTATAATTAGTATTATTTTCTTCAGAAATATTATTCATTTATGTATAAAAAATATATTGCCAATAAATAAAAAAGGTCAGCCTACTTTTAAGCAGACTAACCTCTAATCTTTTATAAATTTAGTTTTAAATCTCTCTCTTTAATTAATCCTTGCTTACGCATCAACTTGGCAATAATCAAAGTTAACAGAGCAGGTAAAATAAAATGAAGTAAGATAACCGGGCCAAGCGCTCCCATACCCATAGCTTCAATAGTTCCAAATTGCCCCACCAAGCCAGCTGTACCCATTCCAGAACCAATTGGGATATTTTTAAGAGGGATAATTGTTGTTGCTATTGGTCCTAAAATAGCCCCACTTAAAGTTGGTGGCACCCAAATATATGGGTTTTTTATAATATTAGGTACCTGTAACATTGAAGTCCCTAATCCTTGACTAATTAATCCCCCAAAACCATTTTCTCGATAACTCATAACTGCAAATCCAATCATCTGAGCACTACATCCTACTGTTGCAGCTCCAGCAGCTAAACCACTTAAACTCAACATTAAACCAATTGCTGCACTACTAATTGGTAAAGTTAGAGCCATCCCCATTAGAGTAGCAACTAAAATCCCCATCGGGATTGGTTGTAATCTAGTAGCTGTCATAATTAACTGCCCTAAACTTTTCATAAATTGGTCAATCCCCGGGCCAACAAATTTAGCCATCAATAACCCCGTAATAATTACTACACTAGGGGTCAAAACAATATCTAATTTTGTTTCTTTAGAAATTAATTTTCCACATTCAGTTCCAATCACTGCTGCTAAAAAAGCCCCCACTGGTCCACCTAATTGAGCTCCAGCCGCTCCTGTTACCACTGAAGTAAAAATAACTAAAGGTGGTGCTTTTAAGCCATATGCTACTGCAACCCCAATCGCTGGCCCCATCATATCCATTGCTGTCTTACTAAAGTCCACTAATAATGGTATATCTAACCTCTGTCCTAATACTTTTAAAATCAATCCTACAATTAATGAAGCAAATAATCCTTTTGCCATAGCCCCTAAAGCCTGAATTCCGTATCTCTCTAAAGATAATTTAATATTTTTATTAGCTAAAAACTCTTTAACTGCTGCCATATTAATCCTCCTTTATATCCAGACTAATATCTAATGAATCAATGGTATGAGTTAACTCTCCAACTGAAATAACATCTGCTCCTGTTTGAGCAACTTCTCTAATTGTCTCAGCAGTAATACCACCTGAAGCCTCAACAATAGCTTGTTCTCCTATTAACTCTACTGCTTGGGCCATTAACTGAGAAGACATATTATCTAGCATAATAATATCTACACCAACTGATAATGCTTCTTTAACTTGGGCCAAGTCTTCTGTTTCTACTTCAATTTTTACTGTGTGAGCTACATTTTCTCTAGCCCTCTTTACAGCTTTAGTAATACTGCCCACAGCTTGAATATGATTATCCTTAATCATTACTGCATCATATAATCCACTGCGGTGATTAAATCCTCCTCCTATCCTTACGGCATACTTTTCTAAACTTCTTAAATTAGGTGTAGTCTTTCTAGTATCAACAATTCTAACATCATAATCAGCCACTAACTCTACATATCTAGCAGTTTTAGTAGCTATTCCTGACATTCTTTGCAAAAAATTAAGGGCCAAGCGTTCACCACTTAACAATGAAGCTATTGGCCCGCTTACCTTAACAACAGGAGTTTGTCTCTTCACTTTAGACCCCTCAGTGACTAATTTTTCAAATTTTATATCATTATCAAGACAGTCAAATACTAACTTTGCTACTTCTAATCCAGCAATTACTCCATTTTCTTTAGCTAAAATAATTCCTGTTTCTAATTTATTATCTTTAATTGTACTTTGGGTCGTTAAATCACCAGTTCCTATATCTTCAGCCAACGCTTCTTTAATTATCTTAATAACTTTATTTTTATTTAAATTCAAGTTCCCATTCCTCCCATTCTTGTTCTCGCTTGAAAACAGAATGCTTCTTCCAATCACGTCTACTATCTGGAATATCCTCTCTATAATGAGCGCCTCTACTCTCTTGTCTTACCAAAGCAGCTTTAATTGTTAATTGAGCTATAGTAAGTAAATTCTGTACTTCCCAATCAGCTGGAGAGCTCAAATTATAATTAAGATTAGTTAACAAAAACTTAATTTGTGATGATGCTTGCTTTAGTCCCTCTTTATTACGTACTATCCCTACTTTATCAATCATTATATTATTTAAAACTGCTTTAACTTCTTTTATTGTATTTTTAGTCTCTCGTTGAGCCTGAAATGAAAAATCTAAACCTTTTAAATCAACCATTTTATTTAAATATTGACTAGCTTGCTTAGCTGCTCTTCTTCCGTAAACTAAACCTTCTAGTAATGAATTACTTGCTAACCTATTAGCACCATGCACTCCTACACAAGCTGTTTCACCACAAGCAAAAAGTCTAGCTAAATTAGTTTCACCATTGGAATCAGTCTTAATTCCCCCCATTAGATAATGAGCTGCTGGAGCAACCGGAATATATTCTTTAGTAATATCAATACCAGCCTCTAAACAAGTTTGATAAATAGTAGGAAATCTTTCTTCAATAAAACCAGATTCTAATTCTGTGGCATCTAAATAAACATGGTCACTACTATCTTGTTGCATTTGTTGATAAATAGCTCTAGCTACAATATCTCGCGGAGCTAATTCAGCCAATTTATGATGGTAGGACATAAAACGAGTTCCTGATTGATCTCTTAAAACAGCTCCTTCTCCCCTTAGTGCTTCAGAAATTAAAAAATTAGGTACTTCTGCTAACTGTAAAGTAGTTGGATGAAACTGAATAAATTCTAGATCCATCATCTCAGCTCCAGCCCGATAAGCCATAGCAACTCCATCTCCAGTAGCTCCTTTAGGATTAGAAGTAGCTGGATATAATTGTCCTGCACCACCAGTAGCCAAAATAACTGCTTGAGCTAAATAAGCAGTTAATCCTTCTTGTTGGTCATAAACTAAAGCCCCATAACATTCTCCGTCAGTAACTAATAGATCAATTACAAATCTTTCCCTTTTTATATTTACTCTAGCAAGGTCTAAGACCTCTTGGGCTAAAAAACTTCTTAACTCTCTTCCCGTTGCATCTCCTCCGGCGTGTAAAACTCTTCTGCAACTATGTCCCCCTTCTTTAGTTAAAGCCAGTTCCTTAGCTTGTTGATCAAACTTCATACCTGATCTAATTAATTCTTTAACTTCTTTTCTTCCTGTGGTTACTAGCTCTTTAACTGCTTTAGGATTACATAATCCTGCTCCTGCTTGCAATGTATCAGCAATATGTAACTTAACAGTATCATAATTACTAATCGCAGCTGCAATTCCACCTTGTGCTTTTTCTGTATTACAATCTTTTAAATCACCCTTAGTAAATAACATTACTTCTCCTTTAGATGATAACTCTAAAGCACTAACTAGACCAGCTATTCCAGTCCCTACAACTATAAAATCTGTCTCTACTTTCTTTATATTATCTAAATTAAAATTAACTAGATATCGTGGAATCATTATTTCCCCTCCACTAATTACTAAGTTCCAACATTTTATCTAATGCTGACTGAGCCTTCAATCTAATCTCATCATCTACAGTTATTTGATATTTCATCTCCTCTAATGCACAAACTATATCCTTAAGAGAAGTCATCTTCATATTTTGACAGATTAATGCTTTGGTTAATAAATAAAAATCTTTATCAGGATTATTTTGCTTAAGATTATATAAGATCCCCATTTCAGTCCCTACAATGATTTTTTCATCATTAGATTCTTTAGCAAACTCCAAAATTTGAGCAGTACTACCTACATAATCAGCTAACTTAACCACTTCTGGTTTACATTCAGGATGGACAATAATCTTAACTTGGGGATGAGCATTCTTAACTTCTGTTATATCCTTAGGTCTTACTCGATGATGGGTTCTACAATAGCCATCCCATAAAATCACTTCCTTAGTGGTCCTATCTGCTACATACTGACCTAAGTTTTGGTCTGGGACAAATAAAATCTGCTCTTTATCAATTGCTTCTACAATCTCTACTGCATTAGAAGATGTACAGCAAATATCACTTTCAGCTTTAACTGCTGCTGAAGAATTTACATAACATACCACAGCTGCTTTAGGATATTGCTTCTTTTTCTTTCTTAATTCTTTTACAGTAATCATCTCAGCCATTGGACAAGCAGCATTTCTTTCTGGTAATAATACCTTCTTATGAGGAGCTAAAATTGCAGCACTTTCTGCCATAAAATCTACCCCAGCAAAAACAATTACCTCAGCATCAGTTTGAGCAGCTGTTCTACTTAATCCTAAAGAATCACCTGTATAATCAGCTATTGCTTGCACTTCATTTATTTGATAATTATGAGCTAATATAATTGCATTTTGTTCTTCTTTTAATTTATTTATTTTATTTATTAAATTGGCCTTCATCTGTGTGCCTCCTTATAATTAGTTTCGTTACTCATTTTACAATTATATTAGTGTAATGTCAAGTGTCTTTACAGGTGTTAATTAATGTTCATAAGTGACTATATTGCAAGTGAACTGTAGTGCTATAAAGTGGCGTTACGCCACTTTATTATTCAGTAAGTAAATAACCTCTTTCTTCTAACTTATCCTTTATCAACTCTAATACCTCTTGATTTAAAGCTTCAATAGTATGTAAATGAATCCCTTTTGTTAAAGAAGACAAAGCTTTTACTTTACTAGTTTGGTACTGTTGCAAGAAAGAATCTAAATCTGACTGGGATTGAATTGTTAATAAACCTCTTAACTGACCATAAATTGGATGTTCAATAATTACATCTTTAATCCTACCCCCATACTTAATTATCGTTGCTAATTCTTCTTTTATCTCTGTTACTGAATCATCATGTTGACAAGCAATTGTTAACTGAGGTAAATTATTTCTAGTTTCATCTTCAATTATATAACCTTGTGAAGTAGCTAGTATTTGTTCGCCCTTGGCCCTAAGTAAAGCTACATCTTGTACAATCACTTGGCGACTAACATCAAATTCTTTAGCTAAAGTTGATCCAGTAATTGCTTGATCGCTTCCTTGCAACCTACTTAATAATTTTTTTCTTCTTTTACCCGCTGACATCATTATCACCTCTATAAAAATCATAAAACAGGGGATAAAATTATCCCCTGTACATATATTCTCTTTAGCCTCTTAAAATCCTGGAAAATTATTCTCGAGCAAAAGATTGGCATTTAGTAGTTTTAGCCCGTCTAGCAAATTGACCATTATCATCTGCTGTAACTTGTATCTCATCTAAGCCACACATACCATCCGCATTATGAGCACAACTATCTACAATGCAATTAATATTAGCCATCCTAACACCCCTTACTCAAAATCATCAGGATTTAAATCACGGTTTTTTTCGAATTGGTCAACATCTTTTACTTGACCTAAAGTACCATTTACTAAGCCTGGTAAAGCTTCTCCTGCTTCTACATCGTCTGGACTAATATCTGTAATCCTCTCTTTATCTCTCCATTTAAGCTCCTTTTTATTTCTTGGTTTCTTACCCATTAATCTACCTCCCTTATATAGTTTCTAATTTTAATATTCCCCTATAGTCCAAAAATATCAAAAATAGTCTCCGTTAATTATTTAGTTGAAATATAAAGATTACCATCTGTTTCTAAAGTTGCTAGTATAACTTCTTGGGGATCATTAATATTTCTCTTCTGTAATTCATTTAATAACCACTTTTTATCTAACTTGGATTTTTCCAAACCTTCTTGATTAATTATTCCATCATCAATTAAAACTCTAGAAATTCCTTCATACTCCGTTTCTATTCCTAAATCTTGAGGAGTTACACCTCTTTTTTGTGATTTAGGTAAGACAGTTAATTGGCCCGAATTTTCTAAAACTGCAAATTCCACATCTGAAATATTAAAAATTCCATTCTCTCTTAACTGAGCTAACAGATCATGAATTGTATAACGTGAACTACGCATCTCTTCTACCATTATTTCACCATTTTTTATCAAAATAGAAGGATTACCATTAATCAACTCACGCATAAAACTACTTTTTAATGTAAAATATGAAATTATAATTTCAATTCCTGCTAAAGTAAAAATAGGAATTAGGCCTTCTAATATAGATGCATCTTCAGTTTCAATAACTAATACACCTAGTTCAGCTATCATTATAGAACCTACTAAATCAAAAGGTGTTAACTCTCCTACTTCTCTCTTACCCATTAATCTCATTGCAAGCAAAATTACAAAATAAATGAATAATGTCTTCCAAAATGTATTCATTTAAATTCCTCCTTAGATTTATTTTTCCTAATTTATAAAATTTCATAACATAATTTTCATAAAATTAATTATCAAAAAATTAAATAAGTACCGGGATATCCCGGTACTTATTTATTAGATCCACTTAATTAAACCTAATTCATGTTTAGTAGTTAATAGTTCATCTTGAGGAATAACTCTAAAAGTATATTTATAATCTCCACTACCTACTAATTGAGATAACTCTAATGTTAAAGAATATTTATAGATATTATCCGATACTTTCTCTTCTAAATCCATTACAAATATTTGTGGTTGCTCTAATTTTTCAGCTACTATATATAACTCAACATCTATATCATCTAATTCTAAACTAGCTAAATCGACTTCTATAGAAAAATTAATATTATCCTCTACTTTATAAACTTCTTTTTTCTCTTTGTTTCGAACCTTAATCTTCAATTCTTCCCAATTCTCTTTTAAATCTTCTTTCCAATTGACTAATTCTTTAGCTAAAGCATACTCATTAGCTTCTACTTCATTTTTACGTTTAACAGCAGGCAGATATAATTTCTTTGTATATTCTTGTACCATCCTATCAGTACTATAAACTGATATATTAGAAATCATTGCTTCTTTCATACTTGCAATCCAATCATTAGCAATCCCTTGACTAATATTATCATAATAAAGTGGAACAATCTCCTCTTCTAATACTTGATATAAAGAATTACTATCTATTTGGTCTTGTTTTTCTTGATCATCATATTCAATCTCATAACCAATAGCCCAACCGTTCTTCTTATTATATCCTTCACACCACCAACCATCAAGTACACTAAAATTCAATCCAGCATTAGCAGCTACTTTTTGACCACTAGTACCACTAGCTTCTAATGGCCTTCTTGGATTATTTAACCAAATATCCACACCTTGAATTAGGTACCGGGCCAAATTCATATCATAATCTTCTAGGATTATTACTTTACCTTTAAATTCTTCACTTTGGCTAATCTCATGAATTTTTTTAATTAACTCTTGGCCCGGTACATCAGCTGGATGTGCTTTCCCAGCAAATATAAATTGAACTTCTTTTCCTGTCTTATTACAAATCTTATTTAATCTATCTAAATCTGCAAAGATTAATGTTGCTCGTTTATAAGTAGCAAATCTACGTGCAAAACCTATAGTTAATTTATCCTTATCTAATAAATTATTATCTAGCTTAGCTAAGGTATTATATCTCTTTCTCCTAGCTAGATCCTTCTCTCTTACATAATCAATCAATTTACTCTTTAATTGATTATGCACTTGCCAAAATTCTTTATTAGGTATATTTCTAACTTGCTGCCACATCTTTTTATCTTCAATCCTTTTTCTCCAATCACTAGGTAAATATTGGTCTAATAATTCTTCCCAGGCAGGAGCTAACCAAGTCAAAGTATGAATTCCGTTAGTAATAGCATCAATAGGATTTTCATCAGTGGGGATACCTTCCCAAATATCTTCCCACATCTGACTAGAAACTTCACCATGTAACTTACTAACTCCATTATTAAACCGGGCCAAACGCAAAGCTAAAACAGTTAAACAAAAACCATCATCTTTCTCCATATCATAGACACAACCTAAGTTCATAAATTCTTCTTTAGTTAGGCCTATTCTTTTCCAATATTCACTAAAATATTTTTCTTTTAATTCAAAGGGAAAAACTTCATTTCCAGCTGGTACAGGAGTATGAGTAGTAAATACACTACTCGCTGCTACAACCTCTAATGCCTCTGTAAAACTTAAACTTTCTTCTGTCATTAACTCTTCAATTCTCTCTAATCCTAAATAAACTGAATGACCTTCATTCATATGCCATACAACAGGGTCATATCCTAAAGCAGCTAATCCTTTTGTACCACCAATACCTAAAATAATCTCCTGCGATATTCTTGTTTCCTCACCTCCACCGTATAAGCGTGAAGTTAATTCTCTATCTTGGCTACTATTTTCTGCAATATTAGTATCTAACAAAAAAACCTTTATCCTACCAACATTTAACCTCCAAATTTTAATTAATACTTCTCTATTCGCTAATTTAACACTGACCTTTAAATCATTTCCTTCTTGATCTTGGACAGCAGTTATAGGTAAATAGGTTTCATCTAAAGTAGGATATAATGATTCTTGCCAACCTTTATCAGTGATCCTTTGTTTAAAATAGCCCTCATGATATAATAAGCCTACTCCAATTAAAGGTAGACCTAAATCACTAGCTGATTTACAGTGATCTCCTGCTAATACTCCTAAACCACCAGAATAGATAGGTATTGATTCATGAAATCCAAATTCAGTAGAAAAGTAAGCAATTACTTCATCCTCAGACCACTGAGGACTAACATCTTTAAACCAAGTATCATCAGTTGTCAAATAATCATTAAACTCACTTATAACTTGGTCATATTCAACAAGAAATTGATTATCACTAGCTAACTTATTTAATCTTTCTTGGTCAACCTTAGAAAGAAGTTTAACAGGATTCCTGTCAAACTCCTTCCACAATTTATCATCAATTTTGGAAAATAAAAGCTCAGCCCTATGGTTCCAACACCACCATAAGTTATAAGCTACTTCTTTTAATTTTTTGATTCTATTAGGTAATTTAGATTTTACTGAAAAACTACCGTGAAATTCCATTATTATCACCCACCTCTAGCATTCTATCAAACTATTACTCAATATTAAGTAGCTATAATCTCTATTTCTTCACACTCCCCCTTAATTTGCACTTGATGATCTTGGCTATAGACTTTATAATCGATTTCTGGAAAAATATTGTCCTTCCACTCCAACTCAGCTAACCAATCTTGGTCAACTGTTCCCGTTTTAATTTGATCATAGAGCTTAGATAAACGATGAATGTGTGCTTTAGTACGATATACAGCGTATTCTACAGTAGTTCCTGTCATCATTATAAATGCCCAATCACTACTTTGGGCCAATAACAATTCTCGAGCCATTTGATTTAAGGCACGTTCTGTACAATGAGCTGGATTATCAATATCTGTAGCTAATTCAATCATCTTTTCTGTCGCTTGGTGCAAATGACGATAAATCCAATCATTACTATCATCTAACCAGACATCATTATAACCATTAGCCCCCCAACTACACATCGGTGGCTGACATACCTGATTTTTAGGGTATTCCTCTAAATAATCAACAGGTGAAATCAACTTAACTTTATCTTGGTCACAAGCTGTCTTTCTAATTAAATAATTTAAGAAATCAGGACCTTCATACCACCAATGTCCAAATAATTCAGCATCATATGGTGATAAAATAACTGGTTTACGATCCATTAAATTATCTAGATGCTCTATTTGCTCAATTCTTCTAGATAAAAAATCACCAGCATGATTTGCAGTCCTCTCAAGAGCTACTTCGTAATCATAAGGCTCTTTATTATCTAAACTAGTCTTATCTCCTGTGATTTTATAATATTTAATACCTGTGTTCATTCTAATTCCATCTGGATTAATATATGGTTCAATATAATCTAGCGGAGCATCAAAACCTATATCACGATAAAACTCACGATAATTATGATCACCTGGGTAGCCTGACTTAGAACTCCAGACTTGACGAGAAGATTCTTGATCTCTAGCAAAAGCTGCTACACCAGATTCAGTATAAATAGGAGAAAAAACACCATATTTAGGTCTAGGTTTAGCATGTAAAATACCATGGGTATCAACTACAAAGAACTTAATTCCATACTCTTTTAGTATTTTATCAACCCCAGGATAATATGCACACTCTGGAAGCCAAATCCCTCTTGGAGCTTGCCCTAAATGTTTTTTATGCGTATTTATTGCTACTTCTATTTGTGCTCTAACAGCCTCTGGATACTGTTGCATTAATGGTAAATAACCATGTGTAGCACCACAAGTTATTATTTCTAAATAACCTAGGTCTTGAAACTTCTTAAATCCTTTAACTAAATTACAATCATAATAATCCGTAAAAATTTCTCGTGATTTTTTAAACCTATTTAAGTAATGATAAGCAGTTTTATTTAACTTAGGTCGATTTTTAGTTCTTGTTATCTCTTTATAAGCTAGCTCGATTAATTTATCAAGGTGCCTTAGATATCTCTTTTGTAATAAAGAATCTGTTAACATGGAAATTAAAGGCGGCGTCAAAGACATAGTCAATCTATAATCTATTCCATCTTTATGTAAACTCTCAAAATGATCTAATAAAGGAATATAAGTTTCAGTAATTGCTTCAAATAGCCACTTTTCTTCCATAAATTCTTCGTGTTCTGGATGACGTACATATGGTAAATGAGCATGTAATACTAGAGATAAATATCCTTTTTCTTCTCCCATAATTATCACTCCTAATTAATACATAATTTTTTAGTAAATAGATTAGTATAATTCAAATGAACTATAATTCTTTTCTAACTCAGCTTCAGATAATGCTAAAATATCAACTTCTTTCAGTTTATTAGCTACCTTTGATGAACTATAGTCTTCAGTACTATAAACACCAGATAACCAATAAATCTGTTTTACTTCTTCTTCTACAGTCATCCATCTTTTATCTAAAATATTGCTGATGGTATTACGAGGTTGTAAGAGTCTATTAGATGTCATGACTGTATAAAAATTACCCTGTCGATCTAATAAGCCTAATTTAACTTGATAAGTATGACCAGGATTTAAATCATTTAAATACCATTGTTTAGCTTTTAAATCGACTGTAACATGGTAGTTATTAGCTGTATCTAACTCAATTAACTTTAAAGTAAATGGTACCTGAGATAAGTTTTGATATCCAGCCTGTTTAGCTATATGCTCTAGTTGGTCTTGATTATAATTCCAATATAAATAAGCTGTTTGAGGATTTTTAACCTGCAGTACTAATTTATTATCCTGATAATCATTAGGCAACTGATAAATACTAGTAATATCTTTTGTTAATTTTTTCTCTTCTTGTTGTTTCTTTTGAACAGTTTGACTACTCTGTCCTCCACTACTATTTACCTCTCCTTGTTGCTGTAATTGATTAATACTAATTTCTTGTACTTCTGACATTAAATTCTCCCTCCTTAAATTATAACCTTATACTCTTAAGTCTACTTCTTCTCTGTCAGAAAAAGAATCTACTTCTTTCTTATCACCAGCTTCTAACTTTCGATATAAATTAAGATATTCTAAAGCGGAGTTTTTCCAACTATAATCTCCTTTCATAGCCTTTTTAACTAATTTGGCCCATACATCAGGTTGATTATGATAAAAATAAATTGCTCTTTGGATAGTATATAACATATCATGGGCATTATAATTAGTGAAACTAAAGCCATTTCCTGCCCCAGTTACTCCATTATAAGACTGGACAGTATCATTTAACCCACCCGTTTCTCTAACTACTGGAATAGTTCCATATCTTAAACTAATTAATTGACCTAGGCCACATGGTTCAAACTCAGAGGGCATCAAGAACATATCACTCCCCGCATAAATTTTACGAGCTAACGCAGCATCATATTTAATATTAGCTGCCATCTTATTAGGGTAAAGTTGACCTATTTCTCTAAACCTTTGTTCATATTTATCTGCCCCAGTTCCTAATAATACGAATTGTATATCTTCTTGTAATAATTCATCAATTACACAAGAAATTAAATCTAATCCTTTTTGATCAACCAATCTAGATACCACACCAATTATTGGTATATCATCACATTGTGGTAAACCCATTTGCTCTTGTAACTTTAGTTTATTCTTTCTTTTTCCTGTTAAATCATTTACATTATAATTAGCATAAATATGCTCATCAGTAGCCGGATTATAATCATCATAATCAATTCCATTAACTATCCCATACAAATCATCATCATTCATTCTCATAGTATAATCCAGTCCTTCTCCAAAATAAGGACTTTTAATCTCTTGGGCATAGGTCTTACTAACTGTATTAATAACATCTGACATATTAATGCCCATCTTCATATAATTGATGCAACCATCATGTCTTATAGCACCAGAATACCAATGATTAGAGTGTAAAGATAACGTATCTTCTAAAATACTTTTATCAAATATTCCTTGGTAGCGTAAGTTATGTATAGTATATACTGTTTTAATATCCTTATAGAAATCATAGATTTTATAATTCTCTTTTAACATCATACTTAATGGGCCAGTCTGCCAATCATTGCAGTGAATAATATCCGGTTGAAAATCAATCTTAGGCAACATCTCCAATACAGCTCGGCAAAAGAAAGAAAATCTGATATGCTTATCTTTACCTTCATACATTGTTGGAGAATCAAAGTAATTTTTATTATCAATAAAATAAGTCGTTACTCCATTATTCTCTAAACTATTAACTCCAACATAATCATCTCGCCAACCAACCTTAGTTCTAAAATGAAGCTTATGTTCTAGTTGATTTAAATATTCATCAGCAATTTGACTATATTCAGGCATTACTACTCGAATATCATGTCCCATACGACTAATTTCTTGTGGTAAAGAACCTGCAACATCAGCTAATCCTCCAGTTTTAGCAAAAGGAACTACTTCAGATGATACAAATAAAATCTTTAACTTATTTTTTTTCATGTTTATCCTCCAGACATTAAAAACATATAATTAGTATTAACTAAAATTAATCCATTATATATTTCTTGAAATCAATTAAATTATAATGCTTTATCCATTAAATGTCAAATATTATCCTGATATGGAAGTTTTAATTTTATTTTACATCCAAAGTATAAAATAAATCAATCTAACTATTAACAATTTAACTAAATTTTTATATAATATAAGTAGAAGATAGTAATTTAGTAGAAGGTCTCTCTTAAATACCTAAAGTATTGAGTAGCCGAGCAAGCAAAAACTTGTGAGGTGATCAGTATGTGCTATGAAGATAGCTTTTATTATGTAAAGTCTAAGCAATTAGAAGAAGAAGTAATGGCCCATCAGGCAGAATTAGAACAAAAAGCTAAAAAAAACAATTCCCAAAAAAATTAGACTGGAGGTTAGCCCTCCAGTCCTTTTTTATCCTGTTAATTTTTCATCATCTGAATCATCTATTACTCTTAACACAGCAGAATTTTCATTAAAATCATCTGTTTGATAATCTTCTTTTATTATCTTAATTAATTTTAAAGTATCTACCTCTTTTAAACACCTTAAAACCTCTGGCGATTCTTTTTTCTCAGCACCTAAGATAAGATACTTAATCCCTTCATTTCCTGACTCTAATAATGCTCTGGCAGCATTACTTCTTACAATTCCACTAGTATCATCAAGCATATAATAAATATAAGATAGAATTTCTGAATTATCTATCTTGCTTAATAACTTAACTATTTGAGCTCTAACATGACAATCTTGATCTTCAAGTGCTACTAACAAACTATTAAACACCCGAGGATAATCTAAAAACTGAGATAAACTTTTGGTAGCCCCTACCCTTATTTCAGGCTTAGAATGTTTCTCTAACAGCTCTAATAAGGGATCTATAATTTCTTCATCTCCAATCTCACCTAACAATTTAACAATCCAATTTAAATGTTTTGTTTCAGAGTCAATTAACTCTAATAATTTAGGCACACATTTAGAACCTAAATTATAAAAAGCTTGTCTTAAAGTTTGTTGGGTTGCTACTTCATTACAATAATCTAAATAATTTACTAAAGTTGTAACTGCTTTAGTATTATTTACCTTAGCTAATTCTTCAATCACTAAATTCTTTATTTCAAGATTATCATCATATAAAAAAGGAATTAAATAATCAACTGTTTGAGGGGTTTTATGCTCCATTAAAATTGAAATTGCCTGTTTTTTAACTTCGCATTCTGAATTGATAGATTTAGCTAACAGCTGTTTAAAAAAATCCCCTTCTATTATTGCTTTTTTTACCTTTAAATAAATTTTCTTTTCTAAATCCTTCTTTCCTTCTAAAAGCAACCTCTGTTTTATATGAATATCCTCTAACTGATCAACTAATGACAATCCTTGTTTAAGATTACTCCTTAACTTAGAAATTAAAGTATCATACTCAACTTCCTCTTCCTCTTTTTTAAATAACAAACTTAGCAACATAATAATTATTAAACCACTAATAGATAGTATAAAATAATTACTATCTTGAACTAATAATTCAAAATATGAAATATTAATTCCTCCCTTCCAAATAAGATACTACTTATTATCTTCGACAGGAATAGTATCTTCCCTTCAAAATCAAACAAATAATTAAAATTTATTAATAAAAATCTTTTATTTCTACTAAATCATTTGAATAATGTAAATAATATTATATAATTATATATTGAATACTAGATATTAGAGAAGGGAGAATCTACATATGTCACAAGAAAACTATATTCAAAATTTATTTGCAGAACGAATCGGAGGAAAAGAATTCGGAAAAGACAATGATATTTATAAGTTTGAGAAAATTAAGAGGGCCAAAAGACAAGCAAAGAAAGAAAATCCTGATGTGGAATTAATTGATATGGGGGTTGGAGAACCTGATTGGATGGCTGATGATAAAGTAGTAGAGATCTTATATCAAGAAGCCCAAAAGCCCGAAAATAGGTTCTATGCTGATAATGGCATCCAGCAGTTTAAAGATGCTGCAGTTAATTATATGGAGGAAGTATTTGGAGTTACTGGATTAGATAATGAAACAGAAGTAAATCATTCAATTGGTTCAAAACCAGCTTTAGCTATGCTTCCTAGTGCTTTTATTAATCCAGGAGATATTACAATTATGACTACTCCAGGTTATCCAGTTTTAGGAACTCATACCAAATGGTATCAAGGAGAAGTAGTTGAGCTACCGTTATTAAAAGAAAATAATTTCCTTCCTAACTTAAATGACTTAACTACAGAACAAAAAGAAAGAGCTAAGTTACTTTATTTAAATTATCCTAATAATCCTACTGGTGCATCTGCAACTCGGGAATTCTTTGAAGAAGTGATCGAATTTGCTAAAGAAAATAATATTGTAGTTATTCATGATGCTGCATATGCTGGTTTAGTATTTGATGATAATGAACCACTAAGTTTCTTATCAATTCCAGGAGCTAAAGAAGTAGGAATTGAGATTCAATCTTTATCTAAATCATTTAATATGACTGGTTGGAGATTAGCCTTTGTAGCAGGTAATGAAAAAGTAGTTAAAGCTTTTGCTACTGTTAAAGATAATAATGATTCAGGTCAGTTTAGAGCTATTCAAAAAGCAGGAGTCTATGCTTTAGAACATCCAGAAATAACAGAAAAAACGGCCCAAAAATATTCTAGACGCCATGAAATGTTAGCTGATGGCCTACAAGAACTCGGATTTGATGCTCAAAAACCTAAAGGTTCTTTCTATTTATATGTTGAAATCCCTAAAGGAACTAAAGGTGGTAAGAAGTTTGCAACTGCTGAAGATTTCTCTCAATTCTTAATTAAAGAAAAATTAATTTCAACAGTACCTTGGGATGATGCCGGAAACTTTGTTCGTTTCTCAGTTACTTTTGAAGCTGAAGATAAAGCTGAAGAAAAGAGAGTTCTTGCAGAAATCAAAGATAGATTATCTGATATAGAATTTGTATTTTAAGATTAAAATAACTATATAGATAATAACTCTAGTAGGGATACGATTTATCGTGTTCCTACTAATTTTTTATGATCCTAAATCAAAGAATTAATTTTGCCATGCATTAACGCAAGTGAAAATTATTTTGATTTAATACTTTACTGATAACTGATAACTGCACCTAAGAAAGGAGTATTTAGGAATGAAGAATGAAAATTCTTTTACAAAAGAAATAACCTATGCAGAAGACACTAATTTATCCTTTAGCTCAGGACTTAAAAAAGGAATTCCTATTGCCCTTGGCTATATTCCAATAGCAATAGCCTTTGGCTTAGTTTCTAAGTCAGCCGGAATACCTAACTCGATTAGTATCTTAATGTCTTTGCTGGTCTTTGCTGGAGCCAGCCAATTTATAGCAGTCAATTTATTAGCCTTACAGACTGGTTATTGGGAGATTGTAATGACTACTTTTATTATCAATTTAAGACATTTTTTAATGTCAGCTTCCATTTCTCAGAAGATTAATAAAGAAGTATCACAAAAATGGCGAGCTATATTGGCTTTTGGAATTACTGATGAAACTTTTTCGGTAGCATCCTTGCGACCTGAAAAAGAATTAACAGCAAAATTTTTATTAGGACTAAATTTAATTAGCTATAGTGCTTGGGTCTTAGGAACTGCAATTGGCGTCTTTTTAGGGGCAAGTTTACCAGAGGTAGTTCAAAATAGTATGGGTATTGCCCTTTATGTAATGTTTATTGGGCTACTTATTCCTAGTCTAAAAAAATCTAAAGTAATATTTGGAATTTTTATAATCGCTATTATAATTAATTCTAGCTTATATTGGATACCTTTGTTTAGTAACATATCCACTGGTTGGTCAATTATAATTACAACCTTATCTACAGCAATGATTGGAGCAATTATCTTTCCTACAGGAGTTGATAGAGAATGAGTTATCTAATATTATTGATAGTTGCCATGGGCATTGTTACCTATTTACCTAGAATGATACCCTTAGCCCTACTTAAAAATATTAAATTACCACCTTTTTTAAAGCGGGTCCTAGAATTCATCCCTTTCGCTGCTTTGAGTGCTCTAATCTTTCCAGGTATTTTAAACTCCACTAATAGTCAGACATCTGCAATTGTAGGAGGACTTATTTCTGTCCTATTGGCACTATTTGAAGTTCACTTATTACTAATAGTAGGTGGAGGAATCCTCGGGGTCTATTTGTGGCAGATAATTTAAATAATAAATAAAAAATCCTCCCCAACTAGGGAGGATTAGCTTTAGGTATTAACCACCTTATTATTAGCAACTTCTAAATCAATTTCATCTTCAGAAGAACCTACAATTACAGTAGCAGCACTATCTCCTGTAATATTAGTTACAGTTCTGGCCATATCCAAAATCCGATCAATGCCTGCAATTAAGGCCACTCCTTCTAAAGGTAATCCCACACTCTTTAAAGTTAAAGTTAACATGATTAATCCTGCTGAAGGAACCCCTGCTGTACCAATAGAAGCTAAAGTAGCTGTTAAAACAACCACCAATTGCTGGGCTATACTAAGGTCTAAACCATATACTTGAGCTACAAACAAGGCACAAACCCCTTGGTATAAAGCAGTTCCATCCATATTAACTGTAGCACCTAATGGTAAAACAAAACTAGTAATTTTATCAGATGCTCCCAAATTTTCTCGACAACACTTAGTTGTAACTGGTAAAGTTCCTGAACTACTACAAGTACTAAAAGCAAAAATTTGAGCACTAGAAATTCCTTTGAAAAACTCTGTTATTTTTAGTTGAGAGAAAAATTTAATTGCTCCACCATAAGTAATCAACCAGTGGATTAAACATCCGATATAAACAGCTATTATAACCTTTATTAAGGGCAGTAAAACAGATAACCCAAAAGATCCAACTACCGAAGCAATTAAAGCTAATACACCATAAGGAGCAAGTTCCATTACCATTGCTGTCATTTTATACATAGTTTCTGCTAAAGAATCAAAAAATTCTAATACTGGTTTACCTTTATCTCCAATTAAAGTAAGAGTAACCCCTAATACTAAAGAAAAAACAATAATTTGTAACATATTTCCTTGTTGTAAAGCCATAATAGGATTTTTAGGAACAATATTTAATAAAGTTTCACTTAAAGCAGGCGGTTCTTTAGCTTGCATTGTTACTTGACCTACATCCATATTTAAATTTACACCTGGCTGTAGAATATTTCCCATTAATAACCCGATTATTACTGCAAAAGCAGTAGTAACTAAATAAAAAGCTATTGTTTTTCCACCAATCCGCCCCAGACTTTTAGGGTCTCCTATACTAGCAGCTCCAACCACTAGAGAAGAAAAGACTAAAGGAATAATTACCATTCTAATTAGTCTAATAAATAGACTACCAAAAGGTTTAAGTGCTTTAGCCGTTGGCCCTAAAATAAAACCTAGTATAATACCTAAAATTAACCCAATTAAAATTTTAGTATGAAGTTCTAAATCAAACCATCTTTTAATCAATTTCATAATATAATATCCCTCCTATTTACTGAATATTATTATTATGAAATTAAAAATATGCCTTTCTG
The DNA here is from genome assembly GCF_000328625.1 of Halobacteroides halobius DSM 5150. Classification (NCBI taxonomy): domain Bacteria; kingdom Bacillati; phylum Bacillota; class Clostridia; order Halanaerobiales; family Halobacteroidaceae; genus Halobacteroides; species Halobacteroides halobius. The sequence goes on along the minus strand of NC_019978.1, from coordinate 1,137,430 downwards.
TGCTTCTTATTTTTGCCATAAAGGTAAACCAGTAGTTTCATGATAACCTCTTTTAAACGGCTTTCCTTCATACTCTTCAATTATAAACTCACAAGCAAAAACAATAGTTTCAGAAGCTAAATGGCCACCGTATAATTCTCCTTCTTCATCTCCTAATGAAATATGAGCATGAATTATTGGCTCACCATCCTTTAAAGAAATATTACCTAAGAAACTGATAATTTCTAATGGTTGATTAAATTCTTTTTCATTATACTGTTGTTTTTCTTGGTCATAATACGATAAAGTAGCCTGCTTAACAGCACCAATAGCAGATACTTTTCCTGCTTCAATTCCCTTTTCTTTAACCAGTTTTGTTAGTTCTGCCAATAAATCATCACCAGTCTCTAATCGCCCTTGATAAATATTAGTTACATTATATTCCCTTAACATAAAATCACCTCTGTTTATCTGCTTAATTTATCAACTGCTAAGATAGCATCTTTAACTAGACCAGGAGTTACTTCAAAGGGCATATTATGGATTGTTTCATCTTCGACACAACTAGCTTTAGCTACTTCTAATATACCTTCTTCAGTTGCTTGCTCAATTCCTAAATCAGCTAAAGTTGTTGGTAAACCAACCTCTTTACAAAAATTAATTACTTGTTCAATTACTCGAGGTGGCCTATCTTCTAAAACAAGCTGTACAATGGTAGAATACGCTACTTTTTCACCATGAGTTTTACTGTGTGTCTTCTCTAATACAGTAAATCCATTATGAATAGCATGAGCAGCTGCTAAGCCACCACTCTCAAAACCTAATCCACTTAATAAAGTATTAGCTTCAACAATTTTTTCTACAGCTTCTGTAACCCCCCCAGCTTCTACTGCTTTTTTAGCTGTTACTCCATAATCTAAGAGAGTTTCATAACATAATTGGGCCAAGTTTAAAGCTGCAGCAGTTTGACTTCCTCCAGCAATATTATCTACTCTCGTTACACTACAAGCTTCAGCCTCAAAATAAGTGGCTAAGGCATCTCCTATTCCTGCTATTAAAAACTCTACTGGGGCTTGAGCTATTACTTTTGTATCCATTATTACTAAATTAGGGTTAGATGGTAAAAATAAATACTCTTCAAATACACCTTCCTCAGTATAAATTACAGATAAAGCACTACAAGGTGCATCAGTAGCTGCAATAGTTGGTACAATAGCTACTGGTAAATTAGTATAATAGGAAACAGCTTTAGCTGTATCTAAAGTCTTACCGCCACCGATCCCAATTATAACCTCAGCTTCTTCAGCCTGGGCCAACTCCTTTAACCTATCTATTTCAGCTCTAGAACATTCACCATTAAATTTTCCTAATCGCAATTGCTCATCCTCTAATCCAACTTTAATCTGCTTAGAGAAAGAATCTAAGATAAATTCATCACAAATGGCTAATACATTATTTCCTAAATCCCCTACATACTTACCTAATTCTTTTAAAGTTCCTTTCCCTTGTATATACTTTCCTGGTGCAGTTAATATTTTTGCCATACTATCACTCCTTTCGAAAAATAGTTATCATATATATTATTAAACAAAATTCAAAAATTATCCTGCCTACTTCAAAAATAAAGTAGGACCAGCCTCACGGCTGGGACCTCTTGTCAAACTGCACGTACGGTTCTCCCGTATACAGCTTTCGGTCATTGTTGCTCCTTAACAGAGAGTAAGTTATCGTCTTTGTGTTGCCACAAATGTATATTTTACTCTTGTCTAAAGCACATCGGTAAGCAGTGATTCTAGTCCTAAATCTCTTAATATTTTATTAGGAAGGCGATAATTCTGTCCTTTCGCCTTCTTTCCTTCTATAAAACAACGTACTCTCATTCTTATCCAACCATCTAACTTTTTATATAGTCCTTTAACATTTCCTAGTAGAAAGCTATTACCCCAACCTCTAATAATTAAATTAAGTTCATCAATCATTACAGCTACTCCTATTGATCTATTCCTTTTGGTTTTCTTTCTTACTTTATCCTTGAAACTTTTAATAGAGCTCTCTTTTGGCATTTTATAATCACCATTATAAAATCTAAATTCTAGAAATTTAAACCCATCATCAAAATTCGTAATTACTGTTTTCCGAGGATGTAGTCTTAAGTTTAATTCATTTTCTATAATCTGGCGAGTTACTTCCAAAGCACGTTCTGCTTTAGCTTTACTCTTAGCCATAATTATAAAGTCATCGGCAAATCTAACTATCTTATATCCTCGACGCGTCATTTTCTTATCAAAGTGATGTAGGTAGATATTTGCTAAAAGTGGAGAAATTACGCCTCCTTGTGGAGTTCCCTCCGTTGTTTCTTCTCTTCCTTGCTCAGTCATGACACCTATAGTAAGCCACGACCTAATAATATCTAATATCCAACCATCACTTACTTCCTCTGCTATCAGCTCCATTAAAATTTCATGGTCTATTGTATCAAAGTAAGATTTGACATCTGCGTCTAATACCCAATTATAACCTTGTTCTTTATATTCTTCTACTTTCTTAATTGCATCTTCGGTTGACCTATTAGGTCTAAAACCATAAGAACAGTCGCAGAATATTTCTTCAAAGTGTATCTCTAGAATCTGTTTCACTGCTTGTTGGGCAATTCGGTCTTTAATTACTGGAATACCTAGTGGTCTTTGTTCTCCATTTCCTTTTGAGATATACGTTCTTAGAACTGGTTGTGGCTCATATCTATCTTCTGTTAACTGGCGATATAAAGCACTCATATTCTTAGTGTAATTTTCTCTAAATTCTTCAACTTCTACACCGTCAATCCCTCCACAACCACCATTATTCAAAACTTTCTGAGCTGCACAATGTAAATGTCTTTTCTTAGTCACTAAATCTTTTATACTATATAGCGAACTAATTTTTTTTTTCACCTATCCTACCTCACGACTTACCAGTTCTTCCTATCCTGTCTTAATATCTAAACCCCTATATTCGTAGCATTCCTAAGCACGTCTTCTAAGCTCTCGCCAATCGCACCTCTTAGTTTACTACTACTTAGGTCATGGTTTTTCTTAAATTCATCACGCTTCCAGTTATGATTTTCTGTCCGCTATTTCTTTTAAGACTTATTGTCTTTAACAATGTTTAAACCATTTTGATTTAAATACCATCAACACTCAATTCTAAACTTCAATAACCTGGCTATCCTTCACTGTAATCAACTTTCATTGATTTTTTTTTTTCACTACTATGATAGCTTCTGAACTCTAATATTTCATCGCTTTGACTTTCCCTATTCAGGTTATATCATCACTTATCTTTATAAATTTCTATAAAGACCATATTAGAGCATCCTCTGGTCACCTATGCTATATTCCAATCATTCCGACCATAATCACACTCATTAGCCTAACATATTCCTATGGTCTATAAGTTAGCCTTGGACTTCCCCATTATTTTGGTGAGTCGTCACTAATGAATGCCACCTTCGGTTCACATATTGTTCCGGACTGATTTTTCGCCTCAAACTCTTCAGATTACATCTCACGATGAACACCCTGTTACTGTTGGCTTCATATCCTGTTCTTTATTAACTTAGGTTGACGTTTGTTTTCTCCGTTTGCTCACCCATTTCGTCTGTGAGTGCCACAATATCTCAACCATATTATCCATTCTTCCAGAATAGGCAGGACTTACACCTACTATCATCATAGACTACAGAGCACACAAATTAACAGCCACCCCTTCTGGGATGGCTGAAACTTAGGCACCTAAATACTGCTCTATTCGATTATACTTTTCTTCTGTTGTATGTCCATCCCACTCTTTTCTATGCTCAGGTAAATGCCAACTAACTTGGCCTGTTGGCAACTCAATATAAACAACTGGATACTCTGGCTTGGTATAATCCATCCTAATTCCTGCTTCATATCCTTTTTCCAATGCTAAAGACATCGCACGTAAAACTGCTTTATTTCTAGCTTCATAATCTTTTCGATCTGTCTTCTTTATTTTTTGCAATGCTTCTTCTAAGGTCATTATCTTCACAATCCCTACTTTCTAAATTTGATAACATTACTCATTTACATATTAACATAAAATATATTTAACTTCAATAATACATTTACAAATTATTCTCTAAAATTTCACAAGCAATATCATAATCTACTACTTGAGGATTAGCTGCTAAAGCCTGTAAAATATCATTACTTTCTTGACTTAAAGCAGCTTGAGTTGCTAAATTACGATAATTAGCAGACTGTTGGATTATAGTCTTAATTTCTAATGAAACATTTGGTACTTGTAACGGTTTAATACCTGAAGAATTAATTACTGCTGGAACTTCTACAATCACTTCATCATCCACTCCAGAAATTAGTCCATCATTAGGAAGATTAACTATAAATTTCTTCTCTTGAGGTTGATTTAAAGCAGAGATTAAAGGAACAATTACATCAGAATACCAAATAGCCCCTCGCTGATAAATTAATTCAGGAATTTTAGTTAAATCCTTTTCTAAAGAGTTATTAATCTCATCTTGGGTAGCTAATAGTTCATTAGCCCGTAATTGTTCTTTATTTTTAGCCTTGTTAACCTCTTTTTTATGATGATAATAAAATTTAAGATAAGGTAGTGGAATAGCATTTAATTTCTTAATTAAATTACTATCAATCCCTAATTCTAATTTCTCCACTTTATTTATTAACTCCTCAATTTTATTCTCTCCATCTACATAAACTCCAGTATACCACCCTAAATGATTTAATCCCTGATATTCAACATCTATTTTAGCTGGATCTACTTCTAATAAATTAGCCATTTTTTGTATCATACCAACCGGTAAATCACAAATTCCTATTATATTAAGATTTGTTTTTTCTTCAAGAGCTTGCTGTACTATACTACATGGATTAGTTAAATTCATAAATAAAGCATCAGGAGCATATTTTTCCACTTCTTTAGCTAAATTCAACATAACCGGTACTGTTCGTAAAGCATTAGCAAATCCTCCTGGGCCAACCGTCTCTTCTCCAATAATATCATAAGTAAGCGGGAATTCTTCATCATCTGCTCTAGCCTTCATCCCCCCCACTCTAATCTGACAGAGAACAATATCAGCTCCAGTTAGTGCCTCTTGTCGGTCAGTTGTATAAGTTACATCAAAATCACAATCAGATTTAGCAATTAAATTTTGAGATAGCTGACCTATTCTTTCTAGTTTAGATTTCGTTCTACCATTTAAACAAACTTCATCAAAATCTATCCCTGCTTCATTATTAATTATAGCATCAAATAATAAAGGTGTATATAATCCACTTCCGCCAATAACTGTTAACTTAATTCCCATATTTCTAGCCTCCTATCTACTATCATTATCTTCTCGATGAAAGCTTAGTTCCCTGCATTATTTTTAAATTGATAGAAAATTATATCGATTTATTGTCTTCAACAAACCTCAATTCTGCTTTACTATTTAAAATAGTAATTACATTCATTTTAGTTCCTTCTAGTTCACAAACAAATATCACTCCTCGATGCTCCCTAATCTCCCTTTCTCCATTAGCAAATCCTATTAGTCGACTCCTCTTTACCCCTTCGACTATATTATGAATTGCTTTTTGACGACTAATTGCTTTTTGGCGCTGTTGGTATCTCTCAATAGCATGATCGGTAGCGTAAATATAATAATTCACTTTCTACCACCTCCTAGCTAAAAAATCAATACCTTAATCAATCTATATTCATTTATTAATTAAATTATCAATTTTTCCTAAAATAAAAAGAGCCCCTTTAAAAAGGACTCTTAGAAAATAAAGATTAACTTATTTATTCTTCATAACCTACCATAAATATCTGCCCTTGTATTAAATTAGTAATAAATTGTGCTATCTCTACTATTAATGTAGATCCTCCTGAAACTAAAAGTATTACACTCCATTCTCCTTTATTTAATAATGTAGTTTTAAATAAATCCTGGAAGAATGGAAAATATAATACTATCCAATGCAAACCAAAAGAAAGTAATACAGCCCCTAATAAGTATAGATTACTTAAAGGATTCATCCTTAATAGACTATGTTCTTCAGAGCGACAACTAAAGACAAAGAATAATTGAGCCATTACCAAATTAGTAAATGCCATTGTTCTTGCCTTAGCTAAAGAACCACTAAAGTTTAATCCAAATAAAAAGACTAATAAAGTACCCAAGCCGATTAAAATACCTTGGCCCATTATCTTCCACTTTAGTCCACGAGCAAAAACACTTTCATCTGCATCCCGAGGAGTTCGTTCCATAATATCATCGTCTGCTGGGTCTACTCCTAAAGCTAAAGCAGGTAATCCATCAGTAACTAAATTAACCCATAAGATTTGAATCGGTACCAATGGTAAGGGTAGACTTAATAATGAAGCCATAAACATGGTTAAAATTTCTCCAATATTACATGATAATAAGTATCGTATAAACTTACGAATATTATCATAAATAGCCCTTCCTTCTTCTATAGCAGCCACAATAGTAGCAAAATTATCATCTGCTAAAACTAATGAAGAAGCTTCTTGAGTTACATCAGTTCCTTTTTCCCCCATTGCAATCCCAATATCTGCTTCTTTAATTGCTGGCGCATCATTTACTCCATCTCCTGTCATAGCTACAATATCTCCTTTATCCTGTAATATATCAACTATCCTTAATTTATCTTGAGGAGATACTCGAGCAAATACTGCAATATTATCAATTTCCTGGGCCAAGCTTTCATCACTCATCTCATCTAATTCTAAACCTGTAACTACTCGATCTCCACTTTGTAATAATTTTAACTTCTTAGCAATAGCTACTGCTGTATCTTTATGATCTCCTGTTACCATCTTAGGACTAATACCAGCTCTTTTACAACGCAAAATAGCACCTTTAACCTCAGAACGTGGCGGATCCATCATTCCTACTAAACCTGTAAAGATAATCTTTTCTTCATACTTTTCTAAATTATCCCGATCTAATCTGCCCTTTATTTCTCTGTAACCAAGAGCTAAAACTCTTAAAGCCTGACTAGCTAAGTTATGATTAGCTGCCATAATTTCTTTTTTCTTCTTTTTAGTTAATCTTTTAACCTCTCCTTGATCTAAATAATGAGTACACCGATCAATTAAAACATCAGGAGCACCTTTTATATATAATTGATACTTATTTCTTTGCTTTGCTATGACAGACATTCTTTTTCTTGTAGAGTTAAAAGGAATCTCTAATCGTTCAGAGAAATCATCTTCTAAATCAGCTTTATCTAATCCAATCTTATCTCCTGCTAATAATAAAGCACCTTCTGTAGGATCACCAACAACCTCACGTTTTTTGTTATTATTTAACATAGCATCTTTAATTTCTTTTATTCTCTCAGATAATGAATTTGGCTTCTTAAGTTGGGCATTATTACAGACTACCCCTATTTCTAATGTTTTCTCTAAATTAGGCTGATCAAAACCTTCCGCTTGGCAATAATAGACCTTATTATTAGCATATATTTGCTCTACAATCATTTCATTTTTAGTTAAAGTTCCTGTTTTATCTGAACAAATTACTGTAGCACACCCTAAAGTCTCAACAGCAGGCAGTTTCCTAATAATAGCATTCCTTTTGATCATCTTTTGGACACCAATAGCTAAAGATAAAGTTACAATTGCTGGTAAGCCTTCTGGAATAGCTGCTACTGCCAAACTAACCCCAGCTAAGAACATCTTATAAATTGGTTCTCCTTTAAATATCCCTAAGCCTACTACAGCTAAACAAGCAATTAAACAAACAAAGACTAACCACTTACCTAAATCCTTTAGTCTTTTTTGTAAAGGTGTTAAATCAGTACTTGAGTGCTGCAATAAATCAGCGATTTGGCCCATCTCTGTACCTAAACCAGTAGAAGTTATTACTGCTTTACCTCTTCCTTTGGTAATTGTAGTTCCCATATGCAGCATATTCTTTCTATCCCCTACTGGAGTTTCACCTGATAAAACAGTAGATTCTTTTGTTGCTGGAACTGATTCTCCAGTTAATGAAGCTTCATTAGCTTCTAAATTAGTACCCTCAATAATTCTAGAATCTGCTGGAATTTTATCTCCTCTTTCTATAAGTATTATATCTCCTGGTACTAATTCTTTAGCAGGCACATCTTCTATATCACCATTTCTTAATACTCTAGCATTAGGAGCTGATAACTCTTTAAGTGACTCTAATGATTTTTCTGCCCTAAATTCTTGTACAAACCCCATAATTGCATTTAAAACTATAATCGCCAAGATTGTAATGGCATCAGCCATTTCTCCTAAGGCAAAAGATATTATTGTAGCTGCAATCAAGACTAAGACCATAAAGTCTTGAAATTGTTCTAATAATAAGCTTAGTATAGAATTGCTACCTTTATTAGGTAATTGATTAAATCCTATCCTATCTAGTCTATTATCAACCTCTTTATAATCTAAACCTGCATTTAAATCTGTATTTAATACCTTTTTCAATTCTGAGATTGATAAATTATATAGTCTATTCTCTCCTTTCACTAATTTTCCCCCTTTCTTATCTGGCTACTAATATAAACTATTCAGATTAACGAAAAAAAATAACCTAAAATAAAAATTAGGGATAACTCTATTTAGAGTTACCCCCTGTAACTAAATATATTTAGTTGCTTGGTAATATTAACTTATCTCCTGCATAAATTAAATCTGGATTTTTAATTTTATTTAATTTTATTAATTTAGACATCTTAATCTCTAGCCATAATGATAATTCAGATAAAGTATCGCCCCATTTAATTGTATATTCATAGTGGTTGCCTTCTCGTTCAATAGGAATAATTCTACCATCCTGTTCTAAAGCTACAACACCACGCTCTTTAATATAATCAATCACAATTTCATCTAAACTACCAGCTTCTTGAATAGTCTTAGCCTCTTTAAACATCCTATAACCATCACCACCAGCTGCCATAAAGTCATTAATAGCAACTTTATAATACTGATCTGGATCTATTGGATTATCATTAATCTGTAATGCTAATCCTCGTTTGCCTGCTGGTTGGGAAGGATTAAACATAAAAGATAAACCAGCTACCTGAGGGAATAATCCTTCATGAGCAGGATATTTTGAAATCCCATGTTCTATTGCTTCTAAAATAACCCTACCCTTTACCTTCTTAACTATAACGTAATTATTAAACGGTAGTACTTTAAGCACTTCTCCTTTAGTAATCTTACCCTGTGGAATAGAAGCTCTAATTCCACCACTATTAGTAATTGCTATATCTGCAACAACAGCTTCTAGCATAGCATTAGCAACTAAATCACCTAAATTAGTTTCTCCAGTTCTAATATCTTCTCTTGCTCCATTTAACTTAACTGCTGTTTTACCAATCACAGTAGAAGTGATTTCTTTATTCTTAGCTTTAATATCTGCAATCAATTGTAACATTTTCTTATCCTTTTTTACATTAGCTGCCTCTTCTTTAGTAATTAAATCTGCTCTTCCCTTCACTAACTTACCATCTTTAATAGTTAAATTTACCACACCTAAACTTTCTGTGTACTCTCCTGCCATTACAATTGGTGTATTATTGATAAGCTTACCTTTTTCTAGTTTGGTGTGACTATGACCATCAACAATTAAATCAATTCCTGGTACTTCTTGGGCCAATCTCTTACTAGTATATTTACTACCCTCACTTAAACCTAAATGAGTTAGTGCTATAATCAAATCTGGGTTAGACTTTTTCTTGATTAAATTAACCATCCCTTTTGCAGTTTTAATTGGGTCTTTAAACTCTAACCCAGCTACATTTTTAGGATGAGTTTTATAAGTTGTTTCTGGAGTAGTCAATCCTAAAATAGCCACCTTAACTCCATTAATATTTTTAATTTCACCTGGTTGGAATCTAAAAGCCCTTTGATTATCTGCTTTAACTATATTAGCAGAAATAATAGGAAATTCAGTCATCTTATTTAACTTAGCTAACCTATGATGTCCATAATTAAAATCATGGTTACCAGGAACTAATACATCATAACCTAATTTGTTATAGATTTTAGCGATACTTTTACCTTCATTTAAATTAGCAAAAGAAGTTCCATGAAAAGTATCACCTGCATCTAATAATAATACATTAGTTACTTCTTTACGAGCTTGTTTAACTATAGTTGCAATTTTTGCAAATCCCATTCCAGCATACTTACCTTCTTCTACATGAGCATGAGTATCATTAGTGTGGAAAATAGTTAAATCTATTGTCTTAGCCAATGCAACTGAAGAGACTAAACACAATACCAACAAGACTAAAAACACTGTCGACAATCTTTTTTTCACTCACTCCACCTCCACTTTTGGGATTCTTCTTAGTTATTATTTCTAGATAACTTTATGTAAATCCTGGAAAAATATTGTTAAATTTACACTAATGCTTGATTTAATATCATGAAATTAGTGGCTATACTTCCATATATTTAATTACATAGCATATTCATTTAATCTTATTACTTATATAATAGTATTATTTATACTAATTAAAAAATTTCTTAATCCAAAAAGAAAAGTCACCCCTTAAGGGGGACTAGATTCTAAATTACTTTTCCTTTAATATTTAATTCTAAACTTGTTAAATTCTCCCTTGTATTCTTCATCAGATATTTCAATATCAGTTACTTTACCAAAAGTTGGCCCTTGTTTAGCTATTTTAAGCATCTCTTTTACTTTATCTCTATCACCAGCAAAAACAGCTTCTACACGACCATCAGCTAAATTTTTGACCCAACCTGAAATCTCTAGTAGATTAGCATTTTGATTAATATAAGCTCGACAGCCAACTCCCTGTACTCTACCACTTAAATAAATACGTTTTCTAACTTTTTTAGACATACTATCCCCCTTATATCTGTTTATTTGGTATGTACGATATGTTACTTCTCTCCATAATTATTTTTTCCTGCAAAAAATTACTGATTCCTAAAATTGAAATAAGAGTTAACCTGTAAAGATTAACTCTTATTAAGTCAAATTATTTTTATTTTGGGTTAGCTGGTTCGATATCTATAGACTTACCTTTAATTGTCGTATTTTTCATAATCTTTAATACTTCTTTCCCATGCTCCTTAGGAACTTCCACAAAGGAATATCTATCATAAACATCAATCAACCCAACTAAATCACCAGAGATATTAGTCTCTCCAGCAATAGCTCCTACAATATCTCCTGGGCTTATATGCTGTTTTTTTCCTATATTTATAAATAACCTAACCATGCCTGGCTCTGCTCCAGTATTACCAAAGTATTCAACATTTTCTGTATCTGTTTGCGTTTCTTCTTCCCTAACTAACTTTAATAAAGCTGCTGCTATATCAATAGAAACATAATCCTCTTCAAGTTGTTCTTCAATTAACCTAGTTTCTTTAGTTAAATCATCTGCTTCTATGATATCTGCTACACTATCTAAAACCAACCCTAACTTAACTTCTTCTACATCACTAGCAGAAGGAATCTTCTTTCTTTTAATTTTAGTCTTAGTATACTTTTGAATTGATTTTAACTTATAAATCTCTTTCCCAGATACAAAGGTGAAGGCTTTACCTTTTCTACCAGCTCGACCTGTTCTCCCAATTCTGTGTACATAATATTCCTCATCTTGCGGAATATCATAATTAAATACCATCTCTATATCATTAATATCAATTCCTCGGGCTGCTACATCTGTAGCTACTAAAATTTCTATAGTAGCCGTTTTAAATTTGTTCATTACTCTATCCCTTTGGGGTTGACTTAATCCCCCATGTAATCCATCCACAAAATAACCTCTAGCTTGTAGCTGAATTACAAGTTCATCCACTTGCTTTCTTGTATTACAAAATACCAATGATAATTTAGGATCATACATATCAATTAACCTTGATAAAGCATTTAACTTATTACTTCTGTTAACCTCAAAATAGGCCTGTTCAATATTTGGAACAGTTAATTTTTTGTGCACTACCTTTACTATTTCAGGATTATGTTGATATTTCTTTCTTAATTTTAAAATAGGTTTAGGCATTGTAGCAGAAAAGAAAATAGTTTGTTTTTTTCCTTTAATACCATCTAAAATCGTTTCTATATCATCTCTAAAGCCCATATTTAACATTTCATCTGCTTCATCTAAGATAGCCATCTTCAAGTTATCAAACTTTAGAGTTCCTCTTCTCATATGATCCATTAAACGCCCTGGAGTACCAATTACAACCTGAACTCCCTTTTTTAAGGCTTTAATCTGCCGACCAATAGATTGACCACCATAAATTGGTAAAGTAGTAATCTTATTTTTATACTTTCCTAATCTCCCTAATTCTTCGGATACTTGAATAGCTAACTCTCTAGTAGGACATAAGATTAAAGCTTGTACATCTTTACTATTGGGGTCTACCTTCTCTAAAACAGGAATCCCAAAAGCAGCTGTCTTTCCTGTCCCGGTTTGAGCTTGTCCGATCACATCTTTTCCTGTTAGCAGATGAGGAATTGCTTGAGATTGAATTGGAGTAGCTTCCTCAAATCCCATATCCTCTACTGCTTTATTTATCTCTGGAGATAAATTTAATTCTGTAAACTTTTTCTTTTGCATTATAATTTCACTTCCCTTTTTAAATAACCATCTTATTTATTATATCATTATCTATAGTTTTTTCAAGTTATAACAAACTTTAGTAATAGATTCTCACAATTAACCATTTAATATTCACTTATTTATAAATCTATTCAAATAGCTCATTGGCTAATTCTTTAACCCTCTGTTTTTTATTATTAGTCTCTATTTGATCAATTATTAGTTTAACTACATCTCCTTCTTTAGCTTGCTTAGGAAGTACTGACTTAGGTAAATTAAAGGTTTGATTATTATACTCAATAATAACCTTATCTCCTTCAAATCTATCAATTATTAACAAATTTATTCCTCCTTGTTAAATAAATTATTATTAATAACTTAGATATTTAGAAACTAATTCTCCTTTAGAATTATATAATTTAGCCCCATCGCCATCATTATTCCAGATATACCAATCATCCCAGACTAATTTATCTTCTCCCGCAGTAGCATTTGGCCCTGCAACTACTTTTATAGTAGATTCTTCTTCTATTATTGTTCCAGCTGAAAAAACAAAATTTTGTCCTCCTGTAGTACTTACTAATCTCCAATGAGAAATATCTACTTTGTTACTTCCTTGATTCCTTATCTCAACTACTTCTTCTTCAAGACTTAGATAAGTTATTTTAACACTAGTTGATTTTGTAAGACTGGTATCTTCTCTAGCCTCAACATTAAAGGTTATATCTTCTCCATCACTTATAGCAATAATAGTTCCTTGTTTATCAGTACGATAGATATTGATCCCTCTCTGCTTAAGTCTAGCCACAACTTCAGTAGCTGGATGGCCATATCTATTATTATCTCCTGCAGAAATCACCGCATACTTAGGATTGACAGACTTTAGGAAAGAGATAGTAGTAGAAGAATTACTTCCATGATGAGGCACTTGCAATAGATCAGCTTGCAAATTAATATTTGTATCTATTAAATCAGCTTCTATTTTTGCTTCGGTATCTCCAGTAAATAAAAATGAGTTTTGTTTATATTTAATTTTAGTTATAACAGACCAATTATTTAAATCTTGATAATTATTATTTACTGGGCCAACTATCCTGGCCTGCAGATTGGAACTAGCAATTAATTTAAGACCTACTTGAGTTGCTATAATCTGCTTTCTTTTAGACTTAATTGCTTGTAATAAGTCTAAATAAGTTTCAGTTGTATGAGTAACTTGAGGTAGATAAATTTGACCAACCTTACAGTTATAAATTACTCTATCTAAACCACCAATATGATCCGCATGGGGATGGGTTCCAATTAAATAATCAATTTTTTCTATTCCCTGCTTCTCTATGTAATTAACTACTTTTGGCCCTTGATTATTCTTTCCGGCATCTATTAACATTACTTCTTGATTAGGTAACTGGATTAAAGTAGCATTACCTTGGCCCACATCTATAAAGTGAATCCTTAACTTATTATCTACAGTCAACTTTTTATCTTTAGCAATTAGTATTCCAGTTAGAGCTATAGTTAAATTTAAGACTATTATACTAACTAATAATCCTTTTTCTTTATTGCACATTATCTATTTTCCTTTCTTAATCTGCTATGAATTCTGATTCTAGTAGATTTATATAATGTTTCTAAGTTTACTTTATCTCCTCCTCATTTTTTAGGCTTTATTATAATTTTTATCTATAACTCTCTTTCTTCCTCCATAATATAAAAAATAGGCTATCATCAATTTTTTATAGGTTCATACTTAAAAGTTATTTTACCAATCAAACAATTGTCTTTAAAACTATATTTATGATTAAATTCTCTTTTCCTCTTTGATCTTGTTTATTAAAGCCATTCCTAGATCATTATTAATCATTAATTGTCCAATCTCTTGACTTAACTGTCTAGCTAATTCAATATCATCATCTGTTAATATTGATGTTTTATAGGTGCGAAATTATAAAACCCTGCACTAAAGTGCAGGGCCAACTTTATTTCAAAACTATAGTAAATCAGTCAATTAACTTTTCCTTGCCATGCTTTCATACCGCCAGGCATATTCTTAACCTTCTCATATCCGGCCTTAACTAATTTCTTAGCTGCCTTCTTACTTCTCATTCCAGAAGCACAAACAGTAATGATCTCTTTATTCTTATCTATCTTATTCAAATTACTTTCTATTTTGCTGACCGGAATATTCAGGGATTTAGGAATATGGCCTTGCTTATACTCTCTTTTTGTTCTAACATCTAAAATTTGAATCTGTTTATCATTTAGTTTTCCTTCTACTTCTCGGGGCGAAATATTCTCTATATTACTTCCAAATAAAAAGTCAAACATATTATCACTCCTTTGGGTGTCTGATTCTTAACTTAATTATCGAATAATCCCCTGCTTGTCCTCCTAATAATCTTCCTGTTTCCTCAGTTGGCAAAAGAAGCATATGGTCCTTTTTCAAAGAGAACATAATTCTGTCTCCCTTAAATATTATATTGTGTACCAAAATTTATATTTATATATCTTGATATTATGATATAATAATTTTACGATATTATCAAGGGAAAAATAATTACTTTCAATTGATTTTTGTGAACAAAGTTGTAGCTTAACTTTAAATAAGACAATGTAACTACCTTGTTCAATAAGATAGTTACTTAATATAGCTTTAGTTTATATTATTTGTTCGCTTTGAATTAATATTATTGGCTTTTAGCTGCATATATTATATTATTTTTTTCTTTTTTATCAATGCTTTTACATAATTTTTTCTTATGATATTATTATCTAGATAAGATATTTACTATTAAAGTTAGCTACAATTCTGTAATAAATTGATCATAAGCAACCGTACTAATACAAAAACCATCAGGACCTGTCGCATATTATCAATTCTCCATCATCTTTCCACTCTTTATAACTTTTTATTTCAGCTGAAATTTGATTAAAGACAATAGTAAAAGCTACTGCATCATCTGCAAAACCAGCTATGGGAATAAAATCTGGCACTAGATCAGTCGGTAAAACAAGATAGGCCAAACAAGCTATAATTAATCCTAAAGTACCATCATCAATATAATATCTTTGATCTGAATGATCCTTTAACATAGCAACTAATAACCGCACCTGGTCTAGAAATTCAATCTTACCTTGTTTTTTCTCTAAAAAAGTTTCTACCTTACTTAAAATTTTAGTAATACTATCATGTCCTGTGCCCCATTTATTAGCTAACTTGCCTAAAAATTTTAGTATCTCACCATCAGTAAATTTATCCATTACTAATCACTTCCTCTCATTAATTTTCTCTAAAAAGCGTTGACCATATTTTTTAAACTTAGTGGCACCTACTCCCTTAACTTTTAACATTTCTTCTCCCTTAGTTGGTAACTTATCAACCATATCACGTAGGGTACTATCATGAAAAATAATAAAAGGAGGCACCCCTTCTTCTCTAGCTATCTTCTTTCTTAATTTACGTAAATTATCAAATAATTGATTACTATTAGTAATTTGTTTAGTCTCTTGACGAACTTTATGCCATACTTGCTCCTGTTGTTGTAATATTGGATAAGCTTTGTTAGTCAATTTAGCTACTTGATATTTTCCTTCAGTTAACTTAATATACTTTTCTGCTACTAAGAATTTAATCAGATTCTTAATCTCTTTAATTGTATAATCTTTAATAATTCCATAAGTTGATAATTCATCCAAACCTAACTCTAAAATCTCTTTAGCTTTTGAACCTCTTAAAACCTTAGCTACTTTCGAAATACCATATCTTTCCTTCATTCTATAAATACAAGATAAAATTTTCTGTGCTTCAACGGTAATATCTACTAACTGCTGGTTATCAGCACAGTTACTACAATTATCACAATCATCAGCTATATTTTCTTCGCCAAAATAATTTAATATATATCCTCGTAGACACCGACCAGTATAACAATAATCAATCATCTGTTGCAACTTTTGCTGGGCCAAGGCTTTGCGCTTAGTAGATAGATTAGACTGTTGAATAAAATATTTAGGTAATCTAATATCACTAGGCGAGAATAATAAAACACACTCACTTGCTTCTCCATCTCGACCAGCTCGACCTGCTTCTTGATAATATGACTCTATATCTTGGGGCATATTATGATGGATTACATATCTTACATTTGATTTATCAATTCCCATCCCAAAAGCATTAGTTGCTACCACTATTTTAATCTGATCATACAAAAATTTATCTTGGGTTTCTTTTCTTATCCTTTTATTTAAACCAGCGTGATACTTACCTACTGCCAAGTCCTGGTGTTGTAAAAATTTATGTAGATTATCTACTTCTTTTCTTGTTCCAGCATAGATAATTCCTGCTTCTGTACTATTTTTAGCTACATACTCCTTAATAAAATCCCGTTTATCTTCACCTTTAATTACTTTAAAGGTTAGATTGGCCCGATCAAAACTAGTAATGAATGAATCTTCAATCGCTAAAATGTTACTAATATCTTCTCGTACATCTTCTGTAGCAGTAGCAGTAAAGGCTGCTACTACTGGATTACTAGGTAATTCTTCTAAAAAATCAGCAATCAAAAGATAAGCCGGTCTAAAATCATGTCCCCACTGAGAAATACAGTGTGCCTCATCAACTACTACTAAAGAGACTTCAATTTCTTCTAATAAGCTTAGAAATTGATTAGATTGTAACCTCTCTGGTGCTATATAAAGCAGATCATAGTCTCTACTTTTAACCTTCTTAATTCTAGTTTCTATTTCTGTCTTACTTAAAGAACTATTAATAAAGGTAGCATCAATTCCTACTGCCTGTAATGAATCAATTTGATCTTTCATTAAGGAGATTAAAGGCGAGAAAACAATCGTAATCCCTGCTAAACAAAGAGCTGGAATCTGAAAACAAAGCGATTTTCCTCCTCCGGTAGGCATGACTCCTAAGGTATTATTTTTAGTTAAAATACTAGTTATAATCTCTTCTTGGCCCGCTCTAAATGAATCATAGCCAAAATAATCCTGTAAAACTTGCTTTGGTTCTGTTAACATCTATCTGCCTCCTGTTTACTCTTGATTTATTTGGGCTAGTTTATGAGTCTTAATTAAATCTAAAACAGTATTCCTACTCTGATTAACTTCATTATTTAAAGCCATATAAAAAGCTCTAGCCTGGCCAACAAGATAAACCTTTTCTTTTCCTCTAGTTAACCCGGTATACAAAAGATTTCTATTAAGCATGATATAATGAGAAGTAGATAAAATATAGACTACTATTGGATATTCAGAGCCCTGCATCTTATGAGCTGAACAACAATAAGCTAAAGTAGTGTATTTAATAAAATCCTGCTTAGGATATTCTATCATTCTCTCTTCTAAACCATTATCTAATTTACAAATTACTATTTCTTCTTTATCTGCTGCTCCTTCTCTAGATATTTCAGTATCTTCCTTGGCCCTGTTTTCAATTCTTAAAACTTCTAAAGTATCACCATTTACAATATCTAATTCTTTCATATTCATTGTCTGCATCACTTTATCATGACGTTTAACCTTTTTGTATTTAGTCTCAATTAAATAATCATGAGGATTAAATTCTTCTTGGATTAATTCATTTATAGCATTAATACCTACTATCCCATTATACTGCGGACTAATAATCTGCAAATTACTAAAGTCTACCTCATCACCTTCTAATTCATCTTTAATTAGCCTTGTAATATAATCCAATATCTGCTCATTATCCTTTTTAACTGATCTAATATCCTGATAGTCAATTATCCCCGGGTTAGTTCCTTCCGCTATTTTATTGCAAACCGTTGCTATATGACTATTACTATCTTGCCTTTTAATCTCATCAAGCTCTACAAATAATCCGGCTATAAAGTCACTATTAATCATATTAATAACATCCCTAAAAATATTACCAGGTTGAACAGGAGGAATTTGAGCAACATCCCCAATCAAGACTAAAGTATGATCTTGATTTAATCTCTTCAGTAACATATGCGCTACAGAAGTCGATAACATTCCTGCTTCATCAACCATAATTACATCATAATTACTAAATTCAAGGTTATAACAAGCACTATGGATTGTATGAGCCCGTTTATCTGTTACTTCAATTATTCTTTTGGCTGCTTTACCTGTTGGGGCCAAGTTCAAGACCTTATCTCCATTCTCAGTAAACATATTAATAATCCCTTTAGATACAGTTGATTTACCGGTTCCTGCTTTACCAGTCAAGACTACTAACTTCTCTTTTAGGCATTGCTCTAGTATCTCTCGTTGTTGCTTAGCATATGTAAAACCTTGCTCTTGTTCTTGCTCTTTGATTAACTCTTTAATTTCTGCTGTAGCTAAATTAACAGTAGCAGACCTAGAGTTAATCCTCTTTAACTTATCATAAATATCAACCTCTTGTTGATAGCTTTTTTCAGTCGCTACACATAATTTTTCCTGTTTAGCTAACAAACTGAGATCTTGCTTACTATCCTCAGTTAATGGATCCAAATCATCTTCAGTAAATAATACAAAGTCCTTAGTAAATTTTTTAGTTACTAATTCACCATTTTCTTTAATAGTATAACTTATTTCTTCAAACTGATAGTAAGCTTTTAGGACCTGATTAAAGGCTTGTTCTATCTCTAATTCCTCTTCAATAGTCTCTATTAACTCCTCTAATCTAAAGTAAGTATGTCCCCCTGATTTAGCTGATAAATAATAAGTTAAAAAGCTATTAATACGATAATTACTGTCTTTTTCTAAGCCAATCTCTTGAGCTATTTGATCAGCCTTTTTAAAACCAATCCCTCTTAATTCAGTAATCAAGTAGGGATTTTGTTGTAGGAGATTAATTAATTCTTTACCATACTTTTCATATAACTTAAAAATCATATTTTCAGTAATCTCATACTTAACTGCAAACTTAATTACTTCTTTAATCTTCATTTTTTCTTGAAAAGATTCAATAATAGTAGCCGCCCTTTTATCACCAATGCCTGAGATAGTAGTTAGCTTCTCTGGAGTTTCTCTAAAAACATCTAACGTATCTAAGCCAAATCTATCTACAATTTTAGTCGCAAAATGTTTACCAATTCCTTTAAAAAATTTAGAACTTAAGAAATGAATTAATGCCTGTTTATCAGAGAAAGGTAACTCTTTACTTTGTACTACATTAAAATTTAACCCGTAATCATTCTTCTCAAAATAGCCCTTTAATTCAAGTTGAGTCCCAATAAAGACGGGTGAACTTGAGACACAGGTAAAATCTTCTGCGGTATCTATTCTAAAAACATTAAACCCATCATCCTTATAAACTATACTAGTTACTTCTCCTTCTAAAACCTCTAAATCTTCTTCACTAGCTCCCTTCTCTTCAATCTCGATATTATGCTTATTGACCGTAATCTGATGATTTTTATATTTATCATTCCATACTTTTTGACCTGTTGTACTAACTAGATTTCCTGGTCTTATTTTTTTAGTAATCTCAGTTGGTAAATTCCCCTTAAGGGTTAATTGTTCGTGATTATCTCTTATAATCGAGAAGATATAAAAATTATCTTTATCATAGTATATTTTATTAATCCGTCCCTTAATCATCAGCCAAACCTCCCCAAATGCTACTTTTTACTTAGTATACCACTAATCACCTCTAAAATAAATCTCTTGCTTTAATAATCCTCATTCCTTCTACACTAAATATAAAAAGGGCCAAGCTTGGCCCTTTTTATTGATAGCTTAGTAATTCTTTGATATCCTCCCAACTAATACCTTGTAGTGGACTATCATTATCTTCAATTATTTGTTCAAAAATATCTTTTTTTCGCTGCTTTAATTTTAACATCTTCTCTTCTACTGTCCCAGATGTTATTAACTTATAAATTAATACTTTATTCTCTTGACCAATACGATGAACTCTATCACTAGCCTGACGTTCTACCATTGGATTCCACCATGGGTCAACATGAACTACAATATCTGCTGCAGTTAAATTTAATCCTGTACCTCCAGCTTTTAAACTGATTAAAAATACCTTTCTTTTATAACCTCCTCTAACTGGGCCAAGCTTAAGTCTTTAGATTCTAACTTGAGTTTGAAATTGACCATTGAATCTGCCAGTAGCCCTTTTACAAAATACTTTAAATCAACTTCTTTTTGACTCAGTTCTTTACTTAATGTCACTAGTTTATTAAAATTAGCTTTTTGTAAAGAAGTAGAATCTAACTGTGAATAGTCTTCATTCAAAAACTTATAAGCAACTGCTACCTTATGTTTACAAATTGGCCCCCAATCATAAGGACAGCTACACTGACCAATAAAAACTAATTGATTATTACTTAATTCTAAACTAAGACTAATTCCATAGTGTTTACTTCCGATAACTTGAGCTTTGATATTAACTTGTTTTGGCCCACCAAAAGAATAGTTATAATTAATAACTCGACCTTGCTTATAATACTTCTTCCCTCGCTTATAAATCTTTCTGTCTACTTTATTCTGTAATTGATCGATTAATTTCATTATTTACACCTCAATCTAGCTTAATCTAAATTATTAAATCTTTTCTGAGGATCATCAAATTTCACTTTAGAACTATCAAAATCATCTGGCTTATATGCTCCTCCTAACCACTCTAAAATAAAATCATACTCTTCATGATTAGGATCATCTAATATCCCTACTAATCTCTGATAACCAGGAATACCACCACAATCTTCAGGCGGACATGCTCTATCACCAGCTAGACAAATAGGATAATCGATCTGTTTTTTAGCTAAATTAATCTCCTCTAACTCTATAAGATGCTCCCAGTAATCACCAAAATCATAAATATACTTTGCGCTACTTTCTTCTTTGATAAAGTAATCAGAAATTTTTTCTTCCCAACTGGCAAGAACATGACTATTAAAGTCTTCATCCGGGACACCTATCTCTAAGTTACCCTTATTTATCCTAAATCCATGTAAATGATAGTCAGACCAGCCCATAGCATCTTGAATCGCTACATGTAAATCCCAGAAAGTATAATCAGCAGGAACTTCTATTCTTCTCCAAATTAAAGGTTTCAATCCTGTTAGACTTACTTTAAAACGATAAACCTTATTATAAGATTGGCCTAATCTCTTCTTAAATTGATTTCGCAATTCATCAATTGGATAAACAAACTCTAATTTTAAAATAGGAATCCTATTATTCTCTTTATTTAACTCAATTATATTATGATTATCAGTCGGTATGTAATCAGCTATTCCCTGTTTAATAAATCTTTTTAAATAATTTATTGAAGAGATAATACTACGACTATATGTTTTAGTATATTTTATTTGGTCAATATTCTCTAAATATTCATTTAGATAAAATTCTTTTATTCCTTCAGCTTTAAAATTATCTTTAATAGCATCAAAAATCAATTGACCTAAATTTTTAAAATCTGGTTTCTTTAAACCATATAGAACAATAGCATACCTAGTTTGAACATTCATTAAAACTAAGGTCTTTCTTCTCTTAATAGTAATTAAATGAGCATGCCAATTATAAAAATCATCTCGTTTGGCTTCTAAACTTTCTTCAATCTCAAAATCAATCTCTTTTCTTAACTTTCCAGTACAATTAATTGTTAACATGTTACCCCCCTAAAAACTCATCTGTAGTTAATAAATTATCTTCCCTTTTATTATATCATCTTCTATTAATCTTAACAATACAGCTACAGAAAGCTTTGATCTAATGTTCTCTATTCTACCAGCTTCAAAATAATTTTCTCCTCCTAAAATGACTGCTCTAAGTAAAGAATACCGAGCCAAGCTTGGCCCGGTACAGAATAAATTTAATGATGTGTCTTCTCTTTTATTTCCTTAATTTTTTCTTCTGATAGCTGTGTTGCTTTAGCTATCTGTTTAATATCCATATTCATCTCTAATAAATTTTTAGCTGTTTCCAATTTTCCTTCTCTCTTACCTTCCTTTTTACCTTCCTTTTTACCTTCCTTTTTGCCTTCTTCTCGTAACTTCTCAGCAATAGTCATAATCTTTTCACTCCTTTCAGTAGAAATTTCTTTTGCTACCTCTTCTAGCTCCTCCTCAGTTAAATCATCCTTAGCACTCATAATATACTTAACCACCGTTTCGAAATACTCTAAACCAGTTTCTTTTTCCTCTAATTTATCTAAAACTAATAGTGCTTCTTTAAACCTTTCCTTAAAGTCATCACTAAATATTGCCCTAATTATTTCTAAAAATACTCTTGCCTTGGCTGTTCCTTTAATCTCTTCTTCACTATATGGCGATAAATCATATAACAAATACTCGAAATTAGGAATATATTTTTCTAATTCCTCTGGAATCTCTGTTAATAAACTAGATAAATTTAATCCAACGTTCCATTCCTGCCTACCATGATAGAAGACCATAGGGATGACTAATGGCAATTCTTCTCTTTCTGTCTGCTTTAATTTTAGTTCCCAGATCTTGATTACATATTTTAGCAGCTGAATACTTATCTTCTTATAGGTATAGCTCTTATGTTCAAATAGTAGATATATATATGCATCCTTATTATTTAAGCTGACTTTATATAGTATATCTGAAAATACTTCTTCTAGTTCCTTTTCAATAAAACTATCCTTCTCTAGTTCAATATCATCTAAGTTTATCAAATCCAATATCTCTGTGGGAAGATAATTATTCATAAAATCTTCTGCTACTTCTAAGTCGGTCATTGTTTCTTTAAAGAATTTATCATGGGGATTCTTTATTATGTCCATATCGACTCTCCTTTGTATAAAAACTGCTTCAATTTAATTATAACATACTTTTTATTTTACATAAACAGATACCGGGCCAACTTCCCAGCCCGGTATACAATAATATTAATTTCGAAAATAAACCCTTACATTAGACTGATACAGATTAATTTTAAAAGTCGCTAAATTGACTAAATATAGAACTCTAAGTAAAAATATTATTGTTTTTTCATAATATATCCTCTTTTTTTATTTATCTATACTTATTAAAATATTTATTACTATCAGTTTCAATTTCTTGATCTAAAAACAAAAATATGCCTCCTGGTAATCCAACAAAAATACTAACCATCCAATAATAAATTTCAGTGTTAATTTCTGCTAAAAATCCCATAGTTATAAATGAACAGTAACTAACTAAAACTATTATACTCCCATAGTTTTTTCTCTTAAAAGACAACAACAAACCTAAAAATGATCCAATAATAGTTGAAGATATCATTGTAGATCTCCAATTCCATGAATAAAGTATATCATTATTATATGATTTTATTACACTATTTACATAAAAGTATCCACCTAAACAAACTAATAAAACCCCAATTCCACCTAATATTTTAGCAACTTCATGAAAAAAAAGATAATTATCATTAATTAGTCTACGAAAACCATTATATTCACTATTTTTTAATTCAATTGATTCTTTGTCATAACCAATAGTTTCTCCACAATATGCACATACTTCCCAATCATCACCTACTTTTTTTCCACAACTTGAACAATATCCTTGTTTTTCTTTTGAAGCTTTTTTTCTACTCCGACCGATTAAAAAACTTAATATTATTATTACAATAATCCATGGTCCAACGGTTACAATTAATTTTGACATAATATACCTCCTTTATAAATTAATGAGTTTAATTAATCATTTCCACGATTTTGACCAAGTTTCTTAAAATTTTTTGTATTATATCCTTTTAATTAATCCTTAAAATCATTTATGTTATTTTTGCTTTATCAAAAGAAATAATTTATGTTTATCTTTATTTTAATTGTTAGATAATATTAACACATAGCTACATAGAAAAAGAAATCTAAAAAGTAAAATCGCCATATGGCGATTTTTACTTTAACTCAATTATATTTTCTAATTTTTATTCTTCTGTAGTAATAATTTCTTCTCCACATTTCATGCAAAATTTAACATTTGAATTCACTTCTTGACCACAATTAGAACACTCACTAATTAATTTTTCACCACATTTAACACAAAATTTTGCTTTTTCATCTATTAGTTCTTGACAGTTAGGACATTCCTTTTTATTATCTTCAATTACTCTATTACCACAATTAACACAATAGTTAGTATCTGCTGATACATTTTTACCACATTCTTCACATTTTATTTTTTTAGCTTCTAAAGCTGGGACTGATTTAGTAGTAGCAATTTGATTATCAACTGAAGAACTCCTTTTGGCTCCTGACAATCTATTTTGAATTCTTTCTCTCTCTTGTTCATTATATTTTTGATTAGATTTCACTTCTCGCTTTATATTTTCAGTAGTTTTATCTAATTCATCTATTTTTTCTTCTACACTCATATCTTTCATAACTGCCAAAGCTAATCCTGCTAATAAAGGAGAAATAAATAAAGCTAAGAGTCCCCACAATACTGGATTACGTCCTCTTTGATCAGCAAAATAAGCTACTACTACACAAAAAATTATCCAAAACAAAGACATATTAATATCTCCCTTCTTCAATTATATATAAATTTACCTAAAATATTATTAGAATATCTATTTTTATTAAGCCCTACTTTATTATTTTGATTAGCAACTACAAAATTTATATTTTCTACTAAATTATTAACTTCACCTGTTATGTTTAAATCAATAAATATTTGCTCTGTAGATAATAAAGCAATCATTTCATTTAAATCACCTACAAACTCCTCTAAAAACTCTTCTCCATTTCTAATACCTAATTGTTGCGGAGTATTTAATTCAATATCAATTGATTTAGAACTATAATTAACATTATATTCTAAAAAGTCATACTCCCCTTGAAATTGAGCTAGTTTATCTTTAAATTGCTGATAATTAGTAATTTCAGAGCGATAATTAATCATAGAAGTAGCTCTCAATATGAATTTACCATTTAAGTTTAATCTATAAAAACTTAAAATCTTGTTCCAAATATTGAACTTGATGATTAAATATATTATTAGTATCAAACTACTAAGTATTAAACCACTTATTATAATTTTTGTCACTAAAGCTTTAGTTAAAAACTGTCCAGCTAAATCAAGATTTGATATTTTAATACCAATTAAAATTCCTGTCCCAATTAATAATAAAGTAACTAATACCATTAAAAAGTTTTGTTTATTCATTTTAAACTTCCTTACTGCTATTTTTATTATTAACATCAAAACCACAATCAGGGCAAAAATCAATTCCAAAATTTAATTTGTTTTCACATTCAGGACAAGTTACTATAGCTTTTTCTCCACACTTAGAACAAAATTCAGCTTCCTCATCGATTAATGAATTACAATTATCACATTCCTTCTTTCCTTCTGGAATTACTTTGACACCACAATTTGGACAGAATTCAGAATCTACATCTAATATTTTATTACATTCATTACATTCCACCTTAGAATTATCTAATGCTAACTGTTCTTTAGGGCTAGACACCCTTCTTGGTTTGATATTACCATTATCAGTTAGATTATTTTGCAATTTTACTTTAGGATTTAGCCCATATTGGTTCTCTCCAGGTTTACTATCTTGTATTAAAAATACTAAAAGAATTATAGGACCTACAAAAGGAACAAAACTAATTAAGAACCACCAACCACTACGACCTGTATCATGTAACCTTCTTATATTAGCTCCTAACGATGGAAGAAATATTGCTACGCCATATAAACCAGCAAGACTAGGTTCTACAGCTGCAAGAATAAAAGCAACAATAAAACTGATAAGATTAAACATCCAATATTTCTTTCTTCTTATCCGACCACCAAATTCAGTATACTCTTTTAACACTTCTAAATAATAACTCATTAATTATTCCTCCTAACTTTAAAATAATTATACTTTAGCTAGATTGATAAAAATTATAAAAATAATCTATTATATTCCTACATAGTATTATTTATATAACAAAGTACAATTACCTTCATTTCTATATAAATATTTAAGATTTATCCCATTACTCGCTAAAAATTACATTATAATTACTTGATTCATGCAACTAAATATAAATCATTACCATCCAAGTTTAAGGTATCATAAATTTTGGTTATAGGAATTTCTTCTTTTATAGCATAATAGATAAAACGAATTAAATCTTTAAGAATATAATCTCTAGCTATTATAAGCGTATCACCTAAATTTATATCGTTAGGTGTTAGTACTCTTAAGATTTCTAAATAATTATAAGCTAAATAAACTATATGCCAAAATCTAATAACACCTTGTAATGATTTAATTCTATAATCATTTAATCCTAATGTGTTTTTAAAATAATAGAAACTAGTTTCTATATTCCACCTTTTGGCATAATACTCTAAAATAGTTTGAGTACTTAATTTTGTATCAGTGCTTAAAATGCACTTTGGCGAATCACTATTTGAAAAATCATTTTTCCAGCATAATAAAACAGTAGCATAGTCTATTTTACCAACTTTACCTTGATAGCGATAGACATAGTAATAATCGTCATCTAATTTAACAAAATCTAATTCGTCTTTTTCAATGTATTGATAGAAATCAGAAATTTTAATTGGTATGCCAGCAGGTTTGAGTGTGTAATTACTTCTTAATCCACCAATATAGTGAAATCCTTTAGATAATGAATATTCTATAAGATCTTTAGAAGTATACCAACTATCAGTAAGCACATACATCTTTTGTTTAGTATGGAATAGATACTTTTCCCATTGAGAAATAAGAAGCTGTTAAACAATGAGAATTAACGTATCCCTTTTCAACATGAGAATGATGAAGGTCTAGACCTTCGATATTTAGTTCTGAATTTTTAGGAGTTAAAGTATCATCTATTGTTAGAAATCCAACATCATCTTAATTAGCTTTTTTAGTAGTAAATTCAATACTATTTTTGATTCGAGAAGAATTAACTAATTCATCTAGCCAATTAGACTTATTTAAAAATCGTGAAATAGAGCTTTGATGACGATAATTAAATTCTTCTTTAGAAAGATTAGAAATATTTTTAGAACCATTACAATTAATAATGCCTGATGTTAAGTGCTTTATATGATTTAAATATGATTTTCTTAGAGATAAATTTAAATTATTTAAGTAGTTGGCAACATTAAATTCTTGTGATATAATTTTATCAGGCATAAGTATCATCTCCTTTGTTGATATTAGCGGTCACTAATATTATATCATAAGGAGATTACTTGTGCCTTTTTATATTATATGAAATTGTTAATATTAACAATTAGGTGCATAGAAAGAGATTATAATTATAGATATACTTATATGTTTTTAATTAAATATTAGGCTGTTAAACAAAAGATATTTCCAGTGATAATTTATTTTATCAATATATTTAAACCATTTAGTTAACCTCGTGTTTCCGACGAATTATCGCTTATTAACAGATATAAATCATGGAACTACTGACTCTATTTATAACTTTAATAACCAATGCAAATAAATATTGATTTAAAAAATTAATTTATTTTTTCAACAGAGAAATACAATAAAGTAGGACCAGCCTCACGGCGGGACCTCTTGTCAAACTGCACGTACGGTTCTCCCGTATACAGCTTTTGGTCATTGTTGCTCCTTAACAGAGAGCAAGCTATCGTCTTTGTGTTGCCTCAAATGTATATTTTACTCTTGTCTAAAGCACATCGGTAAGCAGTGATTCTAGTCCTAAATCTCTTAATATTTTATTAGGAAGGCGATAATTCTGCCCTTTCGCCTTCTTTCCTTCTATAAAACAACGTACTCTCATTCTTATCCAACCATCTAACTTTTTGTATAGTCCTTTAACATTTCCTAGTAGAAAACTATTACCCCAACCTCTAATAATTAAATTAAGCTCATCAATCATTACAGCTACTCCTATTGACCTATTCCTTTTAGTTTTCTTTCTTACTTTGTCCTTGAAACTTTTAATAGAGCTCTCTTTTGGCTTTTTATAATCACAATTATAAAATTTAAATTCTAGAAATTTAAATCCATCATTAAAATTCGTAATTACTGTTTTCCGAGGATGTAGTCTTAAGTTTAATTCATTTTCTATAATCTGGCGAGTTACTTCCAAAGCACGTTCTGCTTTAGCTTTACTCTTAGCCATAATTATAAAGTCATCTGCAAATCTAACTATCTTATATCCTCGACACGTCATTTTCTTATCAAAGTGATGTAGGTAGATATTTGCTAAAAGTGGAGAAATTACGCCTCCTTGTGGAGTTCCCTCCATTGTTTCTTCTCTTCCTTTCTCAGTCATGACACCTATAGTAAGCCACGACCTAATAATATCTAATATCCAACCATCACTTACTTCCTCTGCTATCAGCTCCATTAAAATTTCATGGTCTATTGTATCAAAGTAAGATTTGACATCTGCGTCTAATACCCAATTATAACCTTGTTCTTTATATTCTTCTACTTTCTTAATTGCATCTTCGGTTGACCTATTAGGTCTAAAACCATAAGAACAGTCGCAGAATATTTCTTCAAAGTGTATCTCTAGAATCTGTTTCACTGCTTGTTGGGCAATTCGGTCTTTAATTACTGGAATACCTAGTGGTCTTTGTTCTCCATTTCCTTTTGAGATATACGTTCTTAGAACTGGTTGTGGCTCATATCTATCTTCTGTTAACTGGCGATATAAAGCACTCATATTCTTAGTGTAATTTTCTCTAAATTCTTCAACTTCTACACCGTCAATCCCTCCACAACCACCATTATTCAAAACTTTCTGAGCTGCACAATGTAAATGTCTTTTCTTAGTCACTAAATCTTTTATACTATATAGCGAACTAATTTTTTTCCACCTATCCTACCTCACGACTTACCAGTTCTTCCTATCCTGTCTTAATATCTAAACCCCTATATTCGTAGCATTCCTAAGCACGTCTTCTAAGCTCTCGCCAATCGCACCTCTTAGTTTACTACTACTTAGGTCATGGTTTTTCTTAAATTCATCACGCTTCCAGTTATGATTTTCTGTCCGCTATTTCTTTTAAGACTTATTGTCTTTAACAATGTTTAAACCATTTTGATTTAAATACCATCAACACTCAATTCTAAACTTCAATAACCTGGCTATCCTTCACTGTAATCAACTTTCATTGATTTTTTTCACTACTATGATAGCTTCTGAACTCTAATATTTCATCGCTTTGACTTTCCCTATTCAGGTTATATCATCACTTATCTTTATAGATTTCTATAAAGACCATATTAGAGCATCCTCTGGTCACCTATGCTATATTCCAATCATTCCGACCATAATCACACTCATTAGTCTAACATACTCCAATGGTCTGTAAGTCAGCTTTGGACTTCTCCAGCTTTTTGGTAGATCGTCACTAATGAATGCCACCTTCGGTTCACATATTGTTCCGGACTGATTTTTCGCCTCAAACTCTTCAGATTACATCTCACGATGAACACCCTGTTACTGTTGGCTTCATATTCTGTTCTTTATTAACTTAGGTTGACGTTTGTTTTCTCCGTTTGCTCATCCATTTCGTCTGTGAGTGCCACAATATCTCAACCATATTATCCATTCTTCCAGAATAGGCAGGACTTACACCTACTATCATCATAGAATACAGAGCACACAAAAATACCGAGCCAAGCTTGGCCCGGTACAAAATAAATTTAATGATGTGTCTTCTCTTTTATTTCCTTAATTTTTTCTTCTGATAGCTGTGTTGCTTTAGCTATCTGTTTAATATCCATATTCATCTCTAATAAATTTTTAGCTGTTTCCAATTTCCCTTCTCTCTTACCTTCCTTTTTGCCTTCTTCTCGTAACTTCTCAGCAATAGTCATAATCTTTTCACTCCTTTCAGTAGAAATTTCTTTTGCTACCTCTTCTAGCTCCTCCTCAGTTAAATCATCCTTAGCACTCATAATATACTTAACCACCGTTTCGAAATACTCTAAACCAGTTTCTTTTTCCTCTAATTTATCTAAAACTAATAGTGCTTCTTTAAACCTTTCCTTAAAGTCATCACTAAATATTGCCCTAATTATTTCTAAAAATACTCTTGCCTTGGCTGTTCCTTTAATCTCCTCTTTCACTATATGGCGATAAGTCATATAACAAATACTCGAAATTAGGAATATATTTTTCTAATTCCTCTGGAATCTCTGCTAGTAAACTAGATAAATTTAAACCAACGTTCCATTCCTGCCTACCATGATAGAAGACCATAGGGATGACTAATGGCAATTCTTCTCTTTCTGTCTGCTTTAATTTTAGTTCCCAGATCTTTATTACATACTTTAGTAACTGAATACTTATCTTCTTATAGGTATAGCTCTTATGTTCAAATAGTAGATATATATAAGCATCCTTATTATTTAAGCTAACTTTATATAGTATATCTGAAAATACTTCTTCTAGTTCCTTTTCAATAAAACTATCCTTCTCTAGTTCAATATCATCTAAGTTTATCAAATCCAATATCTCTGGGGGAAGATAATTATTCATAAAATCTTTTGCTACTTCTAAGTCGGTCATTGTTTCTTTAAAGAATTTATCATGGGGATTCTTTATTATCTCCATATCGACTCTCCTTTGTGTAAAAACTGCTTCAATTTAATTATAACATACTTTTTATTTTACATAAACAGATACCGGGCCAACTTCCCAGCCCGGTACAAAATAAATTCTACTACAATTACTTTAAAAACATCTTAATATCATCCCTAAAGGACTACTATCATCTATAATATCCTTTATTTCATAAACTGAAATTGGAAAACACGGTAGTCCATAAAAATAAGGAGTAATTTCATATAATTGAAAATAAATTACTAATGTATTATCAGCTACATAATAATCCTGATCTTCTCTAATCCCTTCAAATTCTTCTAAAATAGGAATATCGCGATCTACAATATCCTTAGCAATAATCTGAGATAGCCGTTCTTGATAATTACTATCTGCTTTAAAAAGTTCTTTTAATTGATAGCTTTTCCCTGTATTTAGATCAAAGGTTAAGGACTTAACTATTGTTAAACCATGAGCACCACCAGCATAAGCGTAATTAATTAAAGATAGGCTTAAAACTCTATTTTGGTTATTTTTAATCTGATAAGTAGCATCAATTACAGTCATAGGATTTTCATAATAGCCCTGATCTCTAATCATCTCTTGAACTAAACTATAGATATCTTTATTTATTTTGCGCTGAATAGATAAATCCTTCATTCCTACTACCTTAGGATATAATACTTCTAACTTAGGTCTGATTAAACGTGAGGTCTTAATCTTAACTGGTAAATAACTATACTTATAATCTCTATTTTTCATAATACCCCCCTCTCTTAAAGAGATATATTCTTTATAGTCTATTCATCAAGTTAGGGGGAAGTTACCGAATTAATGGAAAATCATCATCTACTTTGAATATAAAGTAGATGCTTTCTTAGGTTCAAAACCAGCTTTAGCAGCAACTAAATAAGTAATATAATAGTGAAATTCTTTGTTCATAAGATACCACCTTCTTTAGTGCAGTAAATGAAGAAGGGCCAAAAGTTGGCCCGGTTAATTCGAAATAATACTATATACCTAAACTTTAACTGACAGAACAAAAGCTAAAAAATCTATATCTTCTATTCCATTAACTTATTTATGTAAATCAGAATAATCTGCTTTATAATAAACATGATAGTTTTCTTTATCTATTTCATACTTAGCAATCATCTTTTTAATCAAATTACTTGTAGCATTAGCACTTAAATTAGTTTCAACACAAACTTCGGCATCTCCTGATTTTACTCTAACTGGACTTACCATATTTTTATCACTATAAGCAAAGTACTTTCTTTTTCGCCCTTGCAAACTACTATCAGTTATAAAACTTAAAAAAGTTTCTTGCAACATTTCTTTCCAAGTTGTTAGCTTCTTCCCTGTTCCATGCAAAGAAAAACCATAACTACCATCATGTACTTAACTAATTTATCTGTTTGAGATTTATAAAACTCGATTTCTTCTAACTTATCTATATATTCTTTAGCTTTAGTAAATTCTTTTTCTTTATTTAATCGAGAAACTTCAACATTTATTTCCTCTTCAAGCCCAGTTAAAGTCTCTTGTACTAATTCTAAACCATAACCTATCTCTAAAGCTTTATCAGGCTTAATCAAAACTCTAAATAAAAATCATTCACCAATTATATATACCTTTTTTATAATTAATCTTCTTTTTCTAATTTCTTATTAGATACAATAATATTCAGTGAGCAAAATAATTATCTTTTACAATATCCTTTTTAATTTTTCAATTGAATATCTCTCTTCTCTTGCTATATCTATTTCAGAATAATAAACCTGATCCTTTACTAATTTATTAGCTAACTCTTGTTTTAAGATAACATTAACATTATTTTGTTTAGCTAAATTTTCACCTTGGCTAGTGATATCATCTGCAGTTGTAACTACAACTAACTCCTCTACTTCTTTATTTAAACTATTAGAATAAAGATTTCTACCTCCATATACTTCATTAATTGCTTTTCCTGAAAGTTTATTCTTTTTTAGTTGCTTACATTGAATCAAAGTTATTTTTTTATTTTTAATAGCTACTACATCAACACCGTTATCTCCAACTCTGATAGTAGGATAAACTTTATATCCTTTATGCTCATATAATTTAGCAACTAAAATTTCAAATTCATAAGGGCCAACTAACTCAGAAACATTCCCAATATTAATATAATCTACTTGCTCCATTTCATTTTCATCAGCTATTGAATTCCAATCAATAGTTGAATCACCAGCAGCAAAAAAGAAGTTAAGTAATAGATTCTTTTTATTTACTAACAATTTATTCAACTTTTCTTCTGGACTTTTTCCTTTAACATTCTCTGTTAAACATCTATTTATATACTCAACTTCTGACTCAAATTTATAATTATATTCTCTATCTAGAGTTAAAATAGGATAATAAACAGATACATCCTTTTTCTGACCAATTCTATATGCTCTATCAGTAGCCTGGTCTTCTTTAGCCGGATTCCATAATCTAGTATAATGAATAACATGATTTGCTTCTACTAAATCAATGCCAACTCCAGCAACTTCAGGAGATAATATTATTACATTAAATCCTTCACTCTTCCTAAAATTATCTAGTACTCTTTGTCTTTTATTTTGAGCTATATCTCCATTTAAAACACTAGGAGCAAAACCATACCAATAGTTTATAGTTTCAATCAATATTTTCTGCATCTTCTTAAATACAGTAAAAATTAACACTTTTTCATTCTTTTTCTTAATTGGATCGAGAATAGCTTTTATCTTTTTTAATTTAGATGACATTTCTATTAAATCTGAAATACTATTATCAGTAACATCTTTATCGATAAGACTTATATGACTACACAGTGCTACTAATTTTTGAATTAGAGGTAGATGATTTTCACCTTGTTGCCTTAGTTGATTCAACTCCCTAATCTTATTAAGTTCATTCTGGTTAGCTGGAATACCATACACTTTTATTTTCTTTTTAGGTAAATCATCTAATTCTCCTTTCTTATTTCTTCTCAGAAAATTCTGATCAATTTTATCTGTTAATTCATTATTTAATCTTTTTCTTTGCTCGTTTTCATCTTTTCCTAATTTAGATAATTTATTAACATACTTTCTCTTAAATTCTGTTCTAGCATTTAAGATTCCTGGCACAGCATAATCCATAATATTCCATAGATCTAATAGATTATTCTCAATAGGAGTAGCAGTACAAGCAATCTTAAAATCAGCATTTTGAGCTTTCACAGCAACACTAGTTTGAGTTGTAGCATTCTTCACTTTTTGAGCTTCATCACAAACCATTACATTCCAATGAATCTGTCCTAACTTTATATTATTAATTCTTAATGAATTATAGGAAGTAAATACTATATCTGATTGTTTTATTTTATTTACTTCTTTATCATCAATTCTTCCCCTAATCTTATAAGTATTAAAAAAGTCATTTGGAAAAAACTTTTGTATTTCACCTGGGTTGTTAGTACTATTATTATCCCAATCATTAATTAAAGTTGTAGGAGCTACTACTAGGCTTCTATTTAATTCATCCTTTTCTTTAATCCAAGCAATAAAGGTTAATAACTGTAGAGTCTTTCCCAAACCCATGTCATCAGCCAATAGTAATCCATTCACTTTATCATTTTTATACAAAAATTGAAGCTTTCTAACACCAACTTTCTGATGTGGATATAGATCTGCTTCTAAAATACTAGGAACTTCTAAATTCTTTTCTTCATCTTTAATATTAGGATTAATACTAATGTCTTTCTTTTCTAGATTATCTTCAATAATGGTAGTCATTTCTTTATTATCGTCTTCATCTTCTTGATCGATTTTTTTCTCTTCTTTTCTTTGTTTTCGTTTTTCTAATTTTGTTAAGTGATCTTCTAAATATTCTAAACTAAAAAACCTTATAAACCTACCATCAAATTTTATGACTTCTTTATCTTCTTGCTCTTTAACTAATTCTTTAATATTCTTGACAGTTTCAATATTTTTAATCTTATCTATATTGATTGTAGCTTGATTTATCTTATTTATTTCAGCTTTTAATTGGTCCTCATTTAATACCATATTATATTTTTTTCCTTCATTATCAGTAAACCCTACATCAATTACCTCAAGAGAATCTTCTTTAAGTTTTCTTAACTTATCTGCCATCTTCTCTCTATCTTTATATTTTAATTTAAAAGAATCTCCAGACTGAGAATATACCTTTGGAATTTCTGTTTCAACTTCTGCATCAAACCAACTATCATCCCTCTCCTGTCTATCAGAGATAGCATTAGCACGATAATTTAGATAACCAAAACCTCTAACTCGCGGGCCAAAGTTAGATAAATCTAAATTTTCATCTTCCCATAGTTCATTCTCACCCTTATAAAATTTTAGTTCATCTTCTCCAGATAAAGAGCGGTTTTCCTTAATCTTTTTTGCCGAATCCTTATTTTTAAAGATTACTTTTCTCTTTATTCCATCATCATCTACATTATAAAAATTTCTAACTTGATCTCCTCTATCAAACTTATCGACTAAGTCTTGATTAAAGCTATCATCTTTATCTTCAATTTTAGGATATATTTCTAATCCATCTTCCTTTTTATCAAAATCTATAGTTATTTCATCTACTATAATTGGTTTTTCTTCATTACTTAGTCTAGAATTTAATAAAATATTATTTTCATCTGCATAGTCCTTAATCTTTCCGAAAACTTCAAATTGTTTCATCATATCGCCATAATTATTTTGTTTTTTATTATAATCTCTAATGCTAGTTATCAACTCATAAATATCTGGTTGTAATACTCTATACTCTTGGTTATACTGGACTATATTATTTTTATAAATACAAATATCATAATTGGCTTTACTATCTTCAAAATAAAAAGAATACTTTACTTCCTCATCTTGAATAAAATTACCTACATTATCAACTTTAATATAACCTTGATATAAATCAGGTAAACCTAACATTTTATAATCATCTATAAGATCTCCATCAGCAAAATACAAATCATATATTTGATCATAATCAATTTTTAAATAACTATTATCTTGAGCTAATTCTAGATTAGTCATACTAAGTAAAGTGAAGATATTATCACTTTCAGGATCAATTTCAATTTTTTGATTATTTTCATGCAAAAATATTTTTATGCACTTATCATCAGAATAATTTACTACAAATTCTTGTTTTTCTTCTGAATTAAAATTAAGAAAGTCACGAATTATATCTCTAAGAGCCATTATAATCCACCTCACAAACTCAAGTTTTTGACAATATCATTTACAGATATTTCTTTACTTTGATATCTAGATTAATTTTATTTCTTACGGGAACTCTTTTTTACATATCCATGCGTTGAAAATCTATCAAAAAATCTTGGCTCCCATTTCTTATATCCACGATAATTATCCCTATGTTCCAATCTTTCTGTACATTCTTCTTCTTGTGTATCCTTTAATACCTCACTTACCATCTTCGTATTAGAGTAACCACATTCTTTATCTATTAAATTTTGAATGGTTAAATAATCTTTATTATACATATATAAAGCTCCACCACCAGCAAATTCAATAAAGATATGATTACTTGATTCCATCAATATTGCTTGGTCATATTTCTCAAAGTATTCTACTCGATAAAAATAATCAGAGTACTGTTTCCAAAAATCTAATCTCCGTTGGTCTCCAGAAATTTCACCAAAAGTTACAATTATATTTTTATGTGCCTTCCAACGTTTAAATAAATCACGAGCTTCTTGGTCAATATTAGCCCATTTAGCACTATTACTCCCATAAGGTCCACCTAAAGTATTACCTATTAACTTTAACCATCTCTCAAATATATTGCCGATACTATCAAAATTATTAATATCTTTGTTGTCTAATAAGACCTTTTCAAAGAGTTTCTTCTTTTTTTCCAATGGTATATAATCTTTGATTATTTGAATACATAAATCATTATTAATATTTCTTACTCCATTATCTAATATCTGTAACCAATAATAAGATAAAGATTGCTTTAATAAATTATTGTTATTATTCATTAGTAACTTAGATTTTAATTCTTCTATATCAGTTAATGACCGACAATCATTAACTTTGCTAACAATTTTAAAGAAAAACTCATTAGCATTATTAGATTTATATAATAAATTTTTAACAAATTCCATCTCTGATTTCCATTTGTTATTATTTTTAATTACTAAATTAATCAAATTATATAATTCTTTATCCTTAAATTCTTGATAATAACTACTCAATAATGCTTTTAAATGATAATAATATCTTCCTGGACCACTAAAGAAATCTTGAGCTTTAGAAATAAAAAGATTATATAATTTTGGATAATCTTCTTTTAAACTGGATAAGTAATAAGCAAGAATTTTATAGTGTCTTTGCCTCAAATTGCGATTTTCTCGTAGATGACCTAATGTTCTCTCATATCGATTTTTAGAAACACCTGTTGCCGTCAACCGTTTATCAGTTTCTTGTTCTATTCTCTTAGCTGTACGTTCTAACTTCTGTGGTTTATAGAATTTAAATTTAGGCAATGTATATTTTGATTTAGCCACTATAGTTACACCTCACTTATTTCTTAACTTCATGTAAAATTTCTTTAAGTATTTTTTCATTTTTTAATTCAAATTTAAATTCCACTCGACGACTTTTATCCTTAATAACATTGCCTGCTTTATCCTTTATTAAGTCCATTTCACTTCTACCAATTGCTGCTACAAAATCTTCTAAATCATCCTTATATTTACTCTGAACATTATCACTATAAATATACTTGACTACATTAAAGGCTCGAGCTTGACTTAACTCTAAATTATATAAATAACTACCTTGATTATCAGTATGACCTTCTATTACAATTCTAGATATATTCTTTTTGATTTGTTTATCTCCCAACAAAACTTTTAGATAACGTGGCACAAATTTTTGTAAAAACTCTTTTCCTTTAGGTTTTAAATTACTTTGGTCATAATCAAATAATATATTACTTTTTAATTTAATTACACCAGTTTTAGGATCAATTTGAATCTCATTACCAAACTCTTCAACCAGTTTAGTAATTACCATTTGTCGTAACTTAGTTAATTCTTTTATCTTATTTTCTTTCTTTTCTAGAGTTTGATTATAATCTAATATCTTATAAGTAAACAATAAAATAAATATAATTAAAATACTAGCCATTAAATCACTATATGATAGCCAATAATCAATTTCTTCATCTTTTGTTGTTTTCTTTTTTTTAATCGGCTTATTAAACATTATCTAGTTCGCTCCTTACTAACTTTCTCTAACTCATAAAGCATATCATTTAATTCTTCAAGGGTATCAGTAAATTGATTAATAGTAGCATTAAAGTTCTCTAAAACATTTTCAATATGGCTATCATAGTCTCCTAAAATGTTATTAACTCCACTTCGAACATTACTAGTATACTCTACAACCCCTTCTTCAAGTTCTTGATTTAAATTATCAAAGCTATCTTTATATGACTTCCATAAATCATGAGCTTGCTGTTGAGTAGAGGAGAAGTTCTTCAGTGATTCAATTAATTGATTGCTTTGCTGACCAAACTGATTTAATTGCTTTGAAATATGGTCATAGTTTTGATTGATATTATCTAAATAACCAAGTACATTATCTTCTAATTGTTCTACCGTACCATCTAAATCATCTATGGTACTAGCAACTGATGTATTAATATGTTGATAATGGTTTTCTAGATCTGAAATAGAATTTACTAAACGATTATTTATATTTTTAGATAGTTCATCAAACTCAGTCATATTATCTTCTAAACTATTTAAAATTGGATTTAAAGTCTTACTTACTACCTTTAGGTTACTAGTTGCTTGATTGAGATCTCTATTTAATTCTTTTTGTTGTTCAGCCATTTTATAATTATCTTCTAAAGTGGCTGCAATTAATTGATTAGATTTGCTTTGGTGTTCTATATAACCCTTAATATCAGTCATTATTTGCCCAAAACTCTCAATCGTTGATTCTTGAGTAGTAGAGAAATTATTCATTTTTTCTATTGATTTTTCTAATTCACCTACTATATGCATCACATTTTCATTGGTTTTCTTTACATTTGTTGCTGAATTATTAGTCTGTTCAATAACTTGTTGTTGATTATCTATCATCATTTCTACCTTAGAAATTGAGGCAGCAAAATTATTGAATAATGCTTCATTTTGGGCAGTAACATCGCTTAAAGAGTTAGTCAACTTACTTATTTCATCTTGCGTGGCATCACTAATTATTTCTCCAGTATTTTCTACTAATTTCTCAATAGCATTTTGATTAGTATTTTCAGATATATCTGCCAATCTTTCTGCCGACTCTCCCAGTTTTTCTAATGTTGGCCCTAAGTTTTCTTCCAAAGTAGCACTTATTTTTTGATCAACTACTTCTGCAAAATCTGTTGCCATACTTTCCATCGAAGCAGTCTGTTTTTCTAGTTCATTATATAGCTCTTTAACTCCATCCTCTTGAGTATTTTTAGGGAAAATTAAATCAAATTGACTAGCTAAAGAGTTTAATTCTGTAACAATATCACCAATAAATAATTTTTGAAAGAAAGTAACTAAAATAGAATAAGCAATTCCATATAAACTAGTCAAAAAAGATAGATTTACTCCACTAATCAAATTTTTAATACTATTCTGTGTTTGAGAAGCATTTCCTATTTTTAAGCCTTCTAATCCTTGTACTAACCCTAAGAATGTTCCAAAAATACCTAAAGCAATTAATAACTGTGGAATATAATTAAATAACTTGATATTAATTTTGTTAGTTATAAATGCCTCATCGAAAAAATAATCTGCTTCAATAGTAGCAAAATAATTGTTCTTCTGTTCTCCAATAGCATCGTCCTTAATTCTTCTGATAGTATCTTTATATTGTTCCCAAGTGTTCTTTAATTCTTCTTTATCTTGAAAATAATTATCAAGCTTTATAAAATCATTATGTGTAATTGAATTATTATCTTTATCAGCCTTAAATTCTTTTAAAAATTTAATTGCTTCTGTAATCTGTTTTTGTTTCTTATGTAAATTGAAATATAATCTTCCTCCTGTAATTAAAGTAACTCCTACAATCATAACAAACATACTTTGTACAATTATATCTGGTGGAAACTCAAGATATACCACAAAAAACCAAGTTGTTATAATAAATATAATACTAAAAAGTATTGTCCAGATTAATTTCTTCATTTCGTTCCCCTCCATAATTTAATAAACTTCTTTATTATTTATTTCAATTAATTCCTTAAAAATCCTGCAAAACTAATAGATATCTATAAGATAGCCCCTCCTATTATTAGAAGGGGCCAAACTCTAAAAACTATAATAAGTTAATAGAAAATTTAATCTCTTTATAGACTTGATTATTTTCTTGGTCAATCATCACTAGATAATAATCTTCTTCTCTACTATACTCTCGATTCTTAAGAGTAAATTTCTCTTTAAATGATCTTTGATTAGGTTCAGAAGAATTACTATCAGCTATAATAATATTTTCATTTGATATTTTTTCACCAGATTCATCAGTAAAATATAACTTCAAGCGCCTAGGAATTAATTTCTCTGCTACCTTTTCTGTCTGGAAAAAATCAAGGTAGGAAATATTATTAGTAAGTTCTCGTGTAATACTAGTTAATTTGACCTCAACTTTATTGACTTCATTATCACTTTCTTTACTTCTATCATTTCTAAATTGGACTACAGGAATAACTATCTCTTGAAGTGCAGCTCCACCATGGACATAATTTTGACCTGGCCCTTGTAGAGTAAATCTATTAACTCCTCGTGGTACAAGGGCCTGTAGATTACTATCCTCACCAAAGATATAATCTAAATTAACACTTAAAGTTCCATCAGGCTCTACCTGCTGGTCACTAATAATAAATCTTCTTTTGCGCTCAATTAAATCTGACTTTAACCGCTCAGTCTTATCACTAGACTCTAAAGCACGGCGACGATAAATAAAGCCATGATCAGCTGTAATATAGACATGAGTAGCACTTAAACTATGCTTCAAAATCCTTAAAATAGTATCTAACTGGGTAAAAGTATTCTCTACAGCAGAAAAGACTTCTTTTTCTGTAGTAGCATGGTCTCCTTTAGCATCTATCTCATTATGATAGATATAAACTACTTGAGTCCCTTTCATTCTTTCTCTTAGCTCACTCCGACTCAATTCGACTAACTCTTCGTAAGTTATAACAGTTGAATCAGGCTCTTTTTCTGCTAATATTTTTTCCCGATTCTTCAGTCCTTGTGAGCTGATTCCATCTACAGATATCTGCCCCTGCTGATTGATATTAAGCTCTTGATGAGGTAGTAGGCTGGCCATACCTAGCTTAGTATAGCTTGGTAAACTACCCTGCATAGCATATAGTTCAGTAGTTCCTTTTAAGCGATTATTAAGCTTTTGACTAAACTCTTGGGCAACTTCATATCGTAGAGCATCAGAGATAATTACAAAAGTACGTTCACTTTTATCAGCTATAAACTCTTGATAAAACTCCTGCTGTTGAGTAATCCCGCCTAATGGCCAAGACTCTTTTAGTTCTTGGTCAACACTATTAGACCAGTTGATAGATAATTCATGTAAGTAAGAGTTAGTATATAGATTTTCCACTTTATCTCTTAACTCTCGTAACAGACTCTTATTCTTGGCCTGATCATAAGTAGAATAGAATTTACGATAGGCCTGGTCAAATAAATAATATTTTTCAGTATACTTGTTAAAGAAATCTGTTGCTTTTATCTGCCTAATAGATTGTTCTTTAGCTTGTTTGAATAATTCTACTGCCCAATAGATTGCTTCATAGACTTCCTCAAATTCTGGATACCAGTGTTTAGTCCGCCGTAAAGAGATGATATCTTGATAACGCTTAAAGTCATCAATATCATTTAACAAGTTATCAACAATTCGATCAATAATAGCAGTATCAAAAGATTTAAAAGTATCACATTCTAAGAAGTCTTCTAGTTCCCAGTTAGTGATATACTCTTGCAAATTTAATTTAGTTTCAATTTCTGTACTTAAGTTATCATAAACTTCAGCCTGGCTACTGTGATTCATCCAGTGGTCAATAAATACAATACAATTATTATCTTTATAGGATAGATAATCTGACCACTCTTCTGGTAAAGTAACGTTTAAATCATGTTCTAGGTTGGTTACTGTTAATAAAGCCATTAAATCTGCTAAGTCTTTATCTTCTGCTAAATAACCATATTTATTTTCTATTAGCTCCCAGAATTTATCTTCATTAGCAAACTTCTTAATCTTTGTTAACCATTTATTCTGATCATTAGTTAGCGAATTCATTAATACTTTCTTGACTGCCTCTTCTAGGTCAGTTGCTTTCAACTTACAGACAGCAGAGATAATAGCAGTATCTAATTTTCGTTCTGTATAGTCTTCAATATCATAATCAAGTAGCCGATTATAACGTCGTTTATTATTGAAAAACTTCTTATACTTCTTAAATACTGGCCGCAAAGAAGGATCTTCAACTCCAAAGTCCTTCATAATGACTGTCACTTTATCAGCAGTAAAGTCATCTGCATAAGAGGAGATATCCAATAACCAGTCCTCTCGGTAATCAGGTTGGGGATAACTAGCATAGACTAAGTAATTAGACTCTTGATCTTTAACTTCTAGTTGATACTTAGTAGCAAATTTATTATCTCCAGTCAACTTCCAAATCTTAGCGTTAGCTACTTGTAGCCGATCTATATCTTCTTTAAAGTCACCTTCTGCATCATACCAGAAGATAATCTGACGATCCTTTTCTTCAGTTAATGGTTGATTAAATTTCTCAGTTAGTATCTTTTCTATCTGTTCTAACTCCAACTATCACACCTCCGTAACAAAGGGTTACATATTTGCTAGTATATCCGAAAACTTAGGATAATTCTCTTTGACACCATCATCTAAATCAATCTCTATCTGTTGATTGGCTATATGATTTAATTCCTTATCATACTCTGTTAACTCTTCTAAATCCTTCTCTAGTTTACTGATTCTTTTTTTAGCTTTTCCTTTTTCTCGGCTAGATACATCTGATTCTACTGTTCGCTCTAAACGAAGCTTTTCGGCCTCCATCTTCTTCTGTAATTCATGTAAGTAATCTACTCGAATCTTCGATACTGTTCCTTTATCATAACGGTGCATATACATTAAAGCATTAAAGGCTTTACCTCGACTATCAGACTGGAATAACCAATAGATTGGTCGTTTATTATACTTTCTGGTATGGTCTTTATAGAATCTAGACTTAGTAAGAAAGTACCTTCTGATTCTATCTCGTGGATTCTTTCTTCTCCCTGGTAGAGCATCAGCAATAAACTCTAGATTTTCTTCTAAGTGCTCTTCACCAAAAGTTACCTTCAAGAATTCGATAAAGCGAGTTACAATATCATCATCAAAGTATTCATCCTTGCAGATAGGGATAATACCTGCTTGATTAGGTTTGAAAGTTTGGTACTTACTCTCATCAAATTCTCCGCCGGCATAGGCTAGACCTTCTTCGTCTAAAGAATATCTACCTAGCATACAGCCAACTGCATAAGAAACAAAGGATTTAATATCTCGTTCTTTATCTGCCTTTCTGACTGTTATATCTTCTTCAGCTACTTCAGGATCTAGTTCATCTTCTAAACCGTAAATATCAATAAAGATTTCATTTAATTTCTCTTCGTTTTCTTTGAGTTGATAGAATCTATCTTCGGCTACTTCTTGCCAGTTATTGAAGGCTTCTTCAATTTTGGTTGTATCGTTTTTATGTTTTAGTAGTGGATGGCGTTTGAAGTCCCAAGAAGTTTCAAAAGAATCCCAGTCGGCTTTGGATATTTTGATGTTTTTCTCTACTAAATTATTTATATTTTTAAATTGACCTTGAGTATAATCTTTAATAAC
The DNA here is from genome assembly GCF_000328625.1 of Halobacteroides halobius DSM 5150. Taxonomy (NCBI): domain Bacteria; kingdom Bacillati; phylum Bacillota; class Clostridia; order Halanaerobiales; family Halobacteroidaceae; genus Halobacteroides; species Halobacteroides halobius. The sequence continues at coordinate 1,093,406 of NC_019978.1, read as the reverse complement.
TGGTATTTTACCTATTACTCCAGAGCTAAAATTCAAAGTTGGATTCAATATATTCAATAAGTTATTAACTATATTTGTATTTAATAACCCTGCAAAAAATAGATACATACTTTCTTCACAAAAAAATGAATGCGATGAAACGTCAAAAAGCATTCCATCTTTAAAACATCTTACTCCAAAATTAGAAGTACTAATTAATGACCAAGTAATCCCCTTTTTAAAATACAAATCTTCACTTGGGCGTACATGACTTTTTAATTTCGACATTCGTGTTCTTGACTCTTCATCGAAGCAAATTGCCATTTCATTATTTCCATACCATTTTCTAAAGCTACCACCTTTATTATATGGTATCCATTTCACATTATTTTCTTTTATTGTCTCATAACTATTCTCCGAAAGAGAGAATTTGTTAATATCTATTTCACTCCAACACTTCACAAATTGTTTTGTATCACCAGTATGAATTCCTTCTCTTGGTTTTCCTAATTCAGACAAAGGAATTCCAGATTCAAATATTTCTATAATACAATTACTAATCCAATAAGCAATAGGGAAATCTGGTATCTTATCAAAGTCACTCATTTTGGATATATATTTATTACCTTTATTAAAATACTCTTGGTGCTTTTTGGAGGCAGTATTATACTTAATCAGCCTAATATATTTACCATTATACTTTCTTTTATTAATATTTCTAAATATAAAAGAAACTGTTTGAACAACTTCTCCTCCTATTTCTTCAAAAGCTTTTGGTCCTAAATGTACCATTGATTCAATTGTAATATTTTTTAATAACTTATTTCTTAAATTCCTAAAACTTTTTAAAAACATCCAAGAATGCATTGTTATCATAGCAGAAAACCCATTACTTTTTGTAAATGAAATACATTTTTCCATAAATACAGCAAATAAATCTTTTTTACTATTTTTAAAATGCTTTTTTAAGTACTTTTTTAATTTAGAATTAATATTCCTATTACCCATATATGGTGGATTAGTAACTACAACTTCATACTGTTGTCCCATTATCTGAGCCTGTTTAATCAAGCTCTGTAACTTATCCTTAATCTTGGTATATGACAACCCTAATTTATCTTTCAACATCTCAAGTTCTTCCTCAATAACCTGATCATCAATGAACTCAATATCTAAAATAGAACCATAATCCTTAGCATCTTCAAAAACATCTATCAAATAACTAATATTTTCTGCTCCACTCTGTTCAATCATCTTTCGTTCAGCCTTATCAATAGTATTACTTTCTTGAATAGCACAAATATTTAACTCTACTGGATCTCTGAATATTCTTCTATTCTTTTCTCTTGCTTTCATCATTACTGCAAAATAAGCTAGTTGAGCTGCTCGGTCATCTATATCTAACCCATACAAGTTATTCTCAAGAATCAGCTTTGGAATATCACTTCTCATATAACCAACTGACTGATAGATTTCATACAAGACATCAAAAGCATAAACTAGAATATGGCCACTACCACAAGCAGGATCTAATACTTTAATCTCTTCTGGTCTAACATCTCTATCTCTAATCTCTTCTAATTCTTCTTTAACCTCTGGCTCCTGCTCTGCCTCTTCTAAGTAGTATTCCCATTCTTCTTGTAGGTCTTCATTAGGATTAGATTCTAACCAATATCTCCCTAAAGAATTCTCTACCATATACTTAACTATCCATTTAGGAGTAAATAATTGAGTAGCAGCTGGTATCTCTTCCTTACTAATTTTGCTCTTACTAGCAAAGACTTCATCCTTCTTCTCTGAAATATAAAACTGATACAACCAGCCAATTATCTCTACTCCCTCTAACCAATCTTCTTCTTCTATCTCTGTTACTAGATCATCAATTACTGAACCTTCGGCCAGTAGATTATCTGGTAGTAACAGTTCTGTATAATCATTAATCTCTTCAAAAATAAAGGGCATAATCTGATGTAGTTCATTACACTGTTGGATTAATAAATACTTATATAACCCATCAGGATCATTATCATCCTGATACTGATAGACCTCTTCTCGATCAATATCTAAATCTACATTTAGAGCCTCTCGCATAATATCAGGGTCAGCCTTGGCCCCTTTAACTGACGATAAGACTCTAACTCCTGTCGGTAGATAATCGTTAACTTCCATATATCTAAGTGCTACAAAACGATTAAACCAAGTATACGCTACTTCCTCTATCACCTGCTGATAATCTTTTTCTTCTATCTCAGCAATTAACTCATTTCTCTGCTCAACTTCTTTCTGATTCAAGTGACGCTCACCAATAGTCAAAGCGTCACTACTACTTGCTGATGCTTCTTTGATTTCATTCTCGGTAATTCCAACTTGATAGGCCTTGTGAGCCACTTGTTCAATTAATTTATTTCTAGCCTGCACGGCAAAATTCTTAATTGCTGTCTTATCCAAAGCATATCCCTCCAGTTTTTAGATACTATCCTAGTCTAACTTGCTTATTATCCTTAATATGGCGCTTTAATTCATCTTTAATCTCAGCAACCACTTCTTCTACTTCTTCCTCTGACTTCACAAAAACTCTATCTTTTATAATATCACTTAATTTGACATCAACAGTCTCTTTATAAGTATCAGTTTCTTCAGCTATTTTTTTAGTCTGTCCAGTATCAGTAGTATCTTCTTCAGGACTATTATTTTCTTGCTCTTCTCGCTTTCTTCTTAGCTCTTCTACTTTACTATCTATTTGAGCAATAAACTTCTCTTCTAACTTCTTAGCCTTTGTTTCCATAGAAAAGATCTCTGTAAAGTCATTAGCATGATTTAATTCCTCTAATAAAGCAGCAAACTTTTCTTTTACTTCTGCTTCAAATTCATCTTGTAGATTATATCCTTCTAAGACCTTAATAACTCTATACTGACAGTTGTTTATGGTTTCAGCAATTGGAGTAGTCTCCTTTTCTAATAAAGCCGTTAATCCATCCTGAAACTCATTTCTTAAAATAGAAAGCTCATGGATTCTACTATATGGAGTCTCCATAGTTAAGATTTCTTGTAATTCTTCTACAATAGAGATAAGTTCCTTATCATTAACATAATTCTTATCTTGTTCATATATATCTAAAGCCTTTAAGGCTCTATCATAATACTTCTGCTGCTGACTATTGAAGAAATCTTTAATTTTGCTAACCTCTTCTTCATAATCTAATAATTGATCCTCTTTATCTGCTAAAGTATTGTAAAACTCAAAAGAATCATTTATCTCCATTAATTCTTCTAATAGACTATCTCCCTCTTCTAAAGTATCTTGGCCAGGATATGTTTCATATTCATTAGCTGGATTAGATTTATAATTATCTAATAGATCTCTAATAACATTTCGCTCATTATAAATTAATCTATCCTGTAGCTCTTCCTTCAAACCGTCTTCATCAGTTGGCAGACCTGACTCATAAAAGACTTCTCGACCTAACTTCTTGGCTTTATTGATTAATCGTTGTTCAACTTTTCTTCTCTTCCGCACAATTAATCTTTCTTTATGTCTAGATCTAGTTAAATATTTAATTAGCTTATTAGTTTGAGAATTTACATTTTGGCTACTATATAATAAATCAATCTCTTGAGCCTTTAATAAATCAATTACTAAAGCAGCAATATCAAATTCTTTCCAACCATAGGGCTTAGAACTGAATCTATCTACTAACTTCTTCATTGTTACCTTCAAGTTACGTTCATTCTGTCGCTCAATATAAGTTCTAACCTCTTCCAGAGCTATACTATTAGCTTGTTGACCACTAAAATTAATCTGTACTTCTTGACTATCTAATTTATCAAGTAAGCCTTGTTTACTTTTAACAAACTCTTCAATTAAATTAAGCTTATTATAGATAGTATCAATTAACCGTTCAAAACTCTGGTTAATATTTTCTACTGGGTCACTAGTCTGCAAATTCATCTTTTCACCTTTAACATAAAAATCAGCCTTCTTCAGATCAGACATAAGTAACTTCTTAATTCGCTTCTGTCTTTCTCTTAATTCTCTACTCTTAGCCGTTAAGATATCTTCCATACTTTCATTTTTAGCTGTTCCACTCTTCTTCTTCAAATAGGTACTTAGCTTTAAAGATTGTTCAATTTCAGACATTAAATTACTTTCACTAGGCAGTTTAATAATTACTTTATCATCTGCAGAAGTCTTAAGTTTTAATTCTTCTTCACTATTAAATTGAGAATAAGGAGTTAAAACCTGAACTCCAATTTCATTCTTTTGACGCCCCCGAGCCTGATCATCAACTAATTTATTAAAGCTAAAATTATACTCTGTAGAATAACTATATCTTTTATCTGGATAAATATCTTCAAATAATATTTCTCCTACTTTTTCTATTGTCTTTTTAACATCAATACTAGTACCTTTAATCTCTCTATTTACATCTTGTTCTTCATTAGTTAAGAACATATATTCTGGCCCATTTTTTTGAATTAAAGTCTCACTAACCAATCTATCTAATGACTCAGCTATTCTTTCTTGTAAAGCCAATTTATCTTCATCAATATTGCTAATCATTAAAGTAGCTATATTTTCAAGGTCTGAAGGAACTTCATCAATATAGCGAATCATAAATAATAACTTTAGTACTTCTACATCCTCTTCTGTTAAACGACTATTCTGTTTAGCTTTAGTAATTACTCGACTAATAGTTGAATCTAAAAAAGTTTCAATTGAATTATAAAAGGCTGAAAATGGAACTAATCTACCTAATTCATCTGTACCATACTTTTGAGCAGATTCCTGAAAAGCACTTAATAATGATCTCTCTCCCTCAGACAAATGCTTACCAGAAGCTCCATGTAATCGGACTTCCTCAAATACCTTCTGTAATAAATCAAATTGATACGGAATAAAAGGATATACTTGAGCAAAATCTTGAGCATTACTATAGTTTTTCATTTCAGCTGTATCACTAGAAAAAGTAATTAAGTTCTTTAAAATAGATTCATTCTCATTATATAGTAACTCCAAACTTTCTCTAGCACTGTCAGTCTTCCTTAAAATCCGTTTCTTAATTACTTCATCTACATTAGCACTAGATAGGCTTAATCTAGTATCAAATCGTCCTTGAATTTTAGAGAAATCACTACCTTTAACTTCAGTAATTGAATCCATATCCTGCTGTGAAGTAACTAATACCCAAGCTTTACCTCCACAATATGTACCCAAGTCTTCTACTACAGTCTGTAAGTTTAACATCAACCCTGTATCATCACCTATATACTGACCAATCTCATCTACTAAAAATACTACATGATGGTCACCAGCTTGCTCTTCAATATATTGATTTACATATTGAGCAAACTGCTCCACACTTAAACTATAATTATCTTCAGCATTATAATACCAGTTCTCTGCTGCCTTTTGACTCATATCAGTAGTGGCAACTAAAGCCTCAATAATTGCATCAGCTTCAAAGTAAGCATCTTGTCTTTTCTCTTCCCAACTAAAACCTACATTACTCTCAAATTCAGCTTTAAAATCTTCGTAAAAACCATTATCTACAAGTTTTCGTTCCATATCAGCTAACCAAGGAATACTACCACAAAAGCCCTGCATTTCATTAAATACCTTCATAAATACTTTAACTATTGCATCCTTATTAGCTTTGCTATCAGAAGAACTTTTAGAATCAATATTAAATAAGACTACATCAGTAGGAACTTGGCCTGCTTCCTTCATTTGAGCTAGTAGTTCTTGCTCAACATGTTTATCATTAAAAAATTCAACTGCAGGTTTGTTATCTACTTGTCTATTTTCTAACAAATAAGATAAAATTTTAATAAAATGAGATTTACCAGAGCCAAAGAATCCTGATACCCAAACACCCATTTTATCAGTTAAACTATTAATCCCCTGTTCATAATTATTATAAAACTCAGAAAAGTGATCTGCTAATTCATTAGTCACTACATATTCTTCTAACTCTTGTTTCATATTTTCTTCATCGGCTTGACCAACCTTAATAACACCTTTAATATCACGGTCAATATCCTTATAAAACATCTCTTTTAAATTCATCTAATCCCTCCTCTATCTTCTACTCAACCAATCTAAAAGCACGATAGTAATTATCATCTTTAATCTTTCCAAATAAAATTAATTCAGAACCACTATACTCACCAGGAAAGAACATAACTACTGGCACACTATCTAAGACTTGGTGTAAATTATTGAGTACAGTATGTGATCTAATTACGGGCCAAGCTTGGCCAACACCAGTTATAAATACAATTTGATCATCAGAAACCTTATCCGTAATATATTTCACCAAAGAATTACTACCACTACTGGTTAATCGCAAACTAGATTTAAGTCCATTTAGAGCTTTATCAGTTCCCCTACTCTCTTCCATCTTCATTATTTTTCTTAAATAACCTTTATCTTCTAATATATCTAACATTACATGATACAGATTAAATTCTATAATATCAGGATATATTTCTTTATTATTCATTTTCTCTTTAACAAATTGTACATGATCCCTAACTAATAATTCATCTTCTGGTTCATAGTCAAATACATAATATCCTACTTCATTACCTAATCCCTTTCCCTCCATAAAACTTTCTTCCTGAATCCGTGGCAATATCTCATCTAAACGATCATGAATCCGAGACATTCAACCCCTCCTTGTTATCTGATTTTAGCTAACATTACTTTTGCATATTCTTGATCTCCTAATTCATTTAAATGTTCAATCAGTTCTTGGTTCATAATTGGCTTAACTATTCTTCGTTCATCCTGATGATTAATAAATCCAGCTTCAAATAAAATTCTAACAATTGTCTGCTTTAATTTATAATATGTATAATCTTTCCACCCAGCTACTTTTTCACTTTGTTCACTTTTTTTATGAAAGAAGATATTAAAGTCTTTATCAGTTAGATATGGATCTTTAATTAAATACTTTTCTCTATATACCTCTCTCATAAATTCAAAAAATAATCGGTCATTTTTTAAAATGGTATATAATGTTATCTGCTTACTGGTATCAAGAACTCCATTTGCTAATTGCTCAAGCAAATATTCATCTACTACTTTAAGTCTTCTAATCATAGCTTTAGCAATAGTCTTTCTTCTATTTACGGTATCAACTTGAAATATATTATCTTCTACTGCTCTAGTCTTTATTTCTTTAGAAGTTAAATTTGGATTTTCTAACTTAAGTCTAGCAACCTTTTTGAACTCTATATACATAAAATCCGTAGATTTAATTCTAGTGCTATATTTCTTCATACACTATCACTTCCTTGTAACTTAATATTACTACATCTATTATTATAACCGAAATTAAGATTTTATTTAAAGACTAACACTACTATTCATACTTCAATACAAATAAGAATTTCCCTACCTAATATAATTAAAAACTATCATTATTCAACTGATATTATAAGATGAATTTAATATACTTTCTTCTTTTTTAAGCTAATACATAAGCATTAAAAAAAGGCCAACTCTTTAAAAATTGGCCTCAGATTAGAAAATACTATTACTTTATTTTATCTTTAATCTTTTTAACCTGTTCTAAAATTTCAATTATATCTTTTAATTCTTTTTTAGAATAATTTTTTTTTGCTGTTCCTCCTGAATGGATCCCCCTATTAGCCTTTTTTTCAACTTTTCTATTCTTTCCCAAAAAGACATATAATGCAACTCCTCCTATTCCCAACAAAAAAACTAATAATAAAACTTCTCTATTAATCATTATTATTTACCCACTCCTAATATTAATCTTCTGCTTTTCTTAGTATTTCCTCTTTATTCTCCACAATTTCATCTATTGCTTCACCTAATGTAAAACTTCTATTTTCTCTAATATCTCCTAAGATATTATGTAATGCCATAATGATATTCTCATTACCTAAACGTTCCTTCACTTTTTTTTCTATTTTTACAGATAACTCTTCTAAATAATCATCATCCTTAAGATCTAGTTTCTCATTTAATAAATCAAGTTGGTTCAATAAACCTTTTAAATCTTCTTTACACAATTTTATAGCACGTCTTAATTCCATATGATAAAATATGATTTTTATCCCTCCCTATACTAACTTATTTTTGAATTCGAATATCATTCCATAATATTTCAAATTCACTTATTTTCTCTTCAACTTCTTGTAAAAATTCAACTTTTTCATCTATCTCTTTTTTTGATAACCTTAAATCATGTTTTATATTTTCAAATATCTGCTTATACTCTTCTACTATTTCATTGGTCTGTTTATTTAAATCTTCTTTTAAATTCTCTAAAGATATAGTTACGTTATTTTTTAATTTAGCAGTTTTTTCTTCCGTATATGCATCTGCTTTTCCTCCATAGTAACCTAGTAACTCATTCTTTTTATCTCGTAATTTATCTTGGTTTACTTCCCATTTTTCACCTCTAAAGATTCTCTTTATAAATTCAAAGAAACCATCTTTCTTTTCTATAGCTTCTCTTAAATTCTGATTTAATTTATTTGAGTCAAAAGGTATTTTATCTTGAAATACATCTGGACGTGAAAAAGAAGCATCTAGCTTTGGTAAAACTATATCAAATTCTTCTAAATTATATTCTTTCTTCAATTCTTGATTAAATTCTTTTATTTTATTCTGTATTTCAATATCGATTTCTTGTAGTTCTTTCTCTTTTTTATCTAATTCACTATTTAAATCTTTTTCAAATTCACCTAAAACATTATTGAATCTATTCTCTATAATCTTCATATCAAAAGGAATAATATCTGCTTTATTATAACCTTTCTTCCTTTGTTGCAACTTATCTGAGTTTTCTTTTTTTATCTTCTTGATTTCTTCTTCAACTATAAATTCTACTCCATCCTTTAATTCTTCAGCAACGAAATTTTTAGTTCGTTCTATATCACCTTCAATTTCAGACTTAATTTCCTGAAAACTAACTTTTTCTTGAATAGCTTTTTTTCTATCCTCAAAAAATTCAATTAATTTATCTATCTTCTCTTCTAATTCTTCTTTCTTATCTTCTAATTTCTGTAATTGAGAGATTAATAATTTATTCTTTAATTCAGAAAATTTTTCATCTATTTTACGCATTAAAGCCTTATATGACTCGGTATTAGCTTTTTCTGTTGCAATATAGTTAGTAAACTCTTTTAACCTAATCATTCCACTCTCTTTTTTTAATGTTTCTAATGTAGCATCTCTAATACCATGAAATCTTTTCAGTTTTCTAAGTTGTCCCTCTATAAAATCTAACAATGTCATTTCTTTTTGACCAATATAATCAGCTATTGCCATATCTAAATTATCCATTAATTCCCTATTATCATCAGTATCTAATCCCTCACACCCCTTAAGTTGAGGAGCTTTCAATGCATAAAAATACTGTAATGCTGATGTGCCTAAAATTCTTATCCCTTCATATCCTAAATCCTTCAATCTAGACCTTAAATAATCTAAAAATCTAATAGCTGATTTGCTTTCTTCACTAGTATACATTTGATCTAACTTATTAACTACAATTATCATTGAATGGAACTTATCATATCTTTCAAAGGTTTTTTTAATGTCCTTTAAGAATTCTTCTTCATTATCTGTTAAATGTTTAGTATAATCTACAACAAATAATACTACATCAGAATTTTTAATCCATTTATACGCAATATCTTTATGTTCTGTTCCTGCTAAATCTGGGCCAGGAGTATCAATAATAGTATAATTAGAAAAAACATTCTCTTTATCTTTATTCTCATATTCAATTTCCATATCATCTAAAGCATATCCATTTTCTTGATCATTCTGTGCTTCCTTAAACTTCTTATGAATAAACTTTTTTATCTTTTTAGGAGTATTAAACTTTTTTTCCTTTTCATTATACCTTAAAGTAATTTCATTTTCTTTCCCTTGCTTATAAATACATGTATTAGGAGTAGGTAATTCCAAACTAGTTGGAGCATATTCCTCTCCTAAAAATGAATTAACAACCATACTTTTACCAGCTTTTTTAGTTGCCATTACAGATATACGTAGATCTCTATTTACCACTTCATCTAGATTTGTTTCAATACTTGCTAAGATATTAATAATATTTTCTTTTTCTTGTTCTATACTTTCAACTTCTATTTCTTCAATTTCAGATCTAGAGTTCTTAACAGCCTTCTCTAGTTCGTTAAATTCTCTTTTAAAATATTCAATCAGTTTTCTTTCTCTTTCCTCTTCCTTTAATAAAACATCAATATCACAGTCTAAGTAAATTAACTGCTGAATAACATCACTAACTACATCTTTATCTTCAGTATATAAAACTAACTTATACTGCTCCAAATTATCTTCATCTACCTCTTCTATAACTTCACTTAATGTCTCAACATCTTCTTTTAATACTTGCTCTTCATCTGTCTTCAATGAAACCTTAAAATCAAATTCAATTTCTTTAGCAACTTTTAGAATATACATATAGTATCCAGAAAGATCTAGTTGTTCTATAAATTCAAAGATTGGCATATCATCTTGTAAGATAAATACATACTCTTCTTTACTCCTGCGTTTCTTATCTAGAGTATCCTTTATAATAGAAGAATCTTCAATATATTCTTTTCCTTTTATTCTTTCTACCTTCATTTCCTATACCTCCAGTTTTCTAGTAGCCTCTTTTATTTTTTTAATTATTTTCTTCCTATTTTTATAAATAGCTTCTTTTCTTTCATTCTCAGAAAACTCATCATATAGAATTTTATTAGTATATTTAGAATAAAAATCACTAAATTCTTCTCCATCACTTTTATCTATTAACCTATATATCTTTTTAGTAACTGTAGAAACAAAAGGCTTTTCTAAAGAAATAGCATTAATAACTGCTTCTTTTAGCAATTCTTTTAGATGACTTATATCTGTATTAATTTCTTGTAAAACTTCATCCTTAGTCTGAGCAGGAGTTAATTGTTTAGTTATCTCTTTTAAATAAGTACCTTCACTAATAAAGTTTTCTTCATTTAAATAGTTATTTAACTTTCTTTTTATAATAGTTTTAGCTATTTCTTTCCTATGATCAGAAAATTCATCCTGGTTAATTTCATCTAAATCTTCTCTTATATCTTTCAGAATAATATCTAAATCCATTCCTGCATCTTCTAATTCATTAGCTACATTATTTATAAATCGTTCATCTGTTTTATCTGAAAACAATCCAGAAGTTGCAGAAACTTGATCCAACGCATCAAATAATCTCTTTTCTATTTTATTTAAAGTAGTACCAGACTTTTTATGAGCTAATATAGTATTAACTAATGGTTGCATATAATAAGGCTTATTTGAATTTTTATCGCTATGATACATAGCTAAACTATAAAAGTCTTCTTTAGCCTCTTTAAATTTATTAAACCTATCTACTGTACCAAAGGGATATTTAATTAAAATATCAAATAAATCTCCAGAGAATCTCTCTATTAATTGAATAAAACTTCTTTTATCATAAGAAACATCAAAGGTTAATTTTTGAATCAAATTTTCTACTTCTTCTTTAACTTCTTCATAATATATATGTTCCTGAGACATATCAAAAATATCCTGCATAAATAACTCTACAATTTCATCATTAATTTCTTCAGCTTTTTCATCTGCTAAATCTACTATTATTGTAGTAAATTTCTCCATAAAATCTTTATATAATTCTTTTCTAACTGAAGAATTTACAGCAGTCGCAGGAAATTCTTCCGTTGAAGTATCACTTTCCTTTTTTCTAACTTCTTCTATTTGATCCTCAGTTATCTGGACAAAAGATTTATCAATCAAATCTTGTAATTTTTCAGAAAAATATCTTTCACTTAAAATATCTGATCTTAATCTATCTCTTAAATCAGACAATAAATCTTTAATCTTTTTCTCAGACTCTGTTATAAAATTTAATAATAATTTTCGATTTAAATAATTTATATTTTCAATATCAAAGTTTTTCTTATTATTTTTTATTACTATATTAAAAATCTGTTTAATCTCTTCTATATTTCTATTAACTCTCTTCTTTAAGATTTCGAATCTCTCTGTTCGATAATAATCTTCTAATGATTCTTTTAATTTTTCTATATTATCACTTAAACCTAATCTTACTAAATCTTTTTCAGCGCCAATTGAAGATAAAATACCTTGTTTTTCTAAATAAGCATAAGCAGATCCAACAAAGAATCTATCTTCTTTTAATATTTTATGTTTATCAACTGCATCAGACCTTAAAGCTGCTATGTTCTCTTTTGCTTCCTTTTCATCATTAACGTTATCTATCTTATTTCCGAATATAAATAACTTCTCATTTAATTTAATTCCATCGTAATCACTTTCTCTATTTAATAAGTTAAGTTGAGTTCCCCTTAAATTAGGAGTACCACCAACATCTGTAATTAAAATAATCCCGTCAGCATTTTTTAATTTTTCTAATGTCTGTTCTTCATGTACTTGAGTAGGTGAATCAAATCCCGGAACATCATAAATAATTATATTCTTCATACTATTTAATTTAGAAGATTTTATTTTTACTTTCTTTACAGCTCGGGACTTTGTCTTATCAGTTATAAAACCTCTTAATTCTTCTGAATTAAGCTCTTTATTTTTAAAAGTACGTGGTCTCTTATCTAAATATCTTGCTATTTGATCTTTACCTTTAATAATTTCTTTAATATCCTCTTCAGTTTTACTTGCAACAGCTTTATATAGATTTGGATCTGTTTCACGTAAGTTATCAAAATATAATTCTACTTCTTTTAATTCTAAAGTATCAAAATTAATCTGATCAGCATTTTCATACTTAATATTATGTAACATTTCTCTAAAAAGCTGATTAAATTCTTCTCTATCATAAAATTCAACTATTGCTTCATCATCACCATACTCTAATTGAGTAGAAGTAAAAGTACATCTAGTAGATTTAGATGGTAATACATCATTGGATATCAACGCATTAGAAAAAGTACTTTTTCCTGCTTTTTCAAGCCCTACAATTGCCAATTCAAATATATCTTTCTCTAATTTCTCTAAATAAAATTTATTTTTTTCATAATACCCTCTTATTTCATCTAAAGTTTCTTGATTAATAATTGCTTCTTTATTACTTATTTTTAATACATATTCTATAACTTCATTACTATTCTCTAGTATAGAAATATATTTTTTCTTTTCTTCTTCCCATTTCTGTTTGTTCATTCCTTTACCTCCCATTCTCTATCATATAATTATTCTATTTACTATATTTATATATATTATATAATATTACCTTTCTAAATTTTAAAATATTTCAAGTTAACATAAATATAGACCAATCCTTAAAAGAATTGGACTCTTTTAATCAATATATTTTTCACCTCTAATCTTGTAAGGATTCTATTACAAAGTTCCTTCAGTTCTAACCTCATCTTGCCACCTAGAATACCAACGCTTATAATCTGGAGTACAGAGATTAACATCCATTGAATACTCTTCTAATACTTTATGATGTAATCTACCATCATCAAAGTCATTAATTACAATTTTGTATTGATAATCTAACTTACGACACTCCTGATATAATTCTTCAAGCTTATCTTCATCAATATCATTATGTAATTCTATCCTATCAGCTGAAAAGTCAGTAAAATACTCATGAGCCAGTTCAAGTAATCTTTCATCTTCTAAGACATAAAGGCCAATCATTAATAAAGCATCCTCTAATATATTTTCCCTAGTAGGAATCCAAGTTATCCTTCTCTGATCTTCTACTTCCTCAGGAAAGATATTTTGAGGAACTAAGGTCAAAGCCTCTGATAAAAATAGATAATGGCTCGGATTAATCCCACCATGATTTGGATGAGCTCTACCTACTAAAATTTGTGCTGTCATTGTACCCACTATAAATCAACTCCCTATTTATACAATCCAATTTTATTAATCCTATCTTATCCTTTCTAGACTTGTATTTAATTACCTGCTAAAAGAATAACAATGCCCTAACTATAAAATAGATTAACTTTAATCTTCACCTATACTTCTAAAAACTCAGCACTAACTTCATAATCAGCAGTCAACTTAGACTCAACTATAGCTGCATAGTTATCTAATTGCTCTTGCTCTTGTGTACTTCCTGTCTTATAATCAACTATCATAACTTCCTGCTTCTGCTGATCTACTAGTAACCTATCAATTCTATAACTTTCATCTCCAGCCATTAACTGATATTCAGTATAGACATCCCATCTCTGGCTAAAGTAATCTTGGTGGCTACTAATCAATCTTTCTACTCTAGTAATGACTTCTTTTATTCTCTCCGGGCCAAGTATATTGCCATACTTGGCTAAGACCATACTTTGGGCATACTCTCTCTCCTCTACTGTAGCATACTTAATATACTCTAAATAATAATGAACAGCTAATCCTTTAATCCTCTTAACCTCTTTATCTATATTCAACTGTAAGTCTTGTGAATTATCTAGCTCCTTAACCTCTTCTACTTGAAAATACTCCTGCAGATTAGGCAATTCAATATGTCGTTGATCCTGCCCCTGATCATTAACTATTAACTCACCAAAAGTCTTTTTCTGGGCCAAATCCTTCAGTAACTCTTGGCCAGTTCCTCTTAAGATTGCATCTTCATAGATTTCATAATCCTTCCCTTGCCATTCCTTAGTAGCCCAGGTACGTTGATAACGACAGGGAGCCTTAATATAAAGAAATAAATTTCTCACTGGTCGGGTCAGTGCTACATAAACGTTATTAATCTCTTCGACAAAGGCCTTCTCCTCTTCTTGCTCTTGAAAATCTAAATCAAGATACTCAAAGAGATGACTATATCTCGAATTAGTCAGGAGATAATCTTCAACCTGCTCAAATTGCTCATCAAAGTCTAGATAAATTTTTAAGTTATCTCCTCTACTGCTATAAGACTTAGGATTCCAGTAGAAGAATTCTGTCTCAAAAGAAAGTCCCTTAGCTTTATGAATCGTCATCAGCTGCACTGCATTAGCATTCTGCACTCCCACCTGTTTTAGTTCTGTGCTGTCTTTATTCTCTTCTATATAAGCCATAAACTTAGCTAGAGATTCAAATTTCTTTAACTCTGCAAAGAAATAATAAATATTCTTAAGTGCACTAGCATTATCTTGATATAACTGTAGCAAACCTAAATCTTCTACTAGATAGTTAGTTAATGAATTAAAATCTAACTCTTTTAAATCTCTAATAGTAGCTAACACTTCAGTTAAAACAGTATCTCTTAATTCTACATCTCTACCAGCCAGATACTCTATAACCTTACTTTTATTTTGAAGCAAATACTTTAATAAGCCATTATTGACACCTACTAACTCACTACGTAAAAACTTAATAAGGGCCAAGTAATCATTATAAGTTAGATAAGTCAATAAAAAATAAAGTGGCTTTACTGCTTGATGTTCGATTAAACTATCTTTACTTTCTAAGATATAAGGAATCCCTTCCTTATCTAACTGATCAGCAATCTCTGCTAGTTCATTATTAGACCGGGCCAAAATCCCTAGCTCATTATAATTATTGAAGTTCTCTTTGATAGTCTCAGCTATTTCAGCCTTTAAATCAGCAGTTATTGTCTGATTAAGTTGATGCAGTTGTTCTTGCTCTTCCTCACTGAGCTTGCTAAAGGCTTTAGTATCAGTATTAATCTTGGCCTCTTGATTACCATATAAAACCTCAACATATCCTCCATCTTTGTTAGATAGATGATTTACCCCCTGATAATCCCAGTTACCATAAATCCCCTCAAAAAAGCGATTTACAAAGTCAATAATCTCTTTGTGGCTCCGATATGAAGTCTGCAGTGATTCACTATCTCCATTTAGTATCTCTTCTAAATTAGCAAATAACTCTTTCTCTCCTCCTCGCCAACCATAGATAGACTGTTTTTCATCACCAACAGCTATTACATTCTCACATTCAGCTACTAAAGGTTGTAGTATTCTCCACTGTAAGATACTGGTATCCTGAAATTCATCAATTAAGAGGTTATTTACCTCACTACCTAACAGCTCAAAAAAATAATCACTAACACTTTCTCCTTCCAATAAATTTAATTCTTCAGAATAGAGGTACTGATATGTATAGTTGCTAATATCAGCATGCGTAAATAGCTTCTCTTTAAATTTAACTCTATCATAGATCTTAAATACTCGCTGAGATAATTTAAATAATTCTCTTTCATAGGGGATCAGCTCTTGATTATAAAAGTAATTAGCTAACTGTTGTCTAAAGTTATCATACCTAACCTCTAAATCCTGTCGTAAACTAGCTACTTTCTTGCCTCGTGTCTTATTACCATTCCAAAACTTATCTTTAAAAAACTGCTTATAATTCTTAATAATATAATCCTTTTTACTAGTCAAACCCTCCTGGTCAAGATACTGCCGAAAATCTTTTTTAAAGTATTTTTCAGAAAAATCATTCCCTTTCTCTACAGCAATAGCCTTTAAAGTATCTACAGCAGATTCAAATTCTGCTACCAAATTACCTATCTTCCGCTGAGATCGCTCCTCTTCCTCAAGCAATAATAACTTCCACCTATTCTTTAGCAATCGCTGTATTAAGGTAAGGTAATTATCTATATCTCGCTCTACATTATCAAGTAGAAACTGCTCCATTAGTCTAAAATCTGATGGATTATCAAGTAAACCTTTAAATACTCGCTCTATTACTTCCTTGTTTTGTTCACCATCCACTATCTGATAGGAATAAATATCAAGATAGGGGGCTATAGCCTGTTTAAAGATACTATTAATAAAACTATCTATAGTATAAATTTTAATTTCATCCTTATTATGTAGCATTTTTCTATAGACTGTCTCTAACTGATTTAAGTCTAATTCAATACTATCATATACTTCCTGTAAATTTTGAAAAACTTGACTTGCACTACCTTGATCTAAGATATCAGCTAAATGCTCAAATATTCGCTCTCGTATCTCAGCTGTAGCCTTACGAGTAAAGGTCATCACTACTATTTCTTCAAAATCTTCTCCATTTAATAAAGCTGCTACATACTCTAAAGATAATCGATATGTCTTTCCTGTTCCAGCACTGGCTTTTAAAATATTAATCACTTTAATCCCTCCTGACAGACATCAAGATAGTTACATCTCTTACACCGTGACTTAAAGTCAGTCTGATACTCTAGACTATTAACAATCTGCTCTTCTAATACTTCCTTTAATGTTTCTGCAAACTTCTCTTCAGAGCCAGGATAAGTTCTTTCAAATTTTCTCTCCATTACATTATACATACTCTTATTAATTATCTCTCCTACTTCAAAATCCGATTCATAAAGTAAGTGATAAAAATCTAACTGGTCTGTATTTCCACTACCAGTCTTATAATCTATAATCTGCTTACTTTTATCTGTTTCAATAATTAAATCAACTCTACCATTTAAGCAAATATCAAATGCTTCATTTTCAATAAAACTTCGCTTATCATTCTGAGAGGGTTGCCATTCTGTAGTAATATCTGTGATAGTTCCTTCAACTCTATTAGATAGCATCTTAAAGAAGTACTCAATAGATTCCTCAATCGACTTAAACATTACTTCTAAATAGTATTGTTCATAATAATCAGGAATTTTCAGATCAAATAATTCTATTTTATTAGTTAATATCTCTTTAACTACTGCTCTATCAAATCGAAGATCATTAGCCTTAATCTTACCTTCTAGCTTATCAATTAGTTCTGCAAAAGTTTGATGAACAAGTATCCCTATGATCTTCGGACTCATCTGTTTACTAAATTCTACCTGTTCTTCTAATCCAACAATATGATCTAAATAAAATCTATAACTACAGTAGCGCTTTAGAGTAGAATACTTATAGTAAGTCATTGATAGTTCTTGATTGGAGAAATCATCGGCTATTATCTTTAATTTATCTCCATCCTCAGTAGTTAAATTGAAATTACTAGCCAGTAAGTCAGAATTAGAATTAAAGATATTCTTCATAATTTCTGGATAATCTTGACTAGTAACCTCTAGCTCTTTACTAGTTAGATTATACTTTAGTTTCAACTCTTCGACAAAAGAACTAGTAGCTATATTGTTAGCTTGATCTTTAATGGCAAAGATTACCACTTGCTTAGAGCTTAATAGATGGCGAAAGAATTTATACTTCATCTCCAAGCGCTGCTGCTGATAGCTTTTTAAACCTAATTGAGTCCTTTGGCTGTCAGTTAATAAAAAATTAGCTTCCTGGGCCAAGGGAACTCTACCTTCAGCTAGATTTAACAGCATAATTTGATCCCGCTGAGCAAAACTGCTAGTCAATAAATCTCTAACTTCAATATCAGCTTCATTACCAGTACCTACCTTTTTAACCTGCTTAAACTTTAAATAATTGAGTATTAATAAGAATAAGCCTTGAGGACTATTAGTAAAATATTGATCCCAGGAGCTGACAACCTCCAACTCTTCAATTGACTGTAACTCTGCTAGTGAACTAAAAAAGGTAGAGAGATCATCTCTATACTGACTATCATTCAACTTTTCTATCTCGATATCTTCTAAATAACTACAAAACTGATTTAAAGTTCTTAATTGACTTAACTCTTCTATCTCCTTTAATATAGCTCTAAAGGAAGTTAATTGGTCAGTAATTAATTCTTCACAGAAATAGACATAATCATCTTGGGCCAACTGCTGAAGACCATCCAACTCACTCCAACCTAAATTATAGTAATCTCTAAAGCTATTTAAATAACTGGCCTCCACTAGATCTTCTAACTTCAATCTAACCTCACCATTACTTAGACTAGCATTCTGTAATAGATTATAAAGAGTTTCTAGAAACCGATACAGCCTAGTCTTAGTAAAACTGATATCTTGATCTATGTTAACCTTAGCACTAGATAATAAGTTATGATAATTACTATTCTGCAGATCAGCATCCAAGATAGTATAACCATCTTCAGCTCTATCTACTTTAGTAAGAGCAGTTACCAATTGCAATAAATCTTCATTAGTCTGATAGATTTCTATCTCCTGTTCTAACTTGTCAGGTAGAGTAACTGACTTTAACTGCAAAGTCTCTTCATCATAGTCTTCTGGTTTGATCTGATTATAAAGCTGCACTCTATGACCTGCTGTTTGTAACTTAGCTATTATCTCTTTCTCTAATGGCGTAAAACTAAGAATACTGACAAAGACTACTTCGGTAAATTTCTGAAGAAATTTTAAATTAAAATTAGCCTCATTATAAGTTAATATTTTGTCTGTATAATCTAACTGCTCCATCTTAGCTATATACCTCTGGCGTAGCCTCTCAAAAATCTGATACTTCTCTTGCTGCCAGCCCTTCAGTCCCTTAATCTCATCAACCTTATATTCAGCTAACTCTCTATAGAAATTAAAAAAGTCATGGGCCAAATTAATTACATCATTATAACCACTGATCTTTAACTGCTTCTTATCTTCCTCAGTTAAAAGTTCATAAAAAATGATAACTAACTTTTCTTCTTTTAAAAGTAGTTTATCGCTAGGAAATAATCTTTCTTTAAATTCAGACATCAATAAAAATGAACTCTCTTCTGCTAAAAAAGGCCTGGTATAATAATTCTCTGCTTCTAATTTACTATCATAATTATTAAAGACATAGACCCTAGACTTACTGCTATCTACTACAGTTTCAAATAGATTATCAGAATAATCTATATAATTCATCTCCATCCTTAACACACTCCTTTATGGAAATCAATCTAATCTGCTACTCATAAAACTGGTTAAACTCTCCTAACCACATATTATTCTCCATAATAAGGATTTAGTTGTCCTAACCAGTTATCATTAAACTGTCCTTTCATTTTCAACAGTCGTGCTTCATGTAGAGTAGTTGGCCCGCCTTTCTCTTTTATCTTAGCTACATCTTTATTTAATTCATCCATCTGCTTACCAACAACTTGACTCTTCCTTCTCCAGCCTCCCTCTTTATCAAAGCCAACTGTCTCTACTCTAATACCTTTTTCAGCCCAGTACTTTTTGGTTTCTACATCAATTAAAAATCTATTCTTCAATAAACCACCTACAACTTCTAAACGTAAATCCCATTCAGAGTCCTGATAGTCCTTAAGTTCTTCTTTCAGTCTAGGATAGATCTCTTCTAGTTTAGGAAAGTCTTGATAAGTACAGAACCCTAAAACATACCAGTCCTTTTTTCTCTCTTCTAGATTACGTGGTCTAAAAGGTTCAACCTTTCTTGCAATAATCATAAAATCTCCTAGTTCTATATACTTATATCTAAGTTGTTGATTCTTATCTCCCTCTTCAATCTCTCGTTGCATTGACTTAATAATTTCCCAATCTTCATCAATCATATAATCAAACATAACTTGATTGGCTACCCTAAATACCTGTTGAGATTTTTCTGATTTTGGATTCTCAATTGCTGTTAATAAATCAAAATCAGCTCCTAAAACCTCTTTAACTACTAAATTAGCACCTTCTTTTAATGAAGTTTCTGACCAGTTAATACTTTCAATTATCTCTTCCATTAATCTCTCCTCCTTACAGTTTCTATTTTAGGCTTTTATTTATCTACTTAATCTGCGAACAGCTTCTACTTCTCCATTCTCATCTCGAATTATTGATTTAGATGATATATCAGGCACCACTAAATCACTTCGATGAGATAATACATTCTTTACGTAGCCACTGACTACATACAATACTCCTGGTTTAGGTGGGGGTAGCTTATTTACTCTACGAGTAGTCTTAGTTGCTATCGGTACTCCTGCAACGTCAACTACATCTTCCATTCTAGTCTTCACTCTAACTGCCCTTTTAGCCGGTTCCAAACTTAAAACAAGATCACCTTCTTCATTTACAACTCTAATTGGATGCGAAGTATAATTAACAAACTTTACTGCTGATGAACTTCGCTCATTAAGTTTAGATATCTCTTCAACTATATTTGATTCTTTATCTAGTCTTTCTTTTTTTCTTTGAAAGACCTTCTTGCTACCTAAATCTACTTCTAAATTAGGATTCTTGATAGTAGTCTGTCCACTAGTCTCCTGACCTTCTAATACGTCTTCAATTGTATCTTCTGCTAACATTTTACCCCTCCATTTTTTACCCATTCAACATATTAATAACTTTATCTTCTGAATATTAACTAATTCACCATACTATCCCTTCATTTCTTGTGTTTATTATACTAATTTTAATTCATTGTGTCAATATTAATACTTAATTATCTTAGTTTTTATAAACTTAATTTTATGCGTTTTTATAAAATAGGTGCTAAAAAATCGGGCCAACTTCCTAGCCCGATTTAATTAGATTTTCACTTACTCAACATACTAATTACTTTTTCTTCTATTTCTTCCTTCTCTTCTTCTAATTGTTGATAACCAGCTTTGATCCGCTTATAAACCTCTCTTAGCTTATTACTTATTCTCTGTTGTATCTCTTTAGGAGGCAGTAATATCTCTAGGTTAGACAGGTCTTGTTTACTAATATTCTGATGCATTGCTCCTCCTATATATCGCTTAAACTGCTTATCCCCTAATATACTATTTAAATAAACAGCTAGATAAAACTGGTCAATTCTTTCTGTTGTTACCAAGCGATAAATATGATTATTAAAGGTAACTCCAGCAGCTTCTTCTGAGACTAAAGCTGTAGTTCCTAATTTACTACCTGCTGTAACTACTACTAGATCTCCTTCCTCTAAAGAAGAAATAGTACCACTTACCTCTGTAGAAGCAAGCTTAGATAGATCGATTTCTAACTGCTCTATATTTTTACTTGTTAAATACTTAGTATCTCCTTCTTTAGAAGCTCTTAAAGGCCGCCCCACTGCTACTTGCTCTACTAATTCTCTTAATCTATAACTTTTATAATCATGCTCTTTAATCTGATTTAATACTACCACATACTCTGGACTATAAAACTTAGGGGCAAAACTAGCAACTTCTATCATCTCTCCAGGCACTTGAAAAGAGTCTCTATCTTCTTCTGTAGTAACTTCAATTGATAACTCTTCTAACAGTATATCTTCTAGTTGAGAGAATAAACTCTGATACTCCTCTACTACTCTCTTCTTCTCTGCAAGATAATAGTCCACTCTACTCTCTAACCTTCTTCTATCTTCTATCCTCTTTGGAATAGGAAGCTTTATCTTCTTAAAATCACGATTAGTAATTCTCTGTCGTAGACCATAAGAGTATCTCTCTAACTGTTTTTTAACTGGTTCTAACTCTAATATAAAAGCAAAGGCCTCTGACGATAAATCCACCTGAGGTCGCAAAACAATAAAGGCATTAGTAGCTACAGAACCTTGATGCTTCTGCTCTACTACAGTTATCATCTTCTCTCCTAACTTAGAGACTAGAATATCTCCTGCTTGGACTATAGTTTTGGCCCGAGAAGGTAGGTCTTGATAATCATACAGCTCTAATTGTTCTGCCTCTTTAATCCTTTTAGTCTCTTTATCTAGTGAACTCAACTCAATATAATGATACCTTTGGCCTGGTTCAGGTTTTCGGTTAACAGTCTCTGCTACTCTACCTAAGGGTTCTAATAAGTCTTTAACAAAGGGATTTTTTCTGTACTTAGGATGATAAAATTCTGCATCAAGTCTATCGATAAACTCCTTTTGATCAGGGTTAACTAAGAAACTATTCTCTGCAACCATTAAAACAATCCACCCCACTCTACTAAGTCAGCTACTACTTCTTCTAATGCTTGATTATCTTCTGGTGTCGCCATAAAGACCTCTGGTTGCTCTTGGGCCAAAGTCTCTTTTTTCTTAAGAATAACTAAACTAGTTCTAACAGAAGTAGCTGGCCGAAAGATAGTTTCTGGTAGACTGATTACAGCCTTTAAGACTGACTTATCTAAGATAAATTCCCTAATATTTTGGGCTCTATTATTAGTCAAGACTCCATCAGGAAGAATAATAGCTAAATAACCTCCTGCAGTAAGTAAGTCTAAATAGAGATTGATATATAACTCTTCTGCTTTAGCTCTAGACTTATCAGTTATCTGATACTCTTTGATCAGTTCTTTATCTTTAATCGGCTTACTAAACTCAGGATTGGAAACTATTAAATCAAATTCAGTTGGTAACTGATCAATTTTCTCTCTCTCTAACTCTAAACTACTGCCTTCTAAAAACTGATTATCTTGTTCTAAAATTAATGATCTTAATTTAGCTATCTCAGTTAAAGTCAAGTCTCGATTCATCCCCCATACCTTAGCCTGAGGCTGTTTGCTTTTACAGGCTGTCAGAAGTTGGCCCATTTTAGCTGACCCATCAAAGATAGTCTCTACTCCTTCTTGCTGAGAAAAGATTTCTCCTAGTGCCTTAACGAGAGGTTGAGGCGTTAAGATTGGCCCTTGCTTACTGCCTAAAGCATCAAAAACAACCTGATTAAATACAGCTAATAGATCTTCTCTTCTAAACTTAGCTAAATTAATGGTTGCAAACTCTGCTAATACCTTATCAGTTACAGAAACCTCTTGAGTTAGATTATAGCCACTAGTTGCAATAATCTCTTGATAAGCTGACTTAATATTTTCTAGTGTCAGATTTTCTTCTAAAGCATTTAATCTACCATTATCAAGTTCAACCTTAACTAGTATAACTTTAAGTACTTCTATAATAGTATCATGTCCTAAAGAACTATTAGCAGTAAACAGGCGAAAGATCTCTTGATACCACTTCTTTACTTCTTCTAGATTAAGCTCTTGCTCCTTTTGTAATACTGGCACTTTCTCTATTTGAGATATGTTTCCTTCAGTCAGTTGATACCAGTTAAATTCTTCAGTAGTAGTATTAAAACTTCCATAATAATTTATCTGCTCACTCTGGCTTAACATAGATAAAATCCCAATCTGCTTTGTATCATTATTATCTTCTGTTATATCGATCCCTACTACTGGCTGCTTATTAATCAAACCTACTAGATCATAAGTAATCTCTTTACCTTCTACTTCAATAGTAGTCTTCTTCTTAATTTCATCACAACCTATTTCTTGTAGTTTATTTCTTATCTTATCCATTATATCACCCTTTCAACTTCTGTGTTTATTATACTTGTTTTAATTTATTATGTCAATATAATATTTAATTATTCGTGTTTTTGATAGTTTTCTATTATTTAAACTGTTGTGTTTTGTGTAATATGCTAAAATAAAAAGACTAACCCCTCTAAGAAATTATAATAATAAGCCATGAGTTTTAAAACTCATGGCTTATTATTCAAGATTTTTAACTACTAATTGTATCGGCTACTGGACGTTGAAACTCAAATTCAAATGTATTCTTACTATCAATCACATTTTTAAGCTCCTTATACATAGTGTAATTACCAATCCCACTTATCTTAACCCAACCCTTGGCCCGAGTTAAAGCTACAAATAACTGGTTACGCAAACTAACATCAGCTTCATTTTTAGCTATCTCGTCTAAACCAATTACATAGACTAGATATGCTTCATTACCCTTAGCTCTAAAGATATTAGCAATTGTTACTGCATCCTGATGCCAAAATTTATTAGGATCTACTTGTGGATACCTAGGATAGATTACATTCTTATCTATTGCTTTAGGAATATAAATATCTATATCATGTTTTTGTAAAAGCTTAGCTGTTTTAGTCTTTAATTTATAACCAGGTCTATGTTCTCCCAAAGCAATAACTAATATATCACGGCTAGGATTAAGACCTTCTTGCTTGATATTCTTCTTTAAATTTTTGGCTAAGGTTTCTAACTCTTCTTCTCTAGTTCTATAATTATTAAACTCTATAGTCTTATCCTCCCATAACTCTGGTACCCGATTAGGAGTAGTCTTCTTAGGGCGATGTAATACAATTTCATTTCCTAGCCTAAAGCTACCTTCTCTAACTTCATAACCTACATTTTCCCAATCTTTTTGTCTAGTAAAACCTCTTAACATACCTTCTTCTCTTAATAAGCCCATTCCAATAGCATGAGCTGCTACTAATATTGGCCCAGGAGTTCGATAACACTTATGCATAATTTCACTTTTTCTAATCCCACCATCATGAAATCCACTAACCATTCTTTTAAACTTAGGATCATCGCCAAATAACTCAGGAGCTGTAGGAATATTTAAGGAAGTTAAACTTTGAGCTTCATCATAAGCCCAGATTAATCGTCTCTGATAATCATCACTAACCTCTTTTAAGACTTTATAAGCTAACCAAAAGAAAGGTTGTTTACCTTCATACTTTAAATCACTATCATCTGCCACTAAATCTTGGGCTTCATCAATTAAAATAGCATCATACAACTGATTTATATTACTAGTTTCCTGTAAAAATATTTTAGCTGCCATAATCAACTTCTGATTAGGATCTCTATCACCTAGTTTATTATTCATAGCTCCTAAAGCTTTGACTCCATGTTCTTCACAGACCTTACGATAAAATCCAGCCTGGTTTTTAGACCCCCAAGCATGTAATACTTCTAAATTTGTATCTTTTTGGGAATCATAACCTTGTTCTCCATTAGTAAACCTTTTCATCCACCTATCTAGTTGCTGAATAGTAGCATCATATAAACTACGAGTAAAGAATACTAAGGCTATCTTCCAGTCAGGATTCTTTAAATGCATATGTGCCGCCTTTTGGGCCAACAATACACTCTTGCCTGATCCAGCTATCCCTCTTATTCGTTGAGGACCTGGTGGAATAGTCTTTCCAATATTCTCTTGCTTAAGATCAATCTTATGTAACTGTTCTTTAATTTCTTTCTTTACTCCAGCTCGAGTCTGTCTATCTTTATTATCATGACTATCCTTCTGTCGATATAGAACTGTACCTGTTAAAACTGAAATTAATGTCTTCCACTTTTGATTATCTAACTTCTGACCTACGGCCATTGGTCTCCATTTATTAATCGCCTCTACTAAAGTTTTTTCTCCTAGTTGATCCCCGAAAATAATCGGGCCAACTTCTTTTACTTCTGGTAAATTGCTATTTTCCCACTCTTTTCGAGTAATATTTGGTAGAGTAACAATTGACCTTCCTGTTACTTTCCTTCTTAATTCTCGTTCTGAATTACAATAACCTAATAAAGCAAATAATTGATCTTCAACTTCTTTAATTGGAGAGCCATAATCTCTAGTAAAGTCTATATATCTCCAATCTCCACCATTAATACTACTAATTTGATCTATAGTTACTTCATTAACTTCTAATACAACTAAACCTAGATCTTTATCAACAAGTAAGACATCAGGTTCACTGCGATCTTCTCCACGCTTAGAAAAGATAGGATACTTCCAATAAGCCAAACACTCTTTATCTCTAAATGATTTCTTAACTGCTTTCCAAACTTTCTTCTCTGCTTTCTTATCTTGAGTTCCAAAAGGATCAGTTGTTATAAATTTTCTATTACTATCTAAAAAAGTCATCATTTTTTCATCTGGTAACTTAAATCCCTCTGGTTCAAAATCCCACTCATCATAAAGTTGCATAAACCAGACTCCAGCTTCATAGGCTAAAGATATTAATCTTTTAGCATCCTCACTACAATCATAAGAATTATGAACAGCTTCATTTCCTGTTTTTCGTAATGAATGAAAAATTTCTAATATCTTATCATCCATTAATTCTTCTTTTTCTAATCTTTTAAGTTTATTAAATTGCCTCTTATCTTTTAATTCTGTTATATTCTCATATTCAAAAATATAATCTACTATTCTTTCTCCAAACTTTCGTAATTTGAATAATGTTGTATTAGGGTCACTATATAGATTCTTTTCTGCTAATTTACCTAATTCATTTAGATCAGGCCACTTATTTTTTAAGAAAGAAAAATTAATTGAATTCATTCTAACTACCCTCCCAATAATACTTTTTATCTATTATTATTGATAAAAAACTTACAAGCTTTTAATTTAATTCTCGGTTTATAATAAATTACCTTTTTTAACTAAAAAACCCCCAAGCTCTTGGCCTGAGGGTAGTAACTTTAAATATAACTTTACAAAAAAACAAGCCCTCGGGATATCATCCCGAGGGCTTAGCCGTACTCTATATTAATTATAGTTTGACGACTGATTCAGCTTGAGGTCCACGATCTCCCTCAACTACTTCAAATTCTACTGCCTGACCATCTTCTAAATTCTTGAATCCTTCTTCTTCAATTGCAGAAAAATGAACGAATACGTCATCTCCTGCTTCACGTTCGATAAATCCATAACCTTTTTCTCCGTCAAACCATTTAACATTACCTTGTTCCATTATACAAACTCCTCCTAAAAAATCTGAAAATTCATCAATTGAACTATTTCATCAATTAATCTATTATTATATTAACACATAATTAAACGATTGTCAAACAACTTCTTTAGCTGGATAGCATCAATTTTTTATAGGTTAATAGTTAAAAATTATTTTCCCAATCAAACAATTGCCTTTAAAGCTCTAGTTAAACCTGTTCTTCTTCCTATATTTATGCTAGGTATATTCTTCTTAGATTGAGCAAACTTCTTTTTTAACTTACTATTTATCGTTTTAGATTCAATCTCTGTTAAAGTTTCTTCTTTTTTATTTTTTCTTCCTTTCTCAAAAACAATTCTTTCAGTTTTTCTTTATTTCCACCATTAAACTTAAATGCTTGTAATCTAGACATTTGATCAACACCAGTCTTTGACCAAGCCATTGGTCTTGAACTTAATCTATCTGCCAATATATGGCTTATATGTCCCTCAGCACTACAACCAATTGCATCTTTATCCTGGGTATAATTCACTATTCCATCCCAATTATTGTAAATATAATGACGTGATTTTCTAATTAAACTCTTTCTTTTCTCATTTTCTTCATTAGATATCAATTCACTAAAAGCTTCTTTAACTAACTCTTGGTCTGGTTCTTCTAATCCACTCCACAGTTTTTCTTTAACTTCTTTTCTTCCATATCTACTAGCTCTCCTAAAATACTTAATTAAATGATATCTATCTAATATGTATTTAGACTTAGGAAGCCACTTTAAGCCGCTTTTAATCCATGGTGCTCCATCCCCTAGTAAAAAGATCTTTTCCACTTTCTCTAACTTATAATTTTCATCTATATAATCCAGTACTTCTAACCACAGCTCTTCTGAATCTTTATATACTCCAGAAAAATAGTATTTATTCTTTAATTCTCTCTTATCTCCAACTTCACTTATTCCTTCATGAATATAAACTAATCTAGGCATTGATTTCTTCCCATTTTGTAAAGCTACATGATCTTCATCTGCTTCTATATACAAACAGTTTACTTCCCGTTTTTCTGTTACTTCATTTAATTCATTGTTTTCTATTTGCCCTAGCTTTCTTACCTTATTCATCACTGTTTGGTCACTTATTTCTAAATCGTCTACTGCCTCTTTACCTACCTTATTATAAGCATTTTCCGATGCTAAATCTACTAATTCAGCTTCTAACGAACTATCCATCCTTTGATATTTCTTTATTCCTAATCTTTCTTCTGCTAAATATTTATACTTATCACTGCTTTTAGAACGATAATATCTTCTTTTATACTTCACTTCCCCAAACTTAGTCATTAATTTTCTTTGTTTCTTTTTTACTATCTTCCATTCTTTTTTCTTTTAGTACTTTCCTTTATTGTTTCATCTACTATTTCTATAACCCATTTAGAAAGCTTTCTACCTAACTCATCAAGATTACTTTTGATTAAATTTATTACTTCTGATATATCCCTTCCTGAATCTAATAGCACCTCTTTTAATATTTTTTCTAATTCAATGCTGATATTTTCCTCAAATTGTTGTATAATATTGTCCATAAGAGCCATCTCCTTTCTTTGGTTTTGTTGTGGTTAACAATACCTTATCAAAAGGAGTGGCTCTTTTCTAATTTTTTGGATAAATTCACCTATACTTTTTTTACGCTATCCTTTAGCTGATGCATTAAAATTCCCCAGCAATTCTTTTCGTCCTTAATGATAATTCAGTAAGCATTTTAAATGATTATAATAAATAAAAAATTCTAGATCATTATTAATTGGCCCAGGATCTTTATAATACTAGAGATCAATATCTTCTTATAAAAAAACAAGCCCTCGGGATAATATCCCGAGGGCTTTAGTCGTAATCTATGTTAATTATAGTTTGACGACTGATTCAGCTTGAGGTCCACGATCTCCCTCAACTACTTCAAATTCTACTGCCTGACCATCTTCTAAACTCTTGAATCCTTCTTCTTCAATTGCAGAAAAATGAACGAATACGTCATCTCCTGTTTCACGCTCAATAAATCCATAACCTTTTTCTCCGTCAAACCATTTAACATTACCTTGTTCCATTACACAAACTCCTCCTAAAAAATTCAAAAAATTTATCAATTGAACTGTCTCATCAATCAATATATTATTATATTAACACATGATTACATGATTGTCAAAATTAATTTTAAAATTTTTATTCATATCTTAAAGTCATCTACCGGATCAAGTTAAGATGCTTGCTAAGCTAAATAAAATCCCAAATATTCCTTCTTATATAATAAACCCCCCGACCAATTGGCCCGGGTATTTTTTAATGGTTTGGATTTTTAGCTACAATTTTTATTGCCTGAATTACTTTTAACTCAAAGTCAACCTGAGGCTGTTCTTCAAATTCATCTAAACGAGTCATAACTTCCCCTTTAGAACTAGTAGTATATTTAGCTGGTAGTTGATTTAAAGCATGAGATGCAATATCGAGTAAACACTGTTCACATGTACATATCTGCTTAAAATTATCTTCTTGTAATAACTCTTCTATTTTTTCTAAAACAACATCTTCAGTATGATTGTGTAATCTTTCTTCTCTTAGTTTCTCTAATTTATCTATCATCTTACCCCTCCAAATGACATGCTACTTTTATTATAACATATTATCCCCAAGTCACAATAAAGAATTGAAATAAAAAAAGAGCCTGCCATTACGACAGACTCCCCTTGATATCCCAAGGAAAATATGTGGTCGGGCTGACTGGATTTGAACCAGCGACCCCTACGCCCCCAGCATAGTGCGCTACCAAACTGCGCCACAGCCCGACAGTAAATAACATCTATTTTTGTACAAAATTATACTATAGATATAACCTTCTGTCAAGAAGCTTCAACTAAATTTTATCTACTCACATTTAGGACAAGTTTCTTTCCTAGATCGATGACCATTTCTTTTTTGATTTGGAGTAATATCTCCACCACATTTTTTACAACGTGGTTTGAACTTATAATCTCCTCCCTGAAATTTAATTGCTTTCCCTTCAATCAAACCTTCGGCAATTTTTTCTCTAGCTTTAGTTAATATCCTCTGAAAAGTTGGTCGAGAAACCTCCATTCGTTCTGCTGCTTCAGCTTGAGTTAACCTCTCTTTATCCTTTAATCTAATTGCCTCTATTTCTTCAATAGTTAACGCCACCTTTTTTAAATCGCATTTAGGAATTCCAGCTGGTTTGAAAAATTTAACTTCTGGTATATATTCTACTCTTCGCTTTTTAGTAGGGCGAACCATATTATCATCTCCATTTTTTCTTAAATTATATCATAGATTATTAGAAGATATCAACTTAGATTAACTACTTGATTTCATTTATTAAAAAATAAACTTTTCTCCTACTTGACCTAACTTTACTTTATCCTTAAATTTCTGCATCATTGCTTTTACAGTTTTAAATCCAGTACAATGTAATGGAACTAATAATAGTGTATTTAACATAGTAGCCATAATATCTTTTCTTACATTTAATTCTACTCTTATAACTTTATAATCTGGTTTTATAATTATTGATTTTTACAACAACTGTTATCTTGATGGTCAACAAAAGAAGAAAGATTTTTAAGTTTATCAGCTAAAGTTACTAATTTTTCATCCTTAGCTGAATAATGAACCCAATATCCCTTCTTTATTCCAATTACTAGACCAGCTTCTCGAAGTTTTTTTAAATGTTGAGAGACAGCCGATTCAGAAATTTCTAATTCCTTAGCTAATGCTTTAACACAATAGTCTTTATTTAATAATAAAGCTAATAATTTTAATCGGTTTGCATCAGCTATCGCTTTTAAATTAGTAACTAATTCTTCCAATTCAATTCCTCCTATAAATAATTTAACAACTATAAGGGCATATTCTATCTAATTCTAATAAAGCAGCAGTCCCAGCAATAGTAGTTCCAAATAAAATTAACTTTTTATTATAATTCTCTGTTAGATTTATAATCTCCTCTAATGAATTATTAACTACTGTTGAACCAGTAGCTAACACAAGATCACTTTCTTTAACTAACTTTTCTGTTTTTTCTTTCCCATCCCAAACTTTAACTCCTGCTATTATAGTATTAATATTATCTGGATTTAAATCAGTAACTCTTACTTTTTCTGCATCAAACATTTGCACAATATTTTCGATAATAGCCGGTTGAAAACCAATAATTCCTATTTTATTATCCACCTTATACTCAGTTGCTATTCTAGTTGCTATTTCTTCTCCACAATTTTCTGGCTCATCATCTTTACAATGAATAGTGTCACAAGTAATATCTAAATACTTAGTAATTGAATTTAAAGTAGCAATTAATAAAGCTCGATTAAAATTATCATTCAATTTAAGATTCAAAATATCATCTATTGTTCCACTAAAACTTTTAGGAGTATCAGTAAATGCTTGACCTAAACAACCTTTAAATTTAGCTTGAATAAGCACTTCTTTTCCAGTTTGTAAGGGGAAGTCTTCTCTAGTAGTTTCTCCAATAGCTTCCTTAGTAGATAATGGTCTAGCAGTAATCTCAATTTCCTTATCTCTTAAATTATTTTCTTCAACTAAATTAATTAGCTTAGTCCTAATCTTATTAATCATTTTTAATATCTCCTTTAAAAAATTATAATTCCTAAAGTACCTGCTCCAACTACTGCTAAAATAGGATGTAATCCTATTAATATACTAATTATAGTCATAATAGTTATTAAAACACTCTTTACTTCCACAAAAGTAGACCTACCTAATTTTATAACTACAGTAATAATTAATCCAATTACAGCAGGTTTAAGTCCTTTAAAAATTTTATCTACAATTTGATTATCCTTATAATCTATATATAACCTAGTAATTATTATTAAAGCAATAATTGGAGGAATAATCAAACCTAAACTGGCTATTATTGCTCCAAAAGTCCCTTTTAATTTAGTACCAACAAAAGTTGCTAAATTAATCATAATTGGCCCAGGAGTCATTTCAGATAAAGAAACAGCATCAGCAAATTCTTCTGCACTTAACCATTGATGAACTTCTACTACCTCCTCTTCTGCTAAAGCCAACATCGCATATCCGCTACCAAAAGTAAATGCTCCTATTTTCATAAAAGTAAAAAATAATTTAACTAATAACATTTCTTATCTTAACTCCCCCCCTTTTACTATTAAATCCTCTTTAATAAAGTTTTTTTATGAAAATAAATACTTAAACTAAATAATAATATACTAAAAACTAATAACATAAAAAAATTATATTCAACTGTAAAGTAATGAGATTGATTTAATAAATACCGCATTACATCAGTAACATAGGTAACAGGAGATAAAGGAGCTATGAGTTTTCCCCAGTAAGGAAGCTGATTAATTGGAATAAAAACTCCACTGATAAAAATTAAAGGTAGTCGAACTAAATTAGAAATCATCATCACATTAGATGGTTTATCAGTAGGTAAAGCAGAAAAAACAGTACCTAAAGAAGCAAAACAAAAAGCAGCTAAAATAATAGCTCCAACTAATAAAACTAAATTACTAATAGTAATCTAAAAAAACAAAACTCCTCCTAATAATATCAAAGCAGAAAAACTAATCCCAAAAATTAAACCACTTGTTATATCACCTAAAATTAATATTGTTACCGAAATTGGCGTGCTTAGCACCCGTTCTAAAGTTTTAGTTCTTGTCTCCCAGGGAGTTATGTAAGGTCCTACAGAAGAACCAGTAAAAAAGAAAATAATACCTAATAATCCAGGTAGTAAACTATTAACCTCTATATTACGCCCTTGAGTAAAGGCTAAAAATAAAAAACCAGGAAATAAAACCCCAAAAATAAGTACTGGGGGCTCCAGATAATAAATCTTCATATTCTTTTTAAAAATTGCCCAAATCAAGATGTTTACATTTACAATCATACATTTACCTCACCTTCATTCAATTAAGTGGTTACTTAATTGAATTATAATATTGTAACTTGAATCAGTCAATGATTAACTAAAATTATCCCAAAAAATAAAACAAATAATTAGAAACCAAATTAACTACATACAGAAAGGCTAGCTTAAAAGCTAGCCTTTCTTAAAATAATTATTCCTCTGTATTTTCTAATTTGGACAATTGATTTTTAATATCTTCTAATTCTTCTTTTAACATTTCTTTTTCTTGCTTAAGATAATTAATTTCATTCTCTTTAGCTGCTTCTTGATTAGTAGATTGAGCAGTTGCATTAGAATTATAGAATCGACGAGGTGCATTTCTTCTACCTCGACCAGCACCTCTTCTTCCTAATCTCATACAAGATGCTACATCATTTGCATAACCTGGTTGATCAAATCCTGCACAGTAACCAGCAGCTCTTCCAGTTCTAGGCCCTAATCCTTCTGGACCTGTTCCATCCTTCTCAGCACTTTCGTGCTGATAATGAAGTTTATTAGTTGCCCATCTTCTATTATTATTAGCTCGAACCTTTTTTGAATAACAAGTCTTTCTTCTAAAAAGCTTGTTATCTCCTCTAGGCATATTAATCACTCCTTTTAATCATTTCGTTTTAAACATATGATAATAACAACTAAACTTTTTAAACATTAATTCTTTTCAATTATATTATATACTTTTTATGATCATATGTCGATAACCATTTAAAAAAGATCTCTCACATTATGAAAAGTCTATTTAAAACTGGGCGCAAACTATACGCCCTTATTTTTTATTCACTAATTTTATCAGCTATTTTATTAAATTCTTGAGTAACTTCAAACTCAGGATTGGAAACAACAATTGGAGCACCTTGATCACTACTTTCTCTTACTTCAGGAACTAAAGGTTCTTTACCTAACAATAATGAACAAAAACTATTTAAGGAAAAACCCACACAATGCCTGATTGAGAAGCGCAACTATATATCAACTAATGATCACAATCATGATCATCATGATCATGGTCACAAATATCTTCTTCTGTCTCTAAACTATTTGCTAAATAAGATTTAATTACTGTATCAATTTCACCAGTTGCTCCAGTTACTACTTCAATATTATTTTCATCAAATAAGTTAACAGCTTTTCTACCCATTCCACCAGCTAAAATAAAATCTACTCCTTTCTCATTAAGAAATCGAGGTAAAAAACCTGGTTTATGTCCGGGATTTTCAATTACTTGCTGCTTAACAATTTCATCACCTTCAATCTCAACAATAGTAAACTCTGGACAACGACCAAAATGTGATGCAACCTGTTCTCCATTGGTAGGAATAGCTAATTTTTGCATATTAATCACTCCTTAATATTAATTTATAATTGAGAATTAACAATTAAAACCTTTAAAATCAATTTAAATTGACTATATTATATTTAATCTACATTGAGAGTTTATTCTTTATCGCTTCCCAAACTTCTTTAATTGCTTTAGCAGAATTACTATTCTCAGCATAATCAATTACAAGTTTACCTTGTTCCATGGCTTCAACAATAGTACCATCAAATGGAATCTTACCTACTATAGATATATCCTGTTCCTGACAAAATTCTATAATCTCAGATGTCAATTCCTGATTTAAATCATATTTATTAATCACAACTAAAACTGGAATAGAAAAATGCTCTATTATTTGAAGCACTCTTTTTAAATCAACTAATCCTGATTTAGTTGGTTCAGTAACTACTAATGTAGCATCTACTCCATTAAGAGAAGCAATTACTGGGCAACCAATTCCTGGGGAACCATCAACTAAAACTAATTTTTTATCCTTTTCTCGGGCCAACTTCTCTGCTTCTTCTTTCACTTGACTAACTAATTTACCAGAGTTTTCAGCACCAATCTTTAATTTTGCATGCACCATTGGCCCGCTTTGAGCTGTAGAATAATAAATCTTTCCTGTATCTTCAGCTATAAGTTCTAAAGCATCGGTAGGACACTTAGCAACACAAAGACCACAACCTTCACACTTGATATCATTTACCTGCTTATCAGAATTTATAGCACCAAAATTGCAGCTGCTAAATTAGCAGTAACAGTAGTCTTTCCGGTTCCTCCTTTACCACTTAAAACTGTTAGTTTCATCTTATCACCTTATTTCATACCAACATGGCCTTGATTAGTTGGCCCGTCTATTTCTTTTAAATTATTATCCTTATAATCAGCTAAGGTTTCTTTAATAGTAGCTTCCTTAGTAATATAAATCTTAATTCCTGCTTTATCTAATCCTCTAAAAGCTTTAGGGCCAACTCTTCCTGAAATTAATGCTTCTACCTCTTCATCTGTTACTAATTGAGCTGCCTTTACTCCAGCTCCACTAGCAGCATTAGCTGCTGTATTATTAATAAATTCTACCTCTTCAGTATCAAGATCAATAATAGCAAAATAAAATGCTCTTCCAAATCTAGAATCAACCTTGGCCTCTAAACCTACATCATCTTTAGCAGTTACTGCTATCTTCATCACTATCAACTCCTTATTTGATGATAAAATTTGTTATTAACATATGATAATAAACTATAAAAAAATAAGTGCTATCTACAATTTTGACAATAACCCTCTATTTGCACACAACAATCAACCACTTGAAAACCAATTTGTACTAATAATCTTTGCTTTAAATCAGCAACAAGTAATTTTTCGGTTTCTATTACTTTACCACACTTTTTACAAACTAAATGATGGTGTTGATTACTCTCAGCAAATACAAATTCATAACAAGCTGAATCAGCCCCTAAATCTCTCTTAGCTACTACTTCTGCTGATTCTAATAAATTTAGTGTACGATAAATTGTTGCTAATCCAACTGATGCTCCTTCAGCTTTAACTAAAGCATATATATCATCAGCACTTAGATGTTGTTCCTGATTATCCACTAATATCTCTATAATTTTTCTATTCTTATTATAAGGAAATTATGAACATATGTCAATAATAAATCAGCCCAAGATTATAAAAAAGATAGTATAAGTTAAAACAAAAGTTGCTTCTGTTCTTAGCTAAGAACAGAAGCAACTTTATTTCTAGTAGTCTTTATTTTTTATTGGTCCGAACTTCATCAAGATAGTTATATATAGTATAACGGGAAACATTTAACTCATCAGCTAAAGTATTAATGGTATCTTTAATATTAAAGGCATTATTATCGTCAAGATATTCAACAATCTTTAGTTTATCATCTTTAGTTAATAAAGGAACAGGTTTATCTACCTCTTCTAAACTATTTCTTATAATTATCTCTAAGAATCGATCTACATTCTCTGGGAATTTATCTCTTAATGAATCTTCTTCTTCTATACTAGAAATCTCACCCAAAAAGTTTTGAGCAATCTTTATATTTGTGAGATCAAGATTAATACAAAACGCACCTATAATTTCACCTTCATTATTTCGAATAAAATATGTTGAAGATTTTAAAGGCCTACCTTCATTAGTTTTAGTTATATAGTTTAATACCATATCTTCATCTTTTTTTATTGAATTTGATATATCTTTTAACAGTTTTGGTGCCTTATCTCCTACCTTTCGATTACTAATATGGGAATTCTCAATGGCTATAATTGAAGCTTCTGCTTCTTCTTGATCAATCTCATATACAATTAATTCAAAATGTTCACCTAATGTATTAGCAAGAAAATGAACCATTGGTATAAAATATTCAAGTTTTTGGGGAATATTTTTATGTTTCAAAGAAATCTCCTCCTCTTTGTTAAATTATTCAGCTATAATTATTATAAATAAAAATTTTACAATAATCTATAAATATGTTTGATTAATAACCTTAAATAATCTTCTTTGGTATCAACATCAAAAATAACTCCTTGATCATCTACCTTAATTAACTTACTTTGCTTACGATATTTATCAATTAAATCTCTAGCTCCTCGATCACCACTAATCTTTAACATTTCTGACTTTAAATCAGCTGAGAACAAGACTGGATTACCTCTGTGTTCTTTATATTCTGGAGCTACTATTAATTCTCCTTCTACCTTAAACTCAGTAATTAATTGATTAATCGTCTCTTTTCTAACTAAAGGCTGGTCTGCTAATACACAAAGAATTGCTTTACAATTACTAGCAATTGATAACAAACCTTTTTTTAAGGAAGTACTTTGACCTAATTTATAATCTTTATTATAACAGATTTTAACTTCCTTACTCTGTATTAAACTCCTAATCATACCTGCTTGATAACCAACAACTACTATTATTTCTTCTACCTCACTAGCTAATAATTTATTTATAACAGTTTCTATAATTGTTTTCTTACCTAGTGAAAGTAATTGCTTAGATTTATCTTTATCTAATCTAGTTGACATCCCAGCAGCTAAAACTATCGCTGAAACCATTTTTATCTCCTCTAATCATCATATATAATTGTTCCTGTCTGCCCTAATAAAGCTTCTTTAGATTTATCTAAAGAAGTTATTAATGCCTTTCTATCTTTTTTACTTTCAGCAAATTTAATTGCTGCTTTAACTTTAGGTAACATACTACCAGGAGCAAAATGACCTTCTTGACAATATCTTTTTGCAGTTTTAATATCCATCTTAGATAACCATTCTTCATTAGTAGTTCCAAAATTAATTGCTACCTTCTCTACAGCGGTTAAAATCAGAAATAAATCTACTTCTAATATTTCTGCAAGTTTTTCACTAGCAAAATCTTTATCAATTACAGCTGAAACTCCTTTTAAACTTCCATTTTCTCTTACTACAGGAACCCCACCCCCACCACAAGCAATTAAAATATGTTCATTCTCTACTAAAGTACTAATCACATCCTTCTCTACTATATCTACCGGCATAGGACTTGGAACAACACGACGATAGCCTCGACCAGAATCTTCTATAAAATCATATCCTTCTTTTTCTAACTTTTTTGCTTCTGTTTTAGAATAAAAACTACCAATTGGTTTAGTAGGAT
Source organism: Halobacteroides halobius DSM 5150 (assembly GCF_000328625.1). Classification (NCBI taxonomy): domain Bacteria; kingdom Bacillati; phylum Bacillota; class Clostridia; order Halanaerobiales; family Halobacteroidaceae; genus Halobacteroides; species Halobacteroides halobius. The sequence goes on along the minus strand of NC_019978.1, from coordinate 1,055,272 downwards.
TTTTAAAAGCATTATCATCTTTATCTACAATCACTTGACTAACTACCGAAGTAACAGCTTTATCAATCCCTCTATTATTTAATTCCTCTTTAATACCATTTTGCAAGTGATATCCTATATAGCCTTGACTCATTGCTCCACATTCTGGAAATGGCATCTTAGGAGTTTGGCCCTGGCATTGGGCTGAATTTTCAAAGGCAAGATTAATCATCCCCACTTGTGGGCCATTACCATGCGCTAAAATAACCTCATGACCTTCCTCTATGAAATCAACAATCTGTTTAGCTGTATGTTGTACTATTTCCCTTTGTTCTAAAGGAGTTTCTCCTAAAGCATTCCCTCCTAAAGCCACTACCATTCTAGACATAATATCCCTCCTTAGATTATAATTAAACCAAACTAATTGCTCAGGGATTTTATAGGTTATTAATTATATGAAGCAGTAGGCTATTTTAAATCGCATCATAGTTTTTGGCTAAAATATTTCTTTTCTAATCTAATAATATCCCTAATACAATATTCATTTCTTTCTACTTTTTATATATTGATCAATAGATTGAGCAGCCTGTTTACCTGCTCCCATAGCCTCAATTACTGTAGCAGCACCAGTTACTACATCTCCACCAGCAAAGACACCTTCTTTACTTGTTTCTTTACTCTCATCAGTTTTGATTGTACCCCAATCAGTTGTTTTTATCTCTGGAGTATCCTGTAAAAGAATTGGATTAGGATTTTGTCCAATTGCCATAATTACTGTATCAACATCTATTTCAAATTCAGATCCTTCAATTGCAATCGGACGTCTTCGACCTGATTCATCACGCTCTCCTAACTCCATCTTAACACATTCCATACCTCTTACAAATCCATCTTGATCTCCTAAAATACGAGTTGGATTATTTAGTAACTTAAACTCAACTCCTTCTTCTTGAGCATGATGAATTTCTTCTTCTCGAGCTGGCATCTCTTCTCGACCTCGACGATAAACGATCATTGATTCCTTGGCCCCTAATCTTAATGCTGTTCGAGCAGCATCCATAGCTACATTACCTGCCCCTACAACTGCTACTTTATCTCCAACATGAACTGGTGTTTTGTACTTAGGAAATTTATAGGCCTTCATTAAATTAACTCGAGTTAAAAATTCATTAGCAGAATAAACTCCATTTAAGTTTTCTCCTTCTAAGCCTAAAAACTTTGGTAAACCAGCTCCTGTTCCTACAAAGACAGCATCATAACCTTCTGCAAATAATTCATCGACTCCTTTAATCTTACCGACTACTTTATTAAGCTTAATCTCTACCCCTAAATCCTTAATCTTCTCTACTTCATCTTGAACAATCTCTTTTGGTAGTCTAAATTCAGGGATTCCATAAGTTAAAACTCCACCTGGTTTATGAAAAGATTCAAAGATAGTCACTTGATAACCCATTTTAGCTAAATCAGCCCCAGCAGTCAATCCAGCTGGTCCAGCACCAACAACTGCCACCTTACCTTTATCTTGTTTCACTGGCTTAACTTTTTCACTATCTCGAATATAATCAGCTACAAATCTCTCTAATCTACCAATTCCTACTGGTTCATTCTTAATTCCTACTATACATTCAGCTTCGCACTGCTCTTCTTGGGGACAGACCCGTCCACAGATAGCTGGCAAGTTATTCTTTTCTTTAACCTTCTTAGCTGCCTTTTCAAACTTACCTTCTGCCACTAATTCAATAAACTCTGGAATATCAACCTCTACTGGACATCCTGTTTTACACTTAGGATTAGAGCATTGTAAACAACGCTCAGCCTCTTTAATGGCAGTCTCTTCGTCATAACCTAAAGCTACTTCAGAAAAATTATCAGTTCGTTCTACTGGATCTTGTTCTGGCATCTCATATTTTACTTCTTCTTGTGACATTGGTGCTCACCTCCAGCATGCTCAGACTGTTGCTTAACTTTTGCTTCATGTTCTTTGTAAAATTGTTGTCTTCTCAGCTGTTCATCAAAATCTACTAGATGTCCATCAAAGGCTGGCCCATCTACACAAGCAAATTTAGTTTCTCCAGCAACTGTTACTCGACAACCTCCACACATCCCTGTACCATCAATCATTAAGGAATTTAAGCTAACCATTGTCTCTAAATCATATTTTGCTGTCAATTCAGATACAGCTTTCATCATAATCATTGGCCCAATAGCAATCGCTAATTCAAATTCCTCTCCTGCTTCTAATAACTCTTCTAAAATATCTGTTACAAAGCCTTCTTTACCTTTAGAGCCATCATCAGTTGCTATATATAATTTATCACTCACTTCATTAAATTCTTCTTCTAAGATCAACTTCGCAGCTGTCTGAGCCCCTAAAATACTAACTACTTCTGCTCCATGCTCTTTTAGAGACTTAGCCTTAGGATATAATGGTGCATTACCTAACCCTCCACCAATACAGACTACTTTATCATAATCTTTAGTTTCAATTGGCTCCCCTAACGGGCCAACTAAATCTAAAAAGGCATCTCCTTTATCTAGGTTACAGATCTGACGACTACTAAAACCTACCTCCTGAATAATAATTGTAATTGTTCCTTTATCTCGATTGTAATCAGCTATTGTCAATGGAATTCTTTCTGCCTGCTCATCTACTCTGACAATTAGAAAATGACCTGGCTTCGCTTTAGCAGCTACTTCTGGAGCCTTAACCTCTAACTTTGTTATCATAGGAGCTAAAACTTTATTTTTAATTATCTTATACATCAAATTACTCTCCTTCCTTGTAATTCCAACCTCCCAATTAAACCATATTCCCATTACAAGTACTCCTTAGTTCTAAATTTTCTAACAAATTTAGCATCATCATTTTCTTTAAGTAGTTAAGTTAGCTTTAATAAAATCACCATAGCCTCTCTTTCCTTTAAATTTATTATCCTTAACTATGATCTCTCCTCTAATCATAGTCATAGCTACTTTCCCTTTTACGGCTAGACCCTGATAAGGAGTGTAGCCAGCTTGAGAATGTAGGTTATCATCCTTTAAAGTCCATTCTACTGTAGGGTCATATATCACTATATCAGCATCAGTTCCTTCTTTAAGACTACCTTTTTGCGGATAAAGACCAAAAAGCTTAGCTGGTTTAACAGCAAGCAAATCTACTAATCTGGTTAATGAAATACGTTCGTAGTCTACACCATAAGTATAAATCAAAGGTAACATTGTTTCTACTCCAGGTATACCAGGGAAAATATCCAATGAATCATTACCAATTGCTTTTTGTTCTTTACTAAAAGCACAATGATCTGTAGCAATAACATCTATCATATTATCTATAATCCCTTGCCATAACATTTGATTATCTGCTTCATTTCTCAATGGAGGAGTCATTAAACTTAATCTACCAGTTGGTTTTTCTAACTCATCTCTAGTTAAAGTAAGATAATGAGGAGCTGTTTCAACATATAAGTTTGAATTTGATTTTTTAGCCTCCTTTACTACTTTATACCCTTGTTTAGAAGATAGATGAACTATATAAAGGGAGGTTCCTCTTTTTTTACTAAGCTTATTTAATTTTTCAATTGCCTTCTGCTCAGCTAACCCAGGCCTTATATCAGGATGATAACTAATATCTGTTTTATCTAAATCCTTATACTTTTCTTGTTGTGTTTTAATTATTTGATTATCCTCAGCATGAACTGTAATTAATAATCCACTATCTGCAACAGTTTTAAATAAAATATCTAATTTATCTTCATCTAACATATATAAGTCCTCATACGTAGTAAATATTTTTAAACTTGAAATTCCTAGCCTTTTTAGTTGATATAATTCATTTAGGTGTTTTTCCGGATTAAAATCTTTATTAATAACAAGATGAAAAGTATAATCAACTACTGCTTCTTCATTCGCTTCCTTTTTTCTTTCTTTCAACCCAGCTATAATAGACTCTGTAGTTTGTTCAGCATAATCAATGATAGTTGTAACCCCACCGTAAGCAGCTGATCTAGTCCCATAATAGAAATCATCAACAGTTACTGTTCCTCTAGATTTAAGTTGAAAGTGAGTATGACTATCAATCAAGCCGGGAAAAACTAACTTTCCAGCCAAATTAATAACTTCCTCTTCTTCCTTTGACTTTAACTCATTTTCTATAGCTACAATTTTACTGCCTTTAATCTTAATATCTACCTCTTTTAAAAAATTATTAATAACTACTTTACCATTTTTTAAAATCATATCTTATCGCCTTCCTCAACGCTAAAGTATAATTTTTAATCCCTTTACAATTATTGTAATATTAAATTTAAAATATTTCAAGTTATATTAAAAAATTTTAAGTAAAAGTTTTTAAAAATTAAAATCTACCAAAAGAACACTTAGGAAACTGACATATTTCACAATGGTGACAGTATCCACCATAACTTAACTCTATCAAATCATTTCTTGTTATATGTTCTTCAGTTAAAAGACGAGGATACACTAGATCAAAAACAGTAATTTTTTCAAAAATAACACAGGCTGGTAGTCCTAGTATAGGTATATCATCCCAATAAGCCAACATTAACTTATTTCCTGGTAATACTGGTATGCCATACTTAATAATCTGAGCTCCAGTATTTCTTATTCCTTGGGGCGTCAAATCATCAGGGTCAACTGACATTCCCCCACCAGTAATCAGTATCTCTGCCCCAGATTCTTTTAAACTAGATAAAGCTGCTGTAATTTGATCAACTTCATCAGGAACAATAATAGAATTTAATAATTCTCCTCCCCAGCGCTGAAACTTTTTCTGTAAAGTTGGCACAAATTGATCCTTAATGCGCCCATTATAAACTTCACTCCCAGTGACTACTATGCCTACTTTCTTATTAACAATAGGTTCTATCTTAAAAATGCTTTGATCTCTAATAATATCTTCAACTTTTTCTAACTTCTCTTCTTCAATAGTTAAAGGATTAATCCTCACTCCAGCTATAGAATCTCCAGCCTGTAAAAACATATTATTATGACTAGAAGTTATTAAAATTTGATTACTACTATTAACTTTTAATAATAAATCTTTCTCTACCTTTAAAATACCTTTTTGCTGCGCCTTAAGAGTAATTTTTCCTTCATTAACTTCTGATAAAGCAATATTTTTTCCGATTACATGCTTAGCAATTCGATAAGCTGCATCATCTTCATGGATAATTCCTTCCTCTAAAGTAAGAACATATATATGTTCTTTGCCCATATCCTTTAATGTAGATATATCACTATTATCAATCAGATCCCCTTTTTTAAATCTAGCTCCTTTAAATTTTTCTGGGACAATTTGAGTCATATCATGAGCTACCACTCTACCTACTGCTTCTTCAACAGGTATCTTTTTAATTCCCATTAATAATCCCCTTCCTAATTAAATAGCTTTTAATTTTTCAAACTTCCTCTTCTTAATCAGTAAAACCTGTTAATTACTTACTTTTATAGTTTCAATAAAAATCTCAACTTGGCCCCCACATACTCCCCCAGCTTTAGCCACTTGGTCATTACTCATATCAAATGAATATTTTTTACTCTCCCCAATTTGTATCAACTCTTGGGCTTTTTTAATAGTCTCTGCTTCAGATAAACCTCCTCCAACCGTTCCATAAATACTACCATTAGGATAAACTAATATTTGTGCTCCACTATTTCTTGGTGAAGATCCTGTAGCCGAAATGACAGTAGCAAGGGCCAAATAATCCTCGCCCTTATACTCTATAATTTTATCTACTAAATCTCTATCCATTATTCATTCCTCCTTATAGAAATCATCTCTGCAGTAATTGAAACAGCTATTTCTGCTGGAGTTTCACTAGCAATATCTACTCCTATTGGGGCATAAACCTTATCTATTAATTCTTGACTTATACCTTCTTCTCTTAACTGATCAAATAATATTTTAACTTTACGGCTACTACCAATCATTCCTATATACTTTGCTTTACTTGTAACTACCTCTCGTAAAACCTTATAATCATGTTGATGTCCTCGGGTAATAATCACTAAATAATCATTCTCTCTTATCTTTAAATCTTGTAGATAGTTATCAAATTCAGCACAAACTAGCTTATCAGCCTGAGGATAGCGTTGCTTATTTACCATATCTGCTCTATCATCAATTACTGTCACCTTAAAATCTGCCATTTTACTTATCTGAGCCAAAGGCTGAGCAACATGGCCTGCTCCAAAAACTAATAATCGGGGTTCTTCTATAATTGGCTCAAAATAGATCTCAACTTCAGTCTCCTGACTAATAGCTACTTTTTTTAATGTTGGATGATCTAAATCCATTAGTTGATTAAATGATTCTATATTATCCCTAATTTGTTGCCATAATTCGATTCGATTAGTTGGATAAACTAGTTCATCTTCCTGATATACTAAAATTTTACTCCCTACAGGATCAAACTGAAAATTACTATCCCCTTTAATGGCAGTAATTGTACCGACCATAGCTTTTTCATCCTGTTTATAAGCAACTGCTATCTGTGTATAAAAATCAATTTGTTCCACTGGTAACTGATTCCTCCTTTAGCTTTTTATTAGCCAAATGTAGTATAGCTTCTAAAGTTCCACCACCAACCGCAAGAGCTTTTTCAGAAATTTTGTTATAGTAATCTCTATCATTTCTCGGATCTATATCACCTATCTTCATACCTTTTTTAACATTGACCCCAGGGTGGATTTGGCCCCTAATTACTCCACTAAGCTCTGCCTTTAGTGGTCTATCACCTATCAGTCCAAATAGTTCTCCTTGCTTAATTTTATCTCCTAACTTATTCTTACTTCGAAATATGCCATCACAAGGAGCACGTAAAACCCTCTGTTGACTATAACCCATGATTTTTCCTGGTTGGCCCGTATTAGGAATGGTAGTCCCTTGGTAAATTACTCTCCCTAAATAATGCCCTCTACAAGTTTCAATAACCGCATCTACATCCTCCCCAGCCCTAAACCCTGGTCCTATACCAATAACTATAGAAGCTTCCTTTAAATTAGTCTCTTGTTTCTGCTTTAACATCCGCCCATCTATTATTACCTGTGGCTTAAATCTTTCCTTAAAATAAGATAATTGCTCCTTAATAAATACAGGTATTTCTCCTTGGTCTATAATAGCTTTAAAAAGACTCCATTCTGTAGTAAATTGAGCTTTTATCCCTTCTACTTCATGTTCTCCTTTATAGACAGCCTCAGCAAAAGAAACTGTTCTTCTAACCATCAAGGGCTGTTTAATCTCACTAATTGCTACATTAAAACCACTTTGATATAATCTATAAGCAATCCCAGAGGCTAAATCCCCTCCACCTTTAAGCAATACATTTATTTTAGACATATCATTAAACATGTTCCCCCCTATCATCTTAGCTTTGAATTACCTCTAATACAGGATTATAACCTCGAGTATTAGCAATAATTACTCTTTTGATACCTAGCTCTATTAAATTAAAAGCAATCTTTCTTACTCTTACTAAATTATTCTTTGTAACCTGATTTAAAATAGGAATGTAATCTCTCACTCTTTTTTGATAATAACCATATGAATTGACTGAGGTTAATATTTTTACTATTAATTTCTGATCAACTATACTTTTATCAGTTAGTTTTCTAAGTTGCTGTAAGCGATGACAATATTGCTCATTAAGTTTATTCCCTAGTACACTCATTCCTAAGACTGGAATTAATATATCAGTTTTTTTAGGAACTACGGGTTCATAAGAAGCTGGAGCTTTAATTGGTTTTTTCGCAGCACCATCCCCCTCAACTAATATATTAAAATTAGAAAAGGTAGCTTTAAAATTATCTATTCAACTCGGAGGAATACCTTTGATTTTATCATCAATTCTTTTCTGACCTATAACTATTTTTTGGTTAGGTTGCTCTCTTAAAATATTATTTATCTTTTTTATTAAATCTTCTTGCTTGGAAGTCAAAACCTCCTTATGATAAAATTGCTTAAATTTGTTAAAATGAGTAGTTGTTGTAATTATCAATCGCTTTCTAATTAGCTCTCGTACTAAAGCTATAATGGTAGAAGTTTTACCCCCAGCTCCTACTACTGTAATTACATCTGCTGGTTTAATATCTAAAGATCTTTGTAATGTTTTTCCCATCTTTTTCACTCCTAATTAAATAATTATGCACTATATGATTTCATATAATGCTAACATGTCATGTGTTTATTATAACAAATTATGAATTTATTGTAAATTAGTCATCTTCTATGTTTTTGATAATCTTCATAATAATCAAGATCAACTATAATACTTTCATCATTAATATTAAAATGATATACTCTTTCTGGATATTTATGTAATAAGTTACGTAATCCTCCTTGTTTCTTAAGAAGATGAATTTCAGGAATTAGCCTTTTATTTATAAGTAAAGGATGACCTCTTTTTCCATTAACTACTGGTACCATTATATCCGGTTTTTTTCTTAAACACTCTTTTAGAACCAGATTAAAAATATCAGTAGTTATTAAAGGCTGGTCTCCTAGAGCTAACATAATATATTCTGTAGTAATAGGAATATCTTTTATCCCTTGACGCACGGTAGTTAGCATGCCTTCCTTATAATTGTTGTTTCTTAACACTTTTAATCTCTTTTCGTCCCAGCAACTTAAGATCTTTTCAATTCTATCTGCTTGAGCTCCTAAGATAACTCTAATTTCATCATCAACAAATCTAGTCTCTGCAATATTTTTAATCACTGTCTCCAAAATTGTACTATCTTCCCAAGGTAACAATTGTTTTAAAGTCCCCATTCTACTTCCTTCACCCGCTGCTAATATAACTGCTGTAATCATTAGTTAGAACACATCCTTATTATTTAATTTACAAGGAGAGAAGATCGTCTTCCCTCCTTACTCTTTATTGCTTCTACATCCAAATAAAATAACCTAAAAAGACTACACCCAACAAATAAACCAGCCAATTAACTTCATCCTTTCTCCCAGTAAATACTTTAACCAGTGGATAAAGAATAAATCCAAGTGCTATCCCATGAGAGATAGAATAGGTTAAAGGCATAGCAATCATAGCAATAAAGGCTGGAAATACTTCAGTAAAGTCATCCCAATCAAGATCAACAATATTTGCCATCATCATTGTTCCTATACAAAGTAACGCTGGTGCAGTAGCAGCTGTTGGTACAATAGAAATTAAAGGCTTGAAAAATAAAGCTAGAAAGAATAAAAATGAAACTACTACCCCTGTTAAACCAGTTCTGCCACCTTCAGCTACACCTGATGAAGACTCTACAAAAGTGGTTACTGTTGAAGTCCCAAATAAAGCACCACATGTAGTACCAATAGCATCAGCTAATAAAGCTTTATTAGCTTTTGGCAAATTACCATCTTCATCAATATATCCCGCCTGTTTACTAACACCTACTAAAGTGCCAGCTGTATCAAACAAGTCAACAAATAGAAACGAGAGCAAAACACTGATAATTCCAACATCTATAGCCGCTTTAATATCTAACTTAAATAAAACTGAAGACCACTCTCCAAACTTTGGCATAGCGATTATTCCTTCTAAAGGGGGCGTAACTCCATTAAACCAGCCAATGATTGTCGATATAATTATCCCTAATAAAAGAGCTCCTTTAACCTGTAAGGCATATAATACCCCTGTTACTATCATTCCTATAATAGCTACAAGTGAAGCTCCTGATAATGGATCAGGGCTCATCTTTACCAAAGTAGCTGAACTAGATACAACAAGACCTGCATTCTGTAAACCAATAAAGGATATAAACAAACCTATACCAGAAGAAATACCAGACTTTAAAGACATAGGGATACAGTTAACTATCTTTTTTCTAACCGGGGTTACACTAAGTAGAATAAAGATTATCCCCTCTAAAAATACTACACCTAATGCAGCCTGCCAAGGAACTCCCATATTACCAACTACAGTATAAGCAAAAAAAGCATTCAAGCCCATACCAGATGCTAAAGCAAACGGATAATTAGCTAACAAAGCCATACTTAATGTTCCTACTATTGCCCCAGCAATAGTAGCTATAAAAACTCCTCCAAAAGGCATACCTGCATCACTCAAAATTGAAGGATTGACAAAAATAATATAGGCCATAGTTAAAAATGTGGTAATACCAGCTAACACTTCAGTTTTAATATCTGTATTATGCTCACTTAACTGAAATGTTCTTTCTAGAATGCCACTATTATTAATACTTCCCCCTGTTTTAGGATTAGGGTCACTCATATTTTAACCTCCTTTATTTTAATCGCCTGCCCAACTCCTTAGTTAATAAAATTTATCACCTCCCTAAAATTACTCTACAACCAAAGGAACAAATTGAAATTCTTCTACAGAAAATAAACCCTTATCCGTGATCTTTAATTCAGGAATAACAGGAAGTGACATAAAGGATAGTGTCATAAATGGTTCTTGATAAGTAACTCCTAATGAATGTGCAACTTTCCTTAAGCTAGTTATTTTTTCTGCAACCTTAAGCAAAGGTTTATCTGACATTAAACCAGCAATAGGTAAGGCTAACTGTTCTACTACTTGCCCCTTATTAGTGATAACAATGCCTCCTTGGATCTTTTCTATCTCCTTTACTGCTAATAACATATCTTTAGCATCTAGTCCGGCTACAATGATATTATGAGAATCATGAGCAATAGAAGTAGCTATTGCTCCAGTTTGTAAACCTAAACCTTTTAGTAACCCCAAGGCAACATTCCCTGTCTTTTGATGTCGTTCTACTACTGCTAATTTAACTAAGTTCTTTTCAATTAGTTGCTTAGATGATATTTGTTGAGAAGTTAGCTTAACAGTAGATTGCTTAGTTATTATCTGATCTTTAATTAACTCCATTACCCGATACTTATTACTTACTGGTAAGATAAAATCTGATTTTTCTATTTTACCAATATTGATTGAATTATAAATCTTCTGTTTCTTAATTTCAGAAATCTGGTGTTCTTCTTTAGAATCCAAAATAAATTTGCCATCTTCAGCTACAAGTTTACCATCTTTAAAGACTTGTTTAACCTTTAACTCTTTTAGACCATCAATAACAACTAAATCAGCCTTATACCCAGGAGCTATAGCTCCTGTATTCTCTAAACCTAAAGCAGTAGCTGAATTTATAGTAGCAAACTTTATTGCTTGTAAAGGATTTAGACCATTCTTTATTGCTTTTTTTATTAGAAAATTAATATGGCCTTCTTTAACTAAATCTCTAGGATGGCGATCATCAGTAGCAAATAAAAAACGGTTACTATTTTGTTCATTTACTGCTGGTAGTAATCTTTTAAGATCTCGAGTTACTGACCCCTCTCTAATCATGATATACATTCCTTTACTGATCTTCTCAATAGCTTCTTGAGAAGTTGTACACTCATGGTCAGCTTTAATGCCTCCTAGTAAATAAGCATTTAAATCCTTAGCTGTCAATCCAGGAGCATGACCATCTATAAAATAATCCTTAAATAAATTTAACTTTTCCCAAAGACTCTTTTCCCCATTGATTACACCAGTAAAATTCATAACTTCACCAAGCCCAAAGACTCCATTGGCTGTAATTAATTCCTCTAAATCTTCACTTTTTAGAATAGCACCTGAAGTATCAAATTTAGTTGCAGGAACACAGGAGGGCAACAATAAATTAAAATTCCAAGGAAGAGAAAGGCCTGCTTCTAATAAATACCTAATACCTTCTAACCCCATAACATTTGCTATCTCATGTGGATCAGCTACAACTGTAGTAGTCCCCAATGAAATCACTTGCTGAGCAAAATCCCTTACTTTAGTCATAGCACTTTCAAGGTGTAAATGCCCGTCAATAAAACCAGGTGCAAGTACTTTACCCTGTAAATCTATTTCTTCTTGGCCTTTATAAGACCCAATTCCAATAATTACACCATTAGCTATAGCTACATCTAGCTTTTTTATTTGTTCATTAAAAACATCTACTGCTTTACCATTCTTCAATACTAAATCAGCCTTTTTCTTCCCCCGAGCTTTATTTAATAAATCTAAATTCAAATATACCCCTCCTCTATACCTCTGTTTTTAGCAACTACCTTGTTAAATTAATGAATAAATTAAGATTTAATATTATTCTATAAACTAAGAGCCGCAAAATTACATCTGGTTACACAAAGTCCACAACCTTCACATTTCTTCTCATCAATAACTGCTTTATTCTCTTCATTTAACTTAATAGCATTATAAACACAACTAGTTACACATAAACCACACCCCGTACAAGACTCGTAATTTACATCTGGTGCAATAGTCTCAAAATTAGCAGTCTCTGATCGTTCTTTATGGGCCAAGCCTCTAATCTGATCTAAACTACTATATCCTAACTTAGACATTAAATCCTCCATTTCTTTTACAACTTCACCATATACTTTAGGCCCATCAACAATAGCTGCCGTACAAATTTGTACCGCTTGTGCTCCAGCCATAATCATCTTTAGTGCATCTGCACCAGTCGAAACTCCTCCCACACCAATAACTGGAATATCAACTGCCTCAACCGCTTCAAAAACACATCTTAGCGCTAGAGGAAAGATAGCATCTCCTGATAACCAACCATAACCATTATCACTACCCATTACAGGCTTTCCAGTTTTAAGATCAATATCAAGAGTAGGTCCAAAGGAATTTATTAATACAATCCCATCTGCACCAGCCTCTTCTGCAGCTTTAGCAAATACAGGTATATCAACTTGAGGACTTACTTTAACTATCACTGGAATGTCAGTTGCTTCTTTAGCTGCTTTAATACTATTAACTACTGGTGAAGTATCATCACCCAGATAATGAGTTGATAATTCTAAAGCATCAGCATAAGGTTCTACCTTTTGGGCCAACTCTTTTATCTCTTCTGCTGAATAGCCCAATCCTACAATGACTGGCAAACCAGTTTCTTTTACCTTAGGATATTCTTCTTCTAACCATTGTTCCGGAGATAATTCCGACCATAATTCAGTATTTATAAATCCGCTCTTAACCTCTGCCATATTAGGTCTTGGTACTTGAGCAGCTTTAACAGATATAGTCTTTGTTACGATGGCACCAGCGCCTCCTTCTTTAGCTTTATGGGCTGCTTTACCATCTTTAATAGGTGGCCCTGCGGCTGGCATAACCGGATTTGCAAAGTCAATTCCAAAAAGATCTAAACTTAAGTTTGTCATATAAATCTCCTCCTAAGATTTATTTTATCCTCTTTTCTTTAAAGCCTTCTTTACTCTATCAGGGGTTATAGGCAGTTGATAAAATCTAATTCCTATAGCATCATATATAGCATTAGCAATTGCTGGCGCTGCACCAATAGTAGTTGGTTCTCCAATACCCTTAGCACCAAACGGCCCATCTGAATCTTCATCTTCAACCAATCGAGATTTAAAATTAGGACTATCCATAGCAGTAGGTATTACATATCCACTTAAATCAGGATTAAAAGTTATTCCCTCCTTTATTACTTGTTCTTCCATAAGAGCCATCCCTACACCCTGAACAGTTCCTCCTTCTATCTGACCTTCTGCTCCTTTAGGATTAATAGCTTTACCTAAATCAATAGCTGTATTTACATTTAAAACTTCAACTTCTCCTGTAGTGGTATCTACTTCTACCTCAATCTCTTGGGTCATGAATGTATATGCTACATATACTTTTTTAGCTTGGCCAGTAGCTGGATCTGGTTCATAAGTTTTAGGAAAGTAAGAGGCCTCTGCTTTAAGTTCTTCTCCCTTATCTTTTACTTTATTAGCTAAATCCCAATAACTAATTTTATTATTAGGCTTATCATGTCTAAAGATATAACCATTTTCTACCCCCATTTCAGGGTGATTACTCCTAAATTCTAAGCTAGCATGATGATATATCTTACTTAATAATTCTTCTGCTGCTTCTTTTACAGCATTACCGGTAAAAAAGGTCTGTCTAGTAGCAGAAGTAGAACCTGCATTCTTTGTTAAATGGGTATCCCCCTGGCTAACTTTGATTATATCAGGACTAACTTTTAAAACTTCTGCTGTAATCTGCGCAACTACCGTTAAAACCCCTTGGCCCACATCAGCTGCTGCTGTTTTAACAAGAATAGTTCCGCCAGCTTCGATTTCAACTGAAGCAATAGAATGGTCGGGAAATCCTTCTCCATACCCAAAGCCAAACATTATAGTTGAAATTCCTTTACCGTATTTTTTCACCGATCATCCCCCCTTTTCGACATATCCTTTACTTCTTGAATTGTTCTTTTTACATTTACACTTTTGGTTAGAACCTGACCATTAGGGGTTGTTGACCCTAGCTGATAAGTGTTTTGGAGACGGAATTCAAAGGGATCCATACCTAGTTTTTCTGCTATAATATCTATCTGAGAATCATAAGCAAATCCCATTTGAGTAGCACCAAATCCTCTCATTGCACCTGTATAAGTGTTATTTGTGTAAACAGCATAAGAAACTCCCTTGACATTTTCTACATTATATGGCCCTGTACAATGATATAAACTTTTATGAACTACTGCTGGACTACTTGAAGCATATGCACCTACATCACCTATAACTTCTGTCTGCCAAGCTGTTAGATAACCTTCATTAGTTACTCCAGTTTTATGTCTAATAGTCATTGGATGTCGTTTAGATTGAGAAATCATTGATTCTTCTCTAGTATAACTGAACTTAACTGGTTGTTTTACTTCCATAGCTGCTAAAGCAAGGTGGATATGAACCGAAATATCTTCTTTTTTTCCAAAGGCACCACCTATAGTTGGCTGAATGATCCTTACTTTTTCTTTAGGAAGACCTATAGACTGAGCAATATCTGCTTGTGTATCATGTAACCACTGGGTAGCAGCCCAGATTTTAATTAATCCAGTTTCTTCATCATACAATCCTACTCCAGCTTCTACCTGTAAGGGAACCTGATCTATATGTTGTGTCTTATATTCATTTTCTACTATTAAATCAGCTTGAGAGAATCCTTCTTCTACATCTCCCTTTTTTAGATAATGATCACATAATATATTATTAGAAGAAATATTGTTATCTAAATATTCAGAAATTAGTTCGCTTTCAGCTTCATGAATTGCTGGCACATCTTCTTCCATAGCTTCTAATGGATCAGTTATAATTTCTAATTCTTCAACTTCAACTTCTATCAACTCAAGAGCTTTAGTAGCTATTTCTTCAGTTTTAGCAATCACTATAGCCAAAACATCCCCCATGAATCGCATCTTATCACCAATATCAATTAGGACAGGCTGATCTTTTATAATTAAGCCAAAATTATTTAAATCAGGATAATCCTTAGCAGTAATTATCTTAACTACCCCAGCTAGTTGCTCTGCCTGACTAACATCAAGTTTGCGTAAATAAGCATGAGGTCGTGTAGCCCTCTTGACTTTCACATATAACATATCTTCAAAGTTTATATCACGGGTGTATGGGGCCTGACCAGTTACTTTATCCTTTGCATCAACCTTTTTTATATTCTTCCCGACCACCTTTTTACTCATGTTCTCCCCCCTTTTTACTATTTAATTTTTCTGCTGATATTTTAACAGCATCTATTATCTTTTGATAACCCGTGCAACGACAGATATTACCTGAAATTCCTCTTCTTATTTCCTTTTCATTAGGGTGGGGATTTTTATCTAGTAATTTTTTACTAGCTAGAACCATACCTGGAATGCAAAAACCACATTGAATAGCACCAGCTTCAATATAAGATTCTTGAATAGGATGTAGATCCCCCTCAACATTTAACCCTTCTATAGTCAAGATCTCTGCACCATCTGCTTGTGGCGCCAAAATAAGACATGAGTTTACCAATTCATTATTCATTATCACAGAACAGGCACCACATTCACCTTTTCCACACCCCTCTTTGGCACCAGTTAAGCCTAAATCATCCCTTAACAGATCAAGCAAACGAGTAGTTGGGGTAGTTTCTACCTTCCTTCTATCACCATTTACTGTTAGTGTGATTTTCAAGTTATTTCACCTCCAGTTTGAATTTAATTCCTTTAGAGCACTTATCATAATATCTCTTCCAGTATCTCTACGATATTCTTCAGTTCCTCTTATATCATCAATCGGTGAAATATTATCTGCTATTATTTGGCCCAACTTTTGGTAATCTATTTGTTCTATACTTTTATCTTGTAGTTTACTCTTGAATTCTTTAATCTCTATTGGAGTAGGAGCTACTGCCCCCATACAAGCTCTAGCATCACTAATTAGATTATCCTGATTAAACTCAATAACTAAAGCTAGGGTTATACTTGAGATGGCTAAAGCTTTCCTTTTGCCTACTTTTTTCCAAACACTAAATGTAGTTTCTTTAGGCTTAGGAATTATAATTTTGGTTAATAATTGTTCTGGAGTAATAACTGCCTTTTTAGGACCTGTAAAAAAATCTTTAGCTAATACCCTCTCTTTTCCCTTAATAGAAACCAATTCAAACTCTGCCTTATAGGCTAACAACGCTGGTAATAAATCACCCGCTGGAGAAGCAGTAACAACATTACCTCCAATTGTGCCTCGATTTCTAATTTGAGGAGAACCAACATCTGCTGCAGCCTGACTTAATATAGGTAAATACTCTTTTAAACTAGCTGATTTTTCAATTTCTGTGTGAGTTACCATAGCTCCAATCTCAATATGATCTTCTTTAACATTTATTTTTGATAATTTCTCAATATTTTTTAGATCTAAGATACCATCTAAATCATATAATCTCTCATTATAATCAACTAGTAGATCAGTTCCACCAGCCACTATAACCACTTGGTCTCCATATTCTTCTAATAGATTAATTGCTCCTTCTATACCTTCAGGCGCAAAATATCCTTTAAAATCTTCTCCAGAAATCTTTTGCTTGCTCTTGGCTTTTTCGACATATCTGCTCATAATCTACACATTTCACCTCCCGATTTTCCATAAGGACTTTTCCACCAATAATCGTAGTATCTACCATACTACCTTGTAACCCCATTAGCAGATGAAAAAAGGAGTTATCTTTAGTAATAGGTGTCGGAGGAGTATAATCTACTACAATGATATCAGCAGCAGCCCCTTGCTTTAATTGCCCTAAATCCGGAGCAAAGAAGTTATTAGCAATGAGATTGTTATTTACTAGAGCCATTTTTCTTGCTTCATTAGTACCAGCCCGAGGATCACCTTGTTTGTGTGACTGTAAAAGATTAGCTACTTTAGTACTTGTAAACATATCTGTTGTATAACCATCCGTACCCAACCCTACTGTAAGGCTAGAATCAAAAGCTGATTTAACTGGAGCTACACCAACTGCATTTCCCATATTTGACTGGGGGTTGTGAATTAAATAACATTTTTTATCGGCTAATTTTTCTAGTTCATCTCTACTTAAATAAACCCCATGGATAGCTAATGTTTGAGGCCGCCAGATATTATATCTATCTAATCTATCAATAACTCCTTTATAACCTCTTTGTCTACTATTTTTTACATCAGCCCATCCTTCAGCTGTATGAAGATGAAAAGGAACTTTTAATTCATCGGCTAAATTTGCTGCTTGCTCTAAAGTTTTATCTTCTAAAGTAAATGAAGCATGTAAACCAATAGTCCCTCCTAAATAATTATTCTCTTTACCCTTTAGAGAATTTATAAATCTTTTATTTTCATTTAAAGCTGCCATTGCTTTTTGAAAACCATGCCTATCAGAAACCTCATATGATAAATTAGCTCTTATCCCAGCTTCCTTTACTGCTTTAGCTATTATATCTAAGCTACCATCAATAAAACCAAAACTAGCATGATGATCAAAAATGGTCGTAGTTCCTCGTTTTATACTATCAATAATGGCATATAAAGCACTATAATATATATCATCCTTATTTAATTTGGCATCTAATCTCCACCATAGTTTTTTCAGTATTTCAGTAAAGTTCTTAGGAGAATTATCTGTCTTAAGATCCATCCCCCGAGCAAAAGTACTATATAGATGCATGTAAGTATTAATCAATCCAGGCATTATCAATTTTCCTGATACATCTCTAAAATCAGCCTTAGCATATTCTTCCTTTAATTTATTTGTTTTTCCAACCTTAATAATTTCTTCTCCGTCCACTACCACTCCACCATCACGAATAATCATAGCATCTTCAGTCATAGTAACGACTGTTCCATGGCCTAAAATAAACATATAAATCTCTCCCTGTCTTTAATGAAGAATTTTTTGACTAAATTACTGGTTAATCATTTCTTGAGAAACTTTATTAGCCTTATTAATAATTTCACTTTCATCTACAGCAACTAATTCTCCATTACGAACGACAATCTCTCCATTTACTATTGTCATATCTACTATTTGAGTATCTCCTGTGTTAACTAGAGCAGAAACTGGATCAGATAATCCTCCGGCAAACCCAAGTCTGTTTTTATTTACCATAAACATATCTGCTGCTTTCCCTTCTTCAATACTACCTATCTGAGATTGATTTAGGATATTACGCCCTCCGTTAGTAGCCATAGCTAAAACATCCTCAGCAGTTATACTAGAAATACCTGATACTAAACGGTGTAACAAAAAAGCAGCCTTCATTTCTAATATCATATTAGAAGAATCATTACTTGCACTACCATCAACCGCTAATCCAACTGGAACTCCTTCTTCTAACATATAGGGAACCTTTGCTGCTCCTGATGCTAATTTTTGATTTGATACTGGACAATGAGCTACACCAGTTTTAGTCTCGGCCATCCGCTTTAATTCTTCTTTAGTTAAGTGAATACCATGAGCATACCAAACATCATCACCAATCCAGTTTACTTTTTTCATATATTCAAGAGGACGCATTCCAAATGTTTCTTGGCAAAATTCTTCTTCATCTTTTGTTTCAGCAAGATGGGTATGGCTTTGCACTCCATATCTACGGGCCAATTTAATCGATTCCTTCATCAAATTTTCTGTTACCGAAAAAGGAGAGCATGGAGCAAGTATCACTCGTTGCATAGAGAATGGATCATTATCGTGGTATTTTTCAATTACTCGTTGTGAATCTTGTAAAATTTCCTCCTCTGTCTGTACAACTTCATCAGGAGGAAGGCCCCCATCCTTTTCGCTTAAAGACATACTGCCTCGGGAGCCATGAAATCTAATACCTATTTTATGTGCCGCTCTAAATTGCTGATCAATCAAATTATCTGGTTGGTTATGGGGAAAGACGTAAAACTGATCAACAGCTGTAGTGCAGCCAGTCTTTAGTAATTCTCCACAAGCAACTAAAGTACTATAATAAACTGCCCTAGGGGTTAGATTGGCCCAAATAGGATAAAGATACTTTAACCAATCAAATAATTCTATATTTTGAGCTGCTGCTATATTTCTAGTTAAAGTTTGATAAAAATGATGATGAGTATTAATTAAGCCTGGATAAAGAAAATAATCTGTCCCATCAATTACCTCTTCTGCATCTTGCTTTATCTCCTGATCTATTTTACTAATTTTATTTTCCTCAATTAATATATCATACCCCTGCAATCTATTACGTTTTTGGTCCATAGTTATAATTTCTTTAACATTTTTTATCAAAATGGAAGACATCTCTTTTCCTCCTTACCAAAATATATAGTTTCTATTTGGTTACACTTTCAATAGCTCCAATTATCTGTTCATACCCCGTACAACGACAGAGATTTCCATCAATTGCTGTTTTAATCTCTTCTCTACTAGGATTAGAATTTTTATTTAATAATGCCTTAGCAGACATTAACATACCAGGAGTACAAAAACCACACTGTACTGCTTGATGGTCAATAAAAGCTTGTTGTAAAGGATCCAGTTTCCCACCTATCTCCAAACCTTCAACTGTTAATATCTCACCACCATCTATTTGAGCAGTAAGAATCATACATGAATGGACTGCTTCTCCATCAAGAATTACTGTGCAAGCCCCACATTCACCAACATCGCATCCTTCTTTAACCCCTGTTAAATTCAATTGTTCTCGTAAAGTATCTAATAAGCGTTCATCTGGAGCTACCTCTAAATTTTCTTTCTTATGATTTACTATAAGAGTCACTTCAATTTTATTCATTATGATTTACCTCCTTAATTATCTCCCGTAGGGCGCGTTGTACTAAGGTAGCAATAGCTGGTTTTTTATATGGGGTAGACCATCTTTCTCCTGTAATAGAAACCATTTCTTGATGGGCCAATCTACCAATCTCTTCTAGATTAATATCAGCAATCTTTTCCCCATCAATAGCTGCTTCTAATTTTTCAAATCTTTGTGGAGAAGGGGTAGCTGCACCTGGCACTAGCCTTGTATCTGCAAAAAATTGATTAGCATCCACTTTAGTTACTAAAGCTAGGTTTAATCTAGCAATAGCTAGTGCCTTTCTTCTCCCTATTTTTTGAAAATTACCATATAATTGCTGATTATCTAAAGGAATCTTAAGCTCAGTTAGTATTTCATTAGACTTAATATCCGTTCTATAAGGACCAGTAACTAAATTACTTAAAGGTAAAACCCTTCTTTTGGTTTGGGACTCTAAAACAGCCTTAGCATCTAAAGCTATTAAAGGAGGTAGTAAATCAGCTGCCGGAGAAGCATTAATAATATTTCCTCCGACAGTAGCCCGGTTTCTAATTTGGGTTGAGCCTATTGTACTAGCTGCTTTTGCTAATAAAGGATACTCTTTTTGAATAATTGGATTCTTCATTATATTAGCATGAGTCACAAGCGGGCCAAGCTTAATATATTCTTCCTCTTTCTTTATCTTATCTAATCCCTTAAGATTAGAAATATCTAACACATAATCCAGATTTGAATTATCAAAATCCTGATTATGCATATTAACCAGAACATCTGTACCACCAGCAATTATTTCTACGTTATCATACTCTTTTAAATAATCTAAAGCTTGGTCTAATTCCTTGGTGGTTAAAAACTCATACTTTAACATTATTTATTACCTCCTTTACTCAAAGAGCGACCAATCAAGACTCGTTCTAAATTGAGTGGTAAATCCCTGATTCTTTTACCTGTCGCTTGAGCAACAGCATTACTAATTGCAGCACTACCTAATTCTAAAGTTGGTTCCCCAATAGACTTTGCTCCGTATGGCCCATCAGGATCAGGATTTTCTACAATAATTGGTGTGATATCAGGAATATCTTTAGCGGTTGGAATTAAATATTCATCAAAATTAGTGGTCTTAATATAACCATTCTCAGTCTCTAAATCTTCCATAATACAATGGCCCATAGCCATTACAACACCACCATAAATTTGGCCCCTTACATTAGCTGGATTTATTGCCTTACCTACATCATGAGCTGCTGTCATATTTAAAACATCAACTTGACCTGTTCCAGTATCAACCTCAACTTCTGCTATCTGACAACCATACACATAAGTAAAATATGGACTTCCCTGACCTGTTTCTTCATCCCAACTAATATCTGGACTTTGATACCAACCATAAGCAGATAAAAAGACTCCAGAGCCATAAGCTTGACTAATAATCTCTTTGAAAGAAGCTATTTTTTCTCCAGCAGTAGTATATAGATAATCATCTTGTAAAATAATATTTTCTTCTGCTAAATCATACTCTTTAGCAGTAAATTCTTTAATTATCCCCTTTAGTTTTACAGCAGCATCTTTAACTGCATTACCACCTACTAAGGTACTTCGAGAGGCAACTGTAGAACCACTTTCAGGAGCTACAGAAGTATCAACTTCCATATAATTGATACTATCTAAACTAACACCTAACTCTTCAGCTACCATCTGAGAGAAGACCGTCTTTAAACCCTGACCATTTTCTGCTAAAGCACCATGAATAATCAAGCTTCCATCCTTTTGAATAGATACTATTGCACCAGCAGCATCAACCCCTTCAGCTCCTAAACTAACACCTCGAAAACTAATTGACATCCCAATGCCTCGCTTCTTATCACAAGGTTGATCATTACTATATTTATTATATTTTTCTTGATAATCAATAGCTTCCATAGCCTCAGACATTACTTGCTTTAAACTTACTTCATGTTTATTTAGCTTCTGGCCACTAGCAGTTACTGAACCATTACGATACATATTCTTTTTTCGCAACTCATCTGGCTTTATATCTAATTCTTGGGCCAACTCATCCATTAATGATTCTTGAGCAAAAATAGTTGGAGGTGAACCATAACCACGCATAGCTCCTGTATAAACATTATTAGTATAAAAACCATAAGTATCAGTTTTTACATTAGGAATTTCATAAGGACCAGTAGCTTGAACTACAGAACGCCAAGTAACAAATGGTGTTTGGCAAGCATAAGCTCCACTATCAGCTACTGCTTCAATCTCCATAGCTAACAATTCACCATCTTCACTGGCTCCTACTTTATACTGTAAAGAATAAGGGTGTCTTTTATAACTTTCTAACATAGATTCCTCTCGACTATTAACCATTTTTATTGGGCGCTCAGTTTCTAAAGCTAAAACTGCAGCTCTAGCTGCCATTGAGGACATATTTTCATCTTTTCCTCCAAAAGCTCCTCCCATATTATTTTGATTCACCCGAACATTACTTAAATCAGTCTGTAATACTGAAGCAACAGCATCACGAGTAGCATACGGGTTTTGGATAGAACCATAAATGCTAACTAGACAATTTCTTTCATACGGTACTACTACTATAGATTCAGGTTCTATATAACTATGTTCAATAAACTGAGTTGTATATTCCCGTTCTAAGATAACATCTGCTTTAGCAAATCCTTCTTTTACATCCCCTTTCCGTAGAGGATGATGTACAACCTGATTATTATCTAAGTCAGCATGAATTGACTTAGCATCTGCTTTTCTAGCTACTAAAGGATCATATACTCCTTCTAATTCCTTATACTCTACTTCAATTAACTCAAGTGCTCTTTTAGCAATTTTTTTGCTCTCTGCAGCCACAAGAGCAACTCCATCACCAATATACATAGTTTTTTCTTTAGCTAATACTTGTTGGTTCTCTATAATTACCCCAAATTCATTATTAGGAATATTATCTGCTGTCAATACTGCTTTAACGCCTGGTAGTTCTCTAGCCTGTTTTACATCAATATCCAAAATTTCTGCATGAGGGTAGTCAGACATAAGCACCTTAGCATATAACATATTATGAAAGTAATGATCAGCTCCAAATTTGGCCCTGCCCGTTACTTTCTCATAAGCATCTACCCGCTTAGCAGATTTATTAACTTTATCATATCCCATTCTTCCACCTCCATAATTTAATCTATTATTAATTAGTATTATTCTTAGGTAGAATCAAATTAAGCATAAAGGCAAATAAGGCTCCGACTGCTACTCCCGATGATGCTAAAGCTGATAACCATTGAGGAAGTTGGGCTACAACCTCAGGCTTCATAGTAACTCCTAGTCCAAAACTTAACGCAATAGCTAAAATAAATAACTTACGATCTGTCAAACCATCTTTAACAGCAATCTTCATTCCAGATGTAGCAACCATGCCAAATAAAGCAACTGTAGCTCCCCCTAATACAGAAGCAGGCATTACAGAAATAATGGCTCCAAATTTAGGTAATAAACCAAGTAACACAAGAAATCCAGCTACAGCAACCCCAACCACTCTACTACCTACCTTTGTAATCTGAATCACACCAGTATTTTGACTAAAAGTACTATTGGGTAATGAGTTAAATATAGCAGCAAGAGCACTACCACAAGCATCAGCCAATAACCCACCACTCAAACGTTTGGCATGAAGTTCACCTTCTATAGGTTCACCAGATATATTAGCAATAGCAGTTAAATCACCAACCGTCTCAATACTAGTTACTAAATAGGCCAAAACAAATGGCAATAAATGGTTCCAGTCAAATGCTATTCCGTATTTTAGAGGAATAGGAATAGTAAACCAACCAGCTTCTGCTATAGGGCCAAAGTTAATTAATCCTAAAAAGATAGAAACTATATAACCAGCCGTTATTCCAATAGCAATCGCTCCTGCTTTAATTACCCCTGTACCAAAGCGATTACAAAGAATGATTATTATCAATACAAAGAAGCCTAACATTAAATTTTGAGGACTACCAAAATTTTGAACTCCTTGCCCCCCAGCAAAATCAGTGATTCCTACTTCCATAAGGCTAAGGCCGATCATCATCACTACTGTTCCTGAGACTACAGGTGGAAAATATTTTTTAACTTGTTTGATAAACCTACTTACAATCATTTCTACTGTAGAGCCAACCAAAGACATACCCAAAATCAAAGGTAACCCCCCTGCACTACCTGCAGCAATAGCCATTGGTACAAAAGTAAAACTAGTTCCTTGTACTCCTAACAACCCTGAACCAATTGGCCCTAATTTTGTACATTGTAAATAAGTGGTGATCCCTGATACTATTAAAGTCATACTTACAATAAAACTAGTTTCTATTGCATTAAAACCAACCACACCACAAACAATTAACGGTGGCGTAATAATCCCTACAAACATTGCTAACATATGCTGAAAACCAAGTAGTACCGTCTCCCAAAACGGTGGTTTATTATTCAAGTTATAAACTTCCTCTGACTTGTTAACCTGTCCCTCTAAATTAAACTCCATACTTTAACACCACCCATTTCTTAAGGATTAATTACTAACAACTTCAACTTAAATAGAATCTGGATAGAGAGCATAAAACTTAGCTGCTTTAAGTAAGTGATCTACTGGAACTTGATCATTTACTGTATGAGCATAGATCTCATTTGCAGGGCCAAAACCAATACATGGAATTCCACACCGCCCCATAATAGAAACTCCATTCGTACTAAAGGTCCATTTATCTACTGTTGGTTCTTCGTCAAATAAATCTCTATAAGCACTAACTGCTCCTTGAATATAATCATGATCTTCTTCTAATACCCAAGTAGGATAATACTTTTCAGTTTCATATACTAAACCAGTATAACTGGGGGTATCATAATTTAAAATCTCTACCTTAGCATCCACCCCAACTTCCTCTATTACCTCTTCTACCTGTTGTAGAGCTAATTCCTTATCCTCACCAGCAGTCAAGCGACGGTCAAGATGGATAGTAGATTTATTAGGTACAGCACATAAACTAGGAGTATCATTATAGATATGAGTTACAGTTATAGTCCCTTTCCCTAAGAAATCATCTTTCTTTAATATTTTATTTAATCTTTCAATTCCTGATATAATTGGTGCAATTTTATAAAGTGAGTTTTCCCCTCGATGAGGTGCACTACCATGACAAGAAACTCCCTCAGTTGTTACTTCCATTTCCATTCTACCTCTATGACCACGATAAATATTTAAATTCGTTGGCTCAGTTACAACAACCATTTCGGGTTCTAAATCATCCTCATTAATAATATATTGCCAACACAAACCATCACAGTCCTCTTCTTGAATACTTCCGACAAAATATAGACTAAATTCTTGGTGTAAATTAAGATCCTTAATTACTTTTCCAGCATAGAGCATACTAACCATAGCAGCTTCCTGGTCAGTAGCACCTCGACCATAAATTATTCCATCTTCAAACTTACCTGCAAAAGGATCCCAATCCCATTCATCTGGATTTCCTACACCTACAGTGTCAATATGAGCATCATAAGCAATTACTCGATCACCACTACCTACCCTACCAAGAATATTACCCATTGGATCAATTCTAATCTCATCAAAACCTAATTGTTCCATTTCTTCTTTAATGCGCTGAACTACTTCTCTTTCTTGACAACTCTCACTAGGAATTCTAATCATATCTCTCATAAAATTAATCATATCATCTTGATAATTATCTAATCTCTCTTTGATCTGCTTAATCATTTCTGCTCTTTCCATCAGCTATTACCTCCTTTTTAATAACTTAATCTAATAACTTAATTTAGGATTGATTAACTATAACCAATCCTAAATAATATAATTTTTAACCTTTTCCGCCCATAGTTACAGTCATAACTGCCTTAGCAGTATGCAATCTATTTTCAGCTTCATCATAGACAATAGAATGGGGTCCATCTATTACAGAATCTTCCACTTCGTTCCCTCTATCTGCAGGTAAAGCATGCATATAGCTTACATCATCTTTTGCTAACTCCATCATCTCTTCACTACACTTCCAATCTTTATTGGCTTCTAATAATTCTTCTCCACCATCTGGGTGGTTAACCCAACTACCCCAATTTTTAGGAATAACGATATCAGCATTTTGATATGCTTCTTCCATATTATTAGTAACCTTAAAGGAACCACCATGTTTTTTAGCATTTTCTTCAGCCTGCTTAAGTACCCAATCAGGTAACTCAAAGCCTTCGGGATGGGCCACAGTTACATTCATAGAATAACGCGGGAATAATAAAGCCTGTGTTACTGGAACAGAAATAGGCTTCTTATGACTAGTAGCATAGGCCCAAATAATAGATACATTAAGCTCTTTAGTCTCTTCCTTTTTCTCTTGGATAGTCATTAAATCAGCTAAGCCCTGCATTGGATGATATAAGTTACACTGTAAATTCATAATAGGTACTGGAGCATGCTCAGCTAAACTTCTTAAATATTCATTACCATTTCCTTCTCCCCAAAAACAATTACGACAAGCAATTGCATGGCCAAAACTACCTAAAATAACACCTGTATCCTTAGCTACTTCACCATGATTAACCTGCATAGTACTAGTATCTAAGAAATTAGCATGCCCCCCTAATTGAGCCAACCCAGCTTCCATAGAGTTTCTAGTTCTAGTTGATTCTTCAAAGAACATTAACATAGCAGTCTTGTTTTGCAAATATGGAGTATCTATCCCCATCGCAAACTTACGCTTTAAATCAAATGAAACATCTAATAGTGTATCAACCTCTTCTTTACTCCAATCTTGTAAAGAAATAAAATCCTTTCCTCTAAGTACTGTCTGCATCTTTTATCTCCTCCTTGAAAAATATTTGAATTAAGTTAACATAACAGACAAAAGTAATACATGTTTATCATAAATTAAGTGCTAATGAACCCTTGCCTCCCCAGATTATCCGTTGATAATTAATAGGATCTGTAGCTCCTTCAGTATTAAATAACAAAACAACTGAATCTTCGTTTAAATCTAGTTCCTCTCGTACTTCATTTAACTTAGAATCATTCATTAATAATGTAAGCAAACCTAATCCAACGGCTCCAGATTCTCCAGCAATAACCCTTGGATCATTCCCCAATGGATTGGCTAACATACGCATGCCAGTAGCAGCAACACTATCATCACATTTAACGTTCATCTTACTGAAATCCCTTAAAATCTGCCAAGCTATAGGATTAGGCTCTCCACAAGCTAAACCTGCCATATCAGTCTTTAAATCACTATCCACATTATGTGCTAAACCATCACCAACAAAAGCTGATTTAAAAATACAAGCTGCATCATTAGGCTCAACGATAGTTGTTATAGGAGGTTTTCCATCATAATAATTAGCATAATAACCAAGAACTGAACCTGCCATTGAACCAACACCAGCCTGTAAGAAAAGATGGGTTGGTTTATCAATACCATCTAATTCCATTTGGAGTAATGCTTCATCTGCCATTGTAGTATAACCTTGCATAATCCAACTTGGGATTTCTTCATAGCCTTCCCATGCTGTATCCTGTACAATCAACCAATCTTCTATTTCAGCCTTATTGATTGCATAACTTACTGTCTTATCATAATTTGCATCAGTAACAACTGCCTTGGCCCCAGTTTCTCTAATGGCTTCAACTCTTCTCTTAGCTGAACCTTTAGGTAAATAAACAATAGCTTGATAACCAAGTTGACTAGCAGCCCAAGCCACCCCTCTACCATGATTTCCATCAGTAGCAGTAACAAAAGTTACATCACCAATCTCTTCTTTAACTTCCTTAGATTTTAAATAATTAAAATCAATTTCATCAAGTTCTACTCCTAATTTTTTACAAAGTAACTTAGCAATTGCATAGGCTCCGCCTAATACTTTAAAAGCATCCAATCCAAACCGATATGCCTCATCTTTAATATAAATTTTCTTTACATTTAACTTAGCAGCTAAGTTATCTAAACTTACTAAAGGAGTAGCTTTATAATCAGCAAAAGTAGAATGAAACCTCTTCACCTGTTTTACCTGCTCTTGATCTAAAAAGTCAGGTGTTAGACCTCCTAAACCATCATTTGAGAGAAACTGCAATTTAACTGGCTCCTCTATGTTTAACATATTACTCCCTCCTTCCTTTAAATAATTAGCTTAATTAATCCTCATAGGAAGCTATAGCCTCAATCTCTATCTTAACATCTTTAGGTAAACGAGATACTTCTACACAACTACGAGCAGGATAAGGCTTTTTTAAATAATCTTTATAAACTTGATTAACTTTAGAAAAATCATCCATGTCACTAATAAATATGGTACATTTAATCAACTGATCAACTCCAGAACCTACCTCTGTCAAAATATTCTCAATATTCTTTAGTGACTGTTTAGTCTGTTCTTGAATATCATCACTAATTAACTCTCCATCTTTAGTAAATGGTATTTGACCACTAGTTATTACAAAACCATTGTATTTAATGGCTTGAGAATAAGGGCCAACTGCGGCTGGACTCTCATCAGTAGTGATAACAGCTTTTTCCTCCATCTTATTCCTCCTAACTTTCCATTATTTTTATTACATTTATTTACTTCTCTTACATTATTATTATATTAATAAACTTAAAAAAATTCAAGTTTAATTAAATTTTTTTAAGTTTTATTCCATTAATTGAAAGATCAGACCTCTAACAAGACCACAAAATAAAAAAAGCACCCTTTTAAGAGTGCTTTAACCCATTTCGATGCTTAGTGGTCATTTTAGATAATTCTTCCTGTAGATTCTCAGTTAACATATCCTCTCTGTATCGCCATCTCCAATTTCCTGAAGAGGTCCCTGGAATATTCATTCGCGCTTCACTATCTAAACATAAAATATCCTGTAATGGGGCAATAGCAAAAACAGCCACAGACCCCCATGCTAATTCTAATAAGTCCCAGACTATATTATCATGACGATCTTCTTTAGCTAAATGTTTATCTAAGTACTTAAGCATATCTTTTTTATCTTTCTCAATAGCATCATCTTGGTACCAACCTAGAGTAGTATTATTATCATGGGTTCCTGTATAAACAACACAATTTTCAGAATATTCATGAGGTGTATAATCATTTTCTTCTTTACTATCAAAGGCAAATTGGAGGATTTTCATTCCTGGAAAGCCAAAATAATCTCTTAATTCCTCTACATCTTCAGTTATAACCCCTAAATCCTCTACAATAATTGGTAATTCACCTAATTCATCTTTAATAGTTTTGAACAATTCCTTTCCCGGGCCATCCTTCCATTGCCCATTAATCGCAGTTGTAGCATCAGCAGGTACAGCCCAATACTGAGAAAAACCTCTAAAATGATCAAATCTAATTATGTCAACTAATTCAAGTTGAGATTTTACTCTATTAATCCACCAACTATAATTATTCTTCTCTAATTTATCCCAATCATACAATGGATTTCCCCATAATTGCCCATTTTCATTAAAGTAATCTGGTGGCACTCCAGCAACCTTAGTAGGTTCCTTTTGCTCATTAAATAAAAATAAATGAGGATTAGCCCAAGCATCTGCACTATCAAACGCTACAAAAATTGGAATATCACCAATTATCTGAATATTATTCTGATTGGCATACTCTTTAACATCAGCCCATTGTTTAAAGAAAATATACTGCATGAATTTATGAAAATCCATTTTTTCCTTTAACTTTGCTTTATACTTATCAATTGCAGTAGATTTCCTAAACTTAATATCATCATCCCATTTAGTCCAGGGGCTACCATCAAAGTAATCTTTTAGAGCCATAAATAAAGCATAGTTCTCTAACCATTCAATATTATCTTGACAAAAAGCAATAAATTCATCTTCTTCCTTGGATGGAGCTACTTCTCTAAAGCGTTTAAAAGCCTTATTAAAAAGAGGATACTTAAAGTTAATCACCTTTCCATACTCAACTTCATCATCAGCAAATTCTTGCTCAACATGCAAATCTTCTTTTAATAAATATCCTGCTTCTCTTAATTTTTCTAGATCAATTAAGATTGGATTGCCTGCAAAAGCGGAAAAACACTGGTAAGGAGAATCACCAAAACCGGTTGGCCCTAATGGGCATATCTGCCATAACTTCTGCCCAGATTCATTTAAAAAATCAATAAAATCATAAGCTGCTTGCCCTAATGCCCCTATACCATACTTACTAGGTAAAGAAGTTGGATGTAAGAATATACCACTACTTCTTTCAAACCTCATTAACATCCCTCCTATAAATTGAGAAATAGTTTTACAGTCTTTATCTATGGTAACGTTTGCAAGATAAAGATCATACAATTATATGATACCACTATTAACAATTTATGTAAAGTGCCAATGGGTTTTAATCTCTTCTAAGACTTCAAATTTTAAATATTTATTAAGAAACTTTATTTTTTAAATAATTCTGATTTTTTCAACCACGTTACAACTAATAATATAGTAGGAATAATCATCTGAAATAAAACATGCATATACTCCATAAATCGTTCTATTCTCGGGCCAAAACTATTGATCCATCTATGAAATGGAAATCCAGTAAACGGAGCATAAGAAAATATTAGTAATAATAAACCATATAAAATAGAAATAAAAACTTTATTATCAAATTTAAATCCAGTAGCAACTATTGCTACACTACCATAGAAAAAAGGTACCATCTTATAGAAACCTAATAATAATATTATCAAAACAATTATCACATCTATATTAGCTAACCACTTTATTTGAATCATCTGGCTTACTAGCATATTCGGCACATATGCTCTAATAGCTAAATTAACTCCTAATACAGCTAAAATTATAATTACTGCAAAAGTAATTATTAATCCAGCTATTGTCATACCCCAAAATGAAATCTTAAAAATACTTTTTTTATCATTCACATACTTCCAGAACATTAAAAAAAGAACTAAATCCCCAAAAGGAAATATTATTAGTTCTGGTATTGTAACCTCAATTATAGGCTGGATTCCGTTACTAAGTACTGGTTGCAACCTCTTAAAGTCAACTGCTCCTGAACTAAAAACAAGTATATAGACAATTACTATAGCGAATATAATAAATGGTGTGATTAATTCAGATACTCGGGCTATAACCTCAACCCCTGAAAATATAAGATAAGTAAAATTAAATATAAGTAAGAAACTTATTACAGACTTTGCAACCCCTTGTATAAGATATACCTGAATAAACTCAGTATACATGCTTAAATTTAATAAAGATATGTAAAAAAAGTAAGCTGAATATAAAAGTATTAAACTATAGCCTAACCACTTTCCTGTTATTTTAATAATTATTTGGGCTAAATTATCTTCTGGATAATAATTCTGTAACTTAACATAGATCCATAATAATATATAACTTGAAAACATTGCTAATAATAAAGCAATCCAGGCATCTTGTTTTGCTAACTGAACTCCTAAAGCATATAAACCTGTATTTCCAATTACAAATATTAATACTAGAAAGAATAAAGCTTGGCCCCCAATTACTTGCATTCCACAATCACCTACTATTATCTTTTTACCTATCCATTAAAGTATTATCTCATAAAAATTAACTTTTATTATATCTTTAAATAAATAAAGCAGCCTAAGATTTTCCTTAGGCTGCTTACTTGATCAAATAAATACTAGCGATAAAATAAATACTGTAATAATTGTTGTTACTCCTTGCACTAAAGTAGCCATTGAATGAGTCTTATAAGCAGTAGAAGTATCCATACCTGAAAATTGACTAACTACCCAAAAATAACTATCGTTAGCGTGAGACATAGTCATAGCACCAGCCCCTATGGACATAACAACTAATGCTTTAGCTGCCTCAGTAGTTAAACCTAAATCTCCTAATAGAGGACTTACTAATGATGCAGTAGTAATTAAAGCTACTGTAGAAGAACCTTGAGCTGTCTTTAATGCAGCAGCAATAATAAATGGTAAGAAGATACCAAGATTATACTGGGATAAAATAGATCCTAAATAATCACCAATTGGAGTAGCACCTAAAATAGCACCAAAAGCTCCTCCAGCACCAGTAATCATAATAATTGTAGCTGCATTCTTTAATCCTTCACCTACCCAACCATTAATGTATTCTTCACTCCATTTAGGAATAAGTCTAAAACCAAGAAAAATACCTAAAATTAAAGCTACAATTGGATTTCCAAAGAAATCAAAAAAGGTCTTAACTCCTCCTGTACCAAAAGGATGACTAGGAAAATCAGCCACTGATTTTAAAGCAATTAAGATAATCGGAACTACAATAGGAGCAAAAGCTTCACTTGGACTAGGAAGATTTGTGGTATCATTCTCTTCTATTTCAATATCTGGTTCTATATCATAATTGGAGGCAAATCTTGTAGCCCATAAATAACCAGCGGTAATAGCTGGAATAGCAGTAACCACTCCAAACATAATAACCATTCCTAAATCTGCACCAACCGTTCCTGCGGCTGCAATTGGCCCAGGAGTTGGAGGAACTAAAGTGTGCGTTGCATACAATCCAGAAGATAAAGCAACTGCCATCACTGCCATGGATTTATTCGTTTTCTTAGCTAATGACTTATTTAAGGATGATAAAATTACAAAACCACTATCACAAAACACAGGAATAGAGACAATAGCTCCCGTAACAGCCATTGCTAAAGCAGACCTAGCCCGCCCTACCAAGTTCAATACTGTATTAGCCATAGTTAGCGTTCCACGAGACTTTTCTAATAAAGTACCAATGATTGTTCCAGCAATAATTACAATTCCAATAAAACCTAAAGTTCCACCAAATCCATCAGATATTGTTTCAATAACCTGTAGTGGTGCCATACCTGATGATAATCCTACTCCAAAAGCAGTCAATAATAAGACAAGAAAAGCATGCATTCTAAATTTAGCAGTCATCAAAACTATAAAACCTATAGCAGCCAATAAAATCACAAGTAAGATTGGCCCTTGCACCATCATAACTCCCCCCTTATATCTAAACTTTTTACCAATCGTCCAATATTCTCACCTGTCTTCGCCAATAAAATTGGGGCCCTTTTCATAGCAGTCTCTAATTTCATTGGTCTATCAATTATAGAAAATAAAGCATCAATCCCTGCTTGATAGATTTCATCTGAATTAGAATCTAAACTTCCTGCTATACCTATTACAGGAATAGAATATTTTTTAGCTACTTTAGCCACTCCAATAGGGGTTTTTCCGTATATCGTCTGAGAATCAATCATCCCCTCACCAGTTATAACAAAATCTACATCCTTTACCTTTTTACTAAATGCAATGGTGTCTAATACAATATCTATTCCCGATTTCAAATTAGCATTTAAGAATGCTAATAATCCAGCACCCAATCCTCCAGCAGCACCAGCTCCGGGTATATCATTAATCTCTATTCCTAGATCTAATTTAATTACTTGAGCAACCTTTTGTAAACCTTGGTCTAATTTTTCTATCATTTCAGGAGTTGCCCCTTTTTGTGCTCCATAAACATAAGCAGCTCCTTCTTTACCATATAACGGATTATCTACATCACAAGCTACCTGGATAGTAGTCTCTTTAATTCTAGGGTCCCTATTAGCAAGATCAATTTTTTCTATATTCTCTAACTCTTCTCCTCCAAAACCTACTTCTTTTCCTTTGGCATTAAGAAATTTTACCCCTAAAGCCTGGGCCATACCTACTCCACAATCATTAGTAGCACTACCTCCAATACCAATGATTAAATTTCTGCAGCCTTTGTCTAAAGCATATTTAATCAATTCTCCAGTCCCATAAGTTGTTGTTTTAGTAGGGTCTCTCTTTTCTTTAGGTACTAGAGGTAATCCTGAAGCAGCTGCCATCTCAATTACTGCTGTATTTTGATCCCCTAAAATACCTAAATAGGCTTCCACTTTATCTCCTAACGGGCCAACTACCTCTTTAGTCATAATCTGACCATTTGTAGCATCAACTAAAGATCTAACAGTCCCTTCTCCGCCATCTGCCATAGGAACTTTTTCAATCTCAAATTCTGTGCTAGCTTTTTTGAGCCCTTTTTCTAAACTTTTAGCTACCTCAATAGCAGTTAAACTTCCTTTAAATGCATCCGGAGCTATTAATACCTTCAACTCTTATATCACCTCCATTTTTCTTTTTTAGTTTAATCTTCCATTATAATATTATTATCTTTCAATTGACAATATAACCATTTTATGATAAATTATTGATTTAACAGATGAAATTAAAGACTGCTACTTATATTTTTAATTACTAAGGAGGAAGAAACATGGAGGCTGATTTATCTAATGAACTGTTTATTGTGCTAACCTTACCACAAAAAGATTTATCTGCGGCCTTAAAAATCCAAGAATTAATCTCTAAAGAATATAATTTATACCCCCATAATAATTATCCAGAATTGCATATTACTTTAAATCGGATCAATAAAAAAGAAATTACTACAGGAAAAAAAATCTTAAATGAAATAGCAACAGATATTAATAAAGTTAATATAAATATTACTAATTTAGAGTGCCTTATGACCAAAGAAAGTTTTATCGTACTAGAGGTTAAAGAAACTGAAACTTTAACTAAACTAGCTAATAAATTACATAGTAAATTAACCCAAGCAGGTATTTCTAGTATAAATAATTATAACAATTGGAAATTCCATATCACTTTAATTAGTAATTTTCTCACTGCTAATCCTATCCCTCAACCCGAATTAAAAAAACTATGCCTTAATTTAGATGGGCTTGGCCAACCTATCTCTACTAGCGCAAAAGCTATAGAAATCTGGCGACCTACTTTAGATTCTGATAAAAAAGTTATTACTTCTATAAAATTATAAACCTAAAAAAAATACTAAAGCCAAAAGGCTTTAGTAAATAAACTTAATCTTGGGGAATACATAAAATTTGACCAATTAATAAAGCATTAGGATTTATATTAGGATTGGCTTCTCTTAACTGGTCAACTGTAATTTCATATTCTCTAGCTATTGAATAAAAAGTATCACCACGTTTAACTTCATAAGTTATAGAATCTTCTGGGCATTCAACAGGTGGTGTAGCTAAAGGAATACAAATAATCTCGCCAACCTTGAGATTTTGAGGATCAACTCTTTGATTAGCTTCTTTTAAATCAGCTACAGATATATTATATCTTTGAGCAATTTCATATAAAGTATCTCCAGTTTTAATTTTGTAATAATTCCCTTCAGGACAAGAAGGGTATCTTTCCTGTAAAGGAATACAAATTTTTTGGTCTACTTGTAAATTATCGGGATCTAAATTAGGATTAGCCCCTATAATAGCAGGAACTGTAGTATCAAATTGTTGTGCTAATTCATAAAGAGTATCCCCTGCTTTAATTACATATGCTTTAGTATTAGGAGGACAATCTCGATTAGTAACCATTTGATCACTCCTTTCTACAATACTATATTCAATATTGTTAAATATGTGTTAAATAAAAGGAGTGACCTAAGATATTAATCTTTGTGAGCAACAATTCCATACTGATTAATATTTAAATCTACTTCTTTACTTATTTTTAATCCAATTTCTTTAAATAACTTTTTTATTTCTTGTTTACTAATTCTATGTTTCTTCGTTGGCCCATGAATAGTTTCTTTCTTCTTCCATTCAATTAAGGCTAATCTTCCTTTAGTAGATAACTTAGTTATATATTCTTGCAAAAATTTATTTTTATCCTCTATCTCGTGTAAAACATTAGAGATTAACATAAAATCTATTGCATGATCTGCAATCTCTGCTGAATACTCTGTTCCCTGGACTAATACAATATTCTCTGCTTCTTCTTTTCTTTTTCTTAATTCAGTTAACATTTCTTCAACAACATCAATAGCATAAACCTTTCCCTCATTTCCTACTAACTTAGCTGCTGGTACAGAAAAAAATCCTACTCCACAACCAATATCAGCAACTACATCCCCCTTTTTTAATTCTAACTTCTGTAAAGTCTCTTCCGGTGGTAACAT
Organism: Halobacteroides halobius DSM 5150; assembly: GCF_000328625.1. Classification (NCBI taxonomy): domain Bacteria; kingdom Bacillati; phylum Bacillota; class Clostridia; order Halanaerobiales; family Halobacteroidaceae; genus Halobacteroides; species Halobacteroides halobius. The sequence goes on along the minus strand of NC_019978.1, from coordinate 1,019,186 downwards.
TTGGTGCCTCTTTTCACTTAATAATTTATGCTTTTTCTTAGGATCAAATTTATGTGTCATTTTAATTCCTCCCTTTTTTTATTTATTACTTTAATCTCTTCTTCATTTAAACCATATAAATTATAAACCAACCGATTTATCTTCTCCTGGCCTGATTGTAAATCATTTTTCAATTCTTCTATCTTCTGTTCTAAAGTAATCCATTCTTTAACTAACCGTTCAATCTGTTCTCTAGTGTATTGAGGTAACTTAATCTGCTTTACTTTATCTACTAATCCACCTTCTAAAGTAGTATTGATTTTTTCTAAATCAGCTATGAGTAAATTTTCTAAATGATATTTAATATAATTAGCTAAATAAATCGTTTTAGCTTCAAATTCTAATACTTGGTACCAACCTTTTTTGGCCTTAGCACTAAAGATGGTTACTTTTTTATTATTAATTTCTATTTTTATTTGACGCACTTTATGAGCTTGGCCCTGATAAAGAGGCTTAAGCTGACTACTTAATTGTGCTAAACTGGTCTGTTTTATAAAGGGGGGCAATAAATCTTGCCAAGTAATAGCTTTTAGATGAGTTAGTTCTTTTTGTTTCTCTATCATCAATTCTGCCGCTTTAATAAAGGGTTGTTGTTTAGTAGGTGAAATCAATTTAATTGGTACTTCTGCTAAAGGGCCTTGGTATAATTCTAATAAGTTTCCTTTCTTCTTGCCCTTCCTATATAACCATAAATAGTAAAGGTCAGAGTTTAACAGGGCCAAAATATACTTTAAATTAATTTTGTTCTTAAATTGGGTTATAAAATAAACATCTGCACTAGCATACCAAGCTTCTTCTGTGTAAGCAAACACATTTCTTTTACTCCTTTGGGGAGCAACTATTTTAGGGCCAACAAAAATCCTTTCTTCCCTAGGCCACTGTAACTGCCACCAATTAATTAGCCCTCGTTTAACCTCCCTTCGCTCTTGAAGTACTATTTGCGCAGGTGTTAAATAAGATTTTATTTTCTTAGGAATATCATCTAAGTTATGATTAAGATATAATAAATAATCATCACTTTCAAGCTCTGGTAACCATTTATTTATATCAGAATTTTTAAACCACGACTTTAAAAAAAAGTTAGTCTCTTGATTATAATCTAAAGACTCTACCTCTTGTTTAGCTAAGACAAAAACTCCCCGACCAGCTGGTAAATCAAGGTCATAGCGCTTTAAATGACGATTAGATATTCTATCACATCCTGTTACAATTCCTTGATTAATATTACATACTTGGTCTAATCTAACTCCTTGTTCTTTAACTTTAGTCAATATTGTTTCTAAATCTCCTATTTCTAACCTCAAATAATTATTCTCGCCTTCATATAATAATCTTTGCAAGACAGAATAATAATTAGTCTTATTATCTACACCAGATAGTATTTTAGAGATTGTTTTTATATCTGCTATTCCCTGTCTATAGGTAACAGTCGTTTGAGCGGGAATATCTTCTGAGCCCTTCATTAAAATTGTGATTAAATTATGTTGGCCCATGGCTGTTGGGAATAGTTTCAACTCATTAAAATTAATTAACTGCTTTATTGTGCTTCTTTCCTTTAAATCTGCCCTTAGTTTATCAGCACTTGTAGCTCGCAAATAATAATTAGTAGTAATTAAAGCTAAATGTCCTCTATGTTTAGTTAAATCAAGTCCTAAATGAAAGAAGAAATAAAACAAATCCATCTTCCCTGTATAATACTTATTTAGTGCATATTCCTTTATCTTTCTAAATAACTCTTTATTACCCTTTTCTCCTACATAAGGTGGATTACCAATAATTAAATCAAACCCTGCTTGTTTAGTAAATACTTCACTAAAATAAAAATGAAAAGAAAAAGTTTCACCTAATAATTCTTGTAGTAAAGAATCAATTTCTTGGGCCAATCTTCTTCTCTGGGCCCTATCATTAGTTTGATAGTAGTCTTTTTTTAATCTTTTTAATTTATTTCCCGCTAGATTAAACAAATTATTTTCTCGGGTTAATAATGAATTCCCCTCTACAAACTTATACCTTAGTGTAGATAGTGGTTCAACAAGCTGGTTATCTTTTGACTCAGCTAATAAACAAAACCAGACTCTTAGCTTAGTAATTTCTATTGCCGGCCCATCAAGATCAACTCCATATAAAGAGTTTTTTATCGTCTCTAGTTTAAGTTGATAACTAGTCTTTTGCTCAGTTAAAAGTTGTCTAAGCCTAACAAGCTCCTCTAACATCCCAATAACAAAAGCCCCTGAACCTACTGCTGGATCACAAATTTTAATCTGACTTAGCAACTGATCAACTTGTAAACTATATTCCTTTATTTTAGGGCTTACTTCATTTTTATAGACTAAATTCTGTAACTCTTTTTGAGAAATTTCAATCTCTAACTCAGTTACTAGATAATTAAGTATACTCTCTTGACAGATATAATAGACTATCTCTTGGGGGGTATAAAAGACACCAGTTCTTTTTCGATCACTACTCTTAACTAACCTTTCAAAAAAATCAGCCAAAATTTGCGGAGTTAAACTAAGTTGTTGTTGATAAGGTGTATTTGTCTTGAGTATAAAGTTATATTTTCCTAAAACAGTTGTTATCTCCTGGTGAATCTGATTAGATAAACTAAATTCAGGATTAATCTCAGCCAACAAGCTATTACTAATAATTGGCCCTTTTAAATCTAAAGATAATTTATCTGCAAAATTATCCTGACTAATCAATTGTAAAAAATTAAAAATTAGTATCTGTAATAAAACCTTCCGGGCCAACTTAAATGCCTTATCAACTTGGCCATCTAACTCCTCCTCTAAAATAGAAATTAGCCCTTTACAGTCTATCAAAAACTGATCTATTATTGATTGAGGATTAAAGGCTTGTCTAATTTTAGCTAAAGACGGTGAATTACTTAACCCCCCTACTAACTGCTTAAAAGAATAACTACTCTTCTTTGCTCCTAAAACCCAAGAATAAATCCTAGGGCTTTGAAATCTTAAATCAACAAATGATAACTGCCACTTTCGCTGTTGATAATGGCTAGCTACTATTACCTGCTCGAATTCAAGTTCTACTAATAACTGCCTCATAATCTCTACATCATAATTTTTCAATTTCATTCTAATAATTGGTAATTTATACTGGTTAAGATCATTATATATAGCGATCTGTTGATAACTAACCACTTGTTCTTGATACTTAAGAGGAATTTCTAATCTCTCAGTTTCTTTTTTTAGTTCTCCTCCCCAATGGCTAATTAGCTGTAGTAATTGATTTTGATTAAACTTACTATTATAAATACTTTCTAAATCCATTAGTTCAGTCCTTTCTCTTTCACAATTCATCATTATTATATCAAATCAAGTAAAACAAAAAAAGGCCAAATTTGGCCTTTTAAACAAATTATTAATTTTGTCTAGATGCCCCAAAAGAAAGAAATGAAAATAGGAACTATAATCGATAATAATATTTGTAATGGGGCTCCTACAAGTAAAAAGTCCCGAAATTTATATCCACCAGGACCATACACCATTAAATTTGTTTGATAGCCAATTGGACTTGCAAAAGCAGAACTAGCTGCAAAAGTTACTGCTAAAACAAAAGCAAAAGGGTTGGCCCCGATTTGATTAGCCGCTCCTACTGCTACTGGAATCATTAGTACTACACTAGCATTATTACTTATAACATTAGTTAGTATTGCAGTAAATAAATAAAAGATACCTAAAATTACAACTAAAGGTAAAGATCCAGTAATACTTAATAATTGCGTAGCTATATATTTTGCAGTCCCTGTCTCTTGAATTGCTCCTCCTAAAGGAATTAATCCTGCTAGTAAGAAAAAGACTTCCCAATTTATTGCTTCATACACTTCCTTAGGTTTTACTAAATTAGTAGCTACCAGTGCTATTACTCCTCCTAAAGTTGCAATAGCAATAGAAATAATATTTAATGATGCTAAAGTAATCACGGCACCTACAATACCTAGAGTAATAAAAATTTGTTCCAATTGATAATCAGAAGTTTCAGACCCCTCTTCAATAATAAAATTAGTATTATCATCTAATCTATCCAACGTATCTTCTGTTACTAAAAGAAGTAATACATCTCCTGCTCTTAAAGTAAAATCTTTTAATTCTCCATGTGATGTTCTTTCTCCATGTCTAATAGCAAGCAGACTAGCATCATATCGTTCAAGAAAATTAACATCACTAATAGTCTGTCCAGTTATAAACGAATTATCAGGCACAACCATTTCTATAACCTTTTGACCTTGCACTGCATCTTCTAACTGCTTTTGACTAACCTCAATATCTGGTAAGATCCTGATTCCTTTAGTTTCAATAAAGTCTAATAACGTCTTTTGATTAGCTTTAATCACTAAATGATCTCCAGGTCTAATAGTTTTAACATTCAATGGTTCCATAAACTGTTCTCCTTCACGAGTCATTTGGATTACATCTAAATCTTTATCCAAATCTTTAAAAACCTCTCCAATACTTTTTCCTAGCAAAGGAGACTCTTCTTTAATTTCTACCTCAGTTAAAAATTTATCCATCTTATAACCTTCCATTAGATCTTCCGCTTCATAAATTATTCGTTCTGGAATTAAATAATATCCGATTGTAATTAAGTACAGTAATCCCACTACAAATACTATAATCCCTAATTTAGTAAATTCAAACATTCCAAAAGGATGTTCAATCAGTCGTCCGGATAATTGACTAGCTAAAATATTAGTAGACGTCCCTAATAAAGTTATAGTTCCTCCCAACATAGATGCATAAGAAAGAGGAATAAGTAACTTCGATGGTGATACTTTAGTTCTTCGAGCTAGATTAGTTACCATCGGTACAAAAGCAGCCACTACAGGGGTATTATTAATAATACTTGCAATAGTTCCTGTCAAAGCAGAAATTACCCCTACCTGTTTTCGTTCATTACCACCTGTAACTTCTTCTATTTTACTACCAATAATCTGAACTACTCCACTATTTTGGATACCCTTACTTAACACAAACATGGCCATAACAGTAATAGTAGCATTATTACTAAATCCGGATAATGCTTGATTAGCAGAAACTTCGGTCCATTTATTTAATGATACAAGAATTACTGGTATTGCTAACGCTATAATACCTATTGGTAATGGCTCCCAAATAAATAACACTAAGGTTACTATTATTAACAAACTAACTATAGCTATTTTTCTGTTAAAGTTAAGCTTTACACTTGCCACTTTATTTAAATTAGCTGCTGTAACTACTCCAGATGAAAGAAAAACCAAGACTATACTTGTTATTAATAATATAGAAGTGATTTTTTTAACTTGCTCAATCAAATAGATCCCTCCTTTAATCTGTCTATTCCCTACCGATAAACTAGATTTTATATTCAAAAAAATATATCCCTATCTAGTTAGTAAACTTTTCATTATAAATTTTAGTATACTCTTTATATTTTGTCAAATTAATTAGAAACAATGATACTACCTATTATTTATAGACTCCACAATAGGGATAATTGCTTCCTTATTTGTCCAATCCATAGGAGTATCATAACAATCTAATATCCCTTTTTCATCTGATTTTAACTCTTTAGGGTCTTTGCTTTTTAACTTTAATTTTAAAATCCACATTAAAAATCTATCTATTAAATTTAATCTTTTGCGATTAAAAGCACCTCTGAGCATAAAAAAATCTATCTTTTCTTTCATTTTAGCAGTAAAATTATTATTCAAAACATTATTTTTATCTTCCTCTTTACCACTAGAAGCTCCTACAGCATATACTATTAATTTTTTATCTTTTAACTGTTCAAAATTATTCTTAATTATATCAACCCCAATAATACCTACTGCATAAAGTCCACCACCAAAAATTATAGTATCATATTTAAAAAGATCAGCAGACTTAACTTCAGAACTTTCAAATAAATCTCCTTTAACAGCTTGAGCAATCCATTCTGCATAACATTTTGTACTACCATACTTACTTTTATATACAACAATCACCTTTTGTTCTTCTTTCATTGTTCATCCCCTTTTTATCTATTTTTAATTAATTAAAAAATAACAGATCTCTATATAAATACTTTCTAATTAAACTTTATATTACCTCTATTTTTTATTTCTTCTATAATTAAAAAAACTCAGCCCTTAAGGACTGAGTTTGCTTTCATACTTAAAATTAAACCTCTCCTTTATATGCTTTTAGATATAATCCCTTTATTTCACTAATTAATGGGTATCTAGGATTAGCAGCTGTACACTGATCATCAAAAGCTAATTCAGACATTTCATCGAGTTTACTATAAAACTCCTGCTCTGTAATTCCAAGATCAGCTATACTACTTGGAATATCTAATTCTTGTTTCAATTCAGAAATTGCTTCAATTAATAAATCAACCTTTTCAGCATCACTATTACCTCCTAGACCTAAATGATTAGCTAATTTAGCATATCTTCTTTTTCCTAAAGGATACTTATATTGAGGATAAGAGGTTTGTTTAAGTGGTACATCACTAGCATTATATTTTATTACCTGTTCAATTAATAAAGCATTAGCTAATCCATGAGGTAGATGAAAAGCAGAACCAAGTTTATGGGCCATTGAATGGCAAACCCCTAAAAAAGCATTAGCAAAGGCCATCCCTGAGGTAGTCGCAGCATAGTGCATCTTGGCCCGAGCTTTTCTATCATCTCCACCATTATGATAAGAGCGTGGGAGATACTTAAAGACTAATCTACTTGCTTCTAGGGCCAAGCCCTTAGTGTACTCATTAGATAATACAGATGTATAAGCTTCAATAGCATGTACTAAAGCATCAATTCCTGAGTAAGCAGTTAGTTTAGGTGGCATACTTAATACTAAATCAGGATCAACTATGGCCATACTAGGAGTTAATTCATAATCTGCAATAGGATATTTAATCCCTGATTGATCATCAGTTACTACTGCAAAGGGAGTTACTTCCGATCCAGTTCCAGAAGTAGTAGGAATTGCAACTAGCTCAGCTTTATTTCCCAACTCGGGAAATTCATAAATTCTCTTTCTAATATCCATAAAAGTCATTGCTAATTCCTTAAATTCAACCTCAGGATGTTCATAGATTAACCACATGATCTTAGCAGCATCCATTGGCGAACCTCCACCAAGAGCAATAATTAAATCAGGTTCATAGCTTTTCATCTGCTCTACTGCCTTTTCAACAATATCAATTGTAGGATCAGGTTCAATATCAGAAAAGACCCTAAAGTCTATATTATTCTTATCTAATTCATCTGTAACTTCTTCAGCATAACCAAGATCATATAATTCTTGATCTGTCACTACAAAGGCTCGCTCCTTACCCTTAAGTTCAGTCAAAGCAGTAGGTAAAGAACCATATTTAAAATAAATATCTTCTGGTACCTTAAACCATAACATATTCTCTTGTCTTTGTGCAGTAGTCTTAATATTTAATAAGTGTCTCACTCCTACATTCTCACTAACTGAGTTACCACCCCAACTACCACAACCTAAGGTCAACGATGGTTGTAACTTAAAGTTATAAATATCCCCAATAGCTCCTTGAGAAGATGGCATATTAATTAAGATTCTTCCTGTTTTCATTTTGGAAGCGAAGTAATCCCTGCGCTGCTCATTAATCTGATCTGTATATAAAACTGAAGTATGACCAATTCCTCCAAACTTAACTAAAGCAGTTGCATTATCTACTGCATCCTTAAAATCTTCAGCTCTATACATAGCTAAAGTAGGGGATAATTTTTCATAAGAAAATGGTTCCTCAGTCCCGACATCTTCTACTTCTGCTATTAATACTTTAGTCTCTCGAGGAACTTCCAGACCAGCTAGACTAGCAATATAATGAGCAGGTTGGCCCACAATCTTTGCGTTTATCTTACCATCTTCTACTAAAGTATTAGCTACTTTTTCTTTCTCCTTAGGAGATAATATATAAGCTCCCCGCTCATCAAACTCTTGTTTTACCTCATCATAGACTTCATCTACTACTGTTACTGATTGTTCTGAGGCACAAATAACTCCGTGGTCAAATGTTTTACTCATTAAAATGGAACTAACTGCCATCTTAAGATGTGCAGTTTCATCAATGATAGCAGGAGTATTTCCAGCTCCTACTCCAATAGCTGGTTTTCCAGAAGAATAAGCAGCTTTAACCATACCTGGCCCTCCAGTAGCTAAAATCATATTTACATCATCATGCTTCATTACCATTTGAGATAATTCAATCGAAGGCTCATCAATCCAACCAATAATATCTCTTGGTGCTCCAGCTTCAACTGCAGCTTCTAAAACAGTTTTAGCAGCCTCAATAGTACACTCTCTAGCACTTGGGTGCGGTGAGAATATAATAGCATTTCTGGTCTTAAGAGATAATAATGACTTAAAGATAGTTGTTGAAGTAGGATTGGTGACTGGTACTATTCCAGCAATGACTCCAATTGGTTCCGCTATCTTTTTTATGCCATAGGAATCATCCTCTTCAATGACACCACAGGTTTGATTATCTTTATACCTATTATAAATATACTCAGCTGAAAAATGATTCTTAATTACTTTATCTTCTACAACTCCCATCTGGGTATCCTCTACAGCTAATTTAGCTAACTCAATGCGTTTATCATTAGCAGCTATAGCAGCTTGTTTAAATATCTCATCAACTTCTTGTTGTGAGTAATCACTATATCTTTCTTGAGCTCGCTTAACATTTTGAATTAGTTTATTTAACTCTTCTTTATTAGTAACTTGCACTTCTAGCTCCTCCTTTAAGACTTTTAACTTTAGGATACCTAAAAAATATAAATAATATTAAAAAGAAAAAAGACATCCCGAAGGATGTCTAAATATAATCTATGATTAAAATTTTGCATTACCAGGAGTTCTAGGAAATGAGATAACATCTCGAATATTACTCATACCAGAAATATACATTAAAATTCTTTCAAAACCTAATCCAAAACCAGAGTGGGGTACTGTACCATACTCTCTTGATTCTAAAAACCAATCATACTTGTCTAAATCCATATCCATCTGTTGCATTAGATCAATTAATACATCATATCTTTCTTCCCGTTGACTACCTCCAACAATCTCTCCTACTCCAGGTACTAAACAATCAACAGCCCTAACTGTCTTTTGGTCATCATTTAACCGCATATAAAATGCTTTAATATCAAATGGATAATCAGTAACCATAATTGGTTTTTCGAAATACTCTTCTGTTAGGTAACGTTCGTGTTCAGTCTTAAGATCAATCCCCCACTTAACTGGATATTCAAAATCTTGCTCTGCCTTTTCTAAAATTTCAATTGCTTCTGTATATGTAATCTTACCAAAATCAGTAGCTATAATTTCTTTTAGTGTAGCTATCTTATCTTCAGCTGCAATCTGTTGATTAAAGAATTCCATCTCCTCTTGACATTCCTCTAGAGCATACTTAAATAAATACTTTAAGAATTCTTCAATCACTTCCATATTATCATCTAAATCACAAAAGGCCATTTCAGGTTCAATCATCCAAAATTCTGCTGCATGACGAGAAGTATTAGAATTTTCTGCTCTAAAGGTTGGCCCGAATGTATAAACATCACCTAAACCACAAGCTAAAATCTCTGCTTCTAATTGACCACTTACTGTTAAACCAGTCTTTTCGGCAAAAAAATCTTGCGTATAATCTACTTGACCTGCTTCATCTAATGGAATATCAGCTAAATCAAAATTAGTTACCTGAAAAACTTCTCCTGCTCCTTCAGTATCATTAGCAGTAATAATTGGTGTTTGGATATAATTAAAATCTCTTTCTTGAAAGAATTGGTGGACAGCATAAGACATTTTACTTCTAAATCTATTCATAACTCCAAATGTATCAGTCCGTGGCCTTAAGTGCGCATTCTCCCGTAAAAAGTCAAATGAATGTTCTTTCTTTTGTAATGGATAATCTGCTGGACAATCTCCTATAATCTCAATACTTTCGGCCTTCATTTCTACACTTTGTTCTCTACCTTCTACTTGTTCTATATAACCTGTCACCTTAAGGCTAGTTCCGGTATTAATCTTATCTAACTTAGGAAAATTACTAGGATTTAAAATAACAATCTGTAAATTTTTAAGGCAACTTCCATCATTTAATTCCAGAAAAGCAATATTTTTAGAACCTCGTTTAGTTCTTGTCCAACCGTAGACTGTTACATTTGACATATCCTCTACATTAGTAGCTAAAACATCTTTAATCTTTACCTTATCAAAAAAACTCATCTCCATCACTCCTATTTTAATTTATGTAAAATTAACCTTTAAAACTCCATTTTAATTCCATAATTAATACTACTACTAGATTCATCTTGCTTAGTTATTACTTTCCCACCTAGTACTCCTAAAATACCATTAGCTATCTTACCAGAAATACCAACTTCAGCATCTATCACAGGTTCAGAGCTAGCAATTACATCAAAATTAAAATAAATATCCTTCATTTCCAACTCTTTCTCCACTATAAACCCTGCTTTAAATGATCTAGCAGATTCATTAAAGACAGTACCACTTACCAAACCTAGTTTAAGAGCGTAATTGAGTTTCCTTTTATTTCTTAATTGGTGGGGCAAAAATTGATATTCTAAACCAAGTAATCCTTGTTTAGCACCAGTAAGTACCTCTAAACCATAACCAGTATACTTATCAACACCATACCCGACATCCAATAAAATATAATCTTGCTGCTTAAAACTAAAATTAGTTACTTTAAGATTATTATTCCCTACTCCAAGATTAAAATTAGATGCAACTGTACTACTACTAAATAATAACACAATACCTACTATTAAAACAAATGATTTTCTATTTAACATTCAATCCCTCCTAATTTCTCTATTATTCTTTGTATTTATTCTCTACAAATACATTTTTTCCTGCCTATAATCATTTTCTCTTCTATTAAATAAAAAAAGGATTCTTAAATATAAGTATAGAATACTAATGATGATAAGAATTAATATTTAACTAGCTTATAGAAAGGAGTTCAATAATGCACTTAAATAAAAAACTAGCTTCACTACTTATCATAGGATTAGCAATCATCTGTTACACTACTACAAGTTATGCTACATTTACTACTGGAACAGGAAAACATACCTTTAAAATTGAAAGTTTTAATGCAGGGACTAGATTAAGGTTGCAATCATTTTTAGTTGGTTTTGGACTTAGTAACCAGTCCTCTATTAATTTTAAATTAACCCAAACTAATGAAGTTAAAGATGGGGAGAAACCAATAATGGATTTTATTGTTCCGAGTTATAAGGGAATAGGTGTAAATCATTTTTACTTAGAAGGGCCAATCTTAGATATTGGTTATCAGTATATTCCTAGACACCCTTTATTTGTAACCCCTGATGCTTTAAATGCTATTCAAGTAGGACTCAAAACTTATAGAGGAAATGTAATAAGTCCTAAGAATAATGGAATAGTACAAAATCTAAATAAAATTTATTTTATAGCTGGTGTTTTAAGCCGCTCTCGTTGGGAAAATTATAATTTCTTTTCTAGTGCCAAATTCGCTTATGATCCCGATGAAACTGGTGGTTGGTTATTTAATAGTCAGATTGGATTAGAGGTAAGAATCAAAGGAAATGTAAAAGGAACTATCAGTTATAAAACTATTGGCTCAGCTGTAGGTTCTAAACAAGGTATTTCTCTAGGAGTAAGAGTTCATTACTAAAAAAGAGTCGTGAATTTAAATTCACGACTCTTTTATACTCAACTCTAATTTTTAGGAGTAAGTATTAATTCTTTAACTATATCAAACCACAAATCTTCTTCTTTAACTACTTTAAACCCTACCTCTTTAATATTTTTCATAGTCTTTCGATTAATATTAGCTCCCCACATTAAAAGACTTATCCAATTAATTGAATCCATTAAATAACCAATAGGTTCCTTATTTGATCTCATATGTTCTAACATTAAAATCTCTCCATTAGGCTTACAAACTCTCTTTAACTCTTTTAATCCTTTTATAGGATCAGGTACAGAACAAAAGACACAAGTAGTAATAATCACATCAAAAAAATTATCTTCAAAATCAAGATTCTGAATATCCATTTCAAATAACTTAACCTCTGTTGCTGATTGTTTGGCCTTCTTTCTTGCTTCAGCTAACATCTGCTTACTAAAATCTATTGCATATGCTTTAGTTCCCTCTGGGTAGTAAGGAATATTCTTTCCTGTTCCTACTCCAGCTTCTAATAAATTAACCTTTTTATCACCAGTTCTGTCTGCAACTTGTTGCCATAAATTTTGACGCCAATCCCCCATCTTTCGTTCTTCCATTAATGCTTCACAGCTATCATAAATTGAAGCAATCCGATTATATCTGTTCTTGATTTTTTCAGTTTCAGTCTTTTTCAAAACTACTACCTCCAAACTAACTATACTCTAAATTCTTCCACTTTATTATCTAAATTTTGAGCAAAATCTTTTAACCGATTTGAAGAAATTGCTGTATTTTTAGCACTTGAGGATAAACCTTGAATAATTTCATTAATAGTTTTTGTATTATCTACTATCCTTTCTAGTTTATCTACTTCTTCTCCTGTCACTGACTTAACATCTAACATCTGTTGGGTTATCTCTTCGATATTCTCTTTAATCTGATTAAAATCATCTACTGTTTCTAAAGTACTTGTAGTGCCTTTTTTAATCAATTTATAGTTTTGATTACTATTCTTAACTGCTTTTTTTGTTTTTACCTGCAATTTATTAATTAATTCTTCAATATTTAACGTTGATTTTTTTACATCATTGGCTAGCTTTCTAATCTCTTCTGCAACCACTGCAAAACCTTGTCCTTCTTTATCTGATCTAGCTGCTTCTATTGCAGCATTTAAGGCTAAAATATTGGTTTCTTCAGCTATATCATCTATAGTCTCAATAACTTCATTTATTTCTTGAGCACTATCATCTACTTCATCTATAATCTGGTTTAATTCTAAAGTTCTCTTATCTATCTTCTCCATATCCTGAACTAATTGACTATTATTTTCTACTCCTTTAGTAGCTAAATCACTCGTTTGAGTAGTGATTTCTGTAATATATTCAATATCCTTCTTTGTCTCTTCAATTAAATTATTAAATTCTTGAATCAATTTTAAATTCTCTTCTACACTGACTGCTTGAGTATCTGTGATAGCTGCTACTTCTTGAGAAATTGCACTTAATTCTTGACTAGCACTATTAACCTGCTCAGATTCTTGGTCTATATTAACAATCAATTCTCTTAAGCTTTCTGTCATCCAATTAAAGATATCAGCCAGTTCTTCTATTTCATCTCTAGTATTAACCTCAATAGTTGTTGTTAAATCACCATTAGCAATTTTTTTGGCACCTTTAATTAATCTTTTAATAGGAATAGTAATCAACCATGTAATTACTAAACCTAATAAAATTGTTATTGCTCCCATAATAACTACACTTTTTAACAAAAAACCATTTAATTCAGTAGCTAATTTATCTACCTGTTTAGTATATCGCATCATCTCTAATACAATAGGTTTTAATTCTTGAACAGTAAGTTGATTAATATTTTTTAAATCCTTATGTTGAGCATCTAACTTTTCTAATGCCTGATTTAATTTAGTCAAATGATGATTACCATAATATACTATGCCTCCTAAAAATAAAATAACTATTATAGAACAAGTTAATAGTTTTGTCATTAGATTGATTTTGACTCGCTGCATCATACGTCCTCCTTGCTTTACTATACACTATCTTTGAATGATAAAATAAAGACCAAACACTATAAGTAATATAACTATTAATGAACCAATGGGTATACTAGCTCCAAACCATCCATTTTTTCTATGTACCGACATCCTTCTTTCTCCTTCTTGATTCATGTATTCATCCATATGATCTTTTCGTCTCTCTGGTATTGTCTTTTCATACTCTTCACTAGGTAATTGGTCCGGTTCATTATCATGATCTTCACCATGGGCCAACGCCACAATTGGTAGCATTAAAATAACAATTAAAATCATACTCATTATTTTCTTCATAGTTATGGCTCTTCCTCCTTTTATTATTATTTTATACATTTAAAAATATAATATAGGAGAAGAGTATAATTTTTTATGACTTTAAAATCCTAGACTTAACCTTAGATTAAGACTTGGCCCATTTAAATCAACTAACTTTTCCTTAAAACTATGGGTCATTAGATAACCAGCTGATAAATCCAAACCTATCAGTCTTGCCAGCTGTTGATGAAGATGTAATTTAGGCTCTAGAGCAATAAATTCTTCTTCAAACCTATTAGAATAATTTACCTTAGCCCTACCTAGACCAATTAAAGCACCTATAGCTAAATCGGTCCCTGTTCGAAATGAATTTGCAATCCCTTCTTCATATAATAAACCTGTATAATCTAAAGTTAAACTTGCTTCTTGACCAGATTTATTAATAGATTTAACAGTTCCATTTAATTTATAAATCCCAAATCTGTCATCTATTATAGAACCAATAGTACCTCCAAATCCTTCTAAGACCATATCCTCATCTAAAGTAGCAAAACCTTCTTGAGAAATTTTGTTATTTAATTTAGCTAAATCTAGCCTTAACACACCTATCATTGGGCCAAGATTGGCTCTAAAATCATTTGACCTAGTAAAGATTCTTCTTTCATTTATCATTGGCCCAACTTCACCTGGTCTGCCCACAAATCTTCTTCTATTAAACAATTCTCTATTCATCATATTATGATGTAATCCAAATCTTCCAAAAGCCTCAACTGAATCTAATAAAATAACAGAATTAATTAAAAACACCCCTAAAAATAATATCACTATAACTCTTCCTTTTTTCATAAAATCCCTCCTTGATTTGTTAAAAAGCCACCCTTGCAGGTGGCCTTAGGTCAAAAGTTAGATTGAATAGATACTTTAACTTGATCACTAGTTACTGATAATTGAGGTCTTAATCCTAATTCTTCTTTTAAATTCTTATTGTATTCTTTAGCTGTCTGATAAGAATCTACTGCTTCCCAAGCTTTAGTTGCCAATAATGCAATCCGAGCAAGCATAAATACATTATCTTCTAGCATATACTGATTGTGATAAAATGAATCTACTACTACTTCTTCTAATTTATTAGCTCTAGATATCATAATACCTGCCTCAATTGCTTCAATACCTAAAAAGATTAGACCTCTTTTCCAATTTCCTGAGTAGGCGTGGCCTGATGATGGTAAAACAAAAGACATTCCTGCAGCAGCTAATGGATTTTTCTTCTCTTCTTCATATTTAAAAATCTTCTTTTGAAAATCAATAGTGGCTTCATTAGCAAAGGCTAAAGGAGCTAGCCCAAAATTTAATAAAAGTGTAAAGACTAAAATCAAACTAAATTTTTTCATACTTACCAGCCCATCATATCATTGCCATGCATCATTCCTGGAGCACCCATATGACCTCTAAACCCTTGTGGTCCTCCTCTCATCATACCATAACCATTCATCATACCATATTGGCCCATCATTGGGCTAAAGCCCATCATCCCATAATTATAATTACCCATTACTTCTAATTGTTCACTAGATAAAATATCTCTTAAATCTAATCGCATATTAGTTCTTAATCTAGACATCTTATTTCTTAACTGCATAACTTCATTCTGTAATTTAACTATTTCATCTCGACTAACATTCTTATCTAAATAAACCTCTCTTAATTCATATTGCTTATCTCTTAATTGATAAGCAATATCTCTCATCTGATCATAATAGCTGTCTTGTAGCTCTTCAATTTGATCTTGCTGATTAGCTGATAAACCAAGCTGACCTTGATAATAACCTGCTCCTTCATTAAACCTTGGCCCACCTTGATTTCTGTTAAAACCATATCCACCACCATGAGCAAAAGAAATAGCTGCAAGGCTTATTACTAACACCATCACTGAACCTAAACTTAAAGTTTTTTTCATAATTATCTCCTCCTATTATCTCTTGTACATAGTATATAAAGTGAATGTTAAGAAAATATTAAGAAAATACTAAATTTCTTTAAAACTTCAAATAAATATTAAATTAAAATAACTGCTACTAATAATCATCACGTATATAAAAATTCAGATCGGCTAATAATATATACTGTAATTATTCTTTTGGGGAGGTGGCAATATGTTTGATCGTTTACATATGCGTTATATTATAATGATTTGCTGGATTATTTCTTTTATAGTTTTATGGAGCACATTACAGTTATCATTATCAGTTGAGCCATTTATTAATAACTTAAACGATCTAGAAGAATCAATTGTAAATGAGAACTGGGATTTAACTCATAAAAACCTTAATAAATTAGAAGATACTTGGCAAGCTAACAAATTGATGATACAGATTAGTAATGGATCTACAGAAGTTTATGAATTTGAAAGAACATTAGGCCATTTAAAAACACTAATACAACACAAAGAAGATGATGCACTCGAGTATATAGGAACCTTAAAAGTAATACTAAAAAATTTAACAGATGTTTTCCCAGGACCTTAAAGGAGTGATATAAATGATAGATTTTTTATCTTATGCTACTAGGGTTTTAATAGTTTTTAGCTTTACTTATTTTAGTACTAGATTGCTCTCTAAAAAAGCTATTGCCCAAATGACAGCCTACGAGATGGCAGGAGTAATAATTTTAACAAATGTTGCTACTGAACCACTGAGTACTAGCGTTACTACCAAAGCACTATTTGGAACTGGATTTATTGTTTTTTTAATCATCTTAACTAGTAGATTAGCTCTTATTGATAAATTAACCCCCATTTTAGAGCATAAACCAACAGTATTAATTAAGGATGGACAACTTGATATGCATGCTCTTAAAAATATGGACTTAACTTTAAACCAGATGAAAGGTCTATTAAGACAAAAAGGATATGATAAAGTATCTAGTGTAGAATATGCTCTATTAGAACCCCAAGGACAGCTATCTGTTATTCCCAAATCACAAAAAAGACCTATTCAACCTAGTGATCTAAATATTAATACTCAATATGAAGGACTAACAATCCCTTTAATCATTGATGGAGTAATTATCGAAAGAAATTTAGAACATGTTAATTTGACCAAGGAATGGCTGCTAAATAAATTAAAAAAGAAAGGAATTAATAATTATAAGAATGAAGTTAATCTAGCTGAACTAGATACTTCTGGTAAGTTATCCATATCAAAAAATACTGGATAATCTATACCAAAGTATAAATTTTAATTTCTCTCCTTAACTTCTTGCTCCCACTCATCTAATTCTAGCTTTATTTTTCTTTACTCATTTTTCCACCTCTAATCTTTAATCTGCTTATATAATACCAGAAAAAAAGCCTCTTAAAAAGGGACTTTAACTACATCATACCCATATCAGTCATAGCTCGATGTATTAAATACATCTCACGTAGGGCATGATACATTTCATCATGCATAGCATTAAAAAAGATATCCCGTAAATAATTATTATCAGTCATTAAATAAAAACTTTTATACTTTTTATAATCATTTGTTTCTTCTATAACTCGCTCTTCTAAATACTCAACATAATCATCCGGATTTAGATCAAATTCATACTCATACTCAGAAACAAACGTCTCCCCGGTTAATCTTTCATAAGCACGTTGTAATTGATAGGCATGTTCTCGCTCATCAGCAGCAAATTCTTCAATCATTCCTGCTGCAAACTGATTAGGTGCTATATCAGCTAATGCTCTATAATAAGCAGCAGCCCTCAATTGTTCTTCAATAGATAAATACATCTCCTGTAATAAATGTTCCAATCCATCACCATTTAATCGTTGAGTCTGTGCTCTATCTCGTTTAATCTCCATTAATCTCTTACTAATCCTAAATAAATCTTTGTTAGTAAAGTTATTCATTTAGTCACCTCCTGTTCTGTTACATTATATTCCATACAACCCATTATTGTGAATTAGGTTTACAGCTCCTCAATAATAAAAAAGGGCATCTTCATAGCTTATGTATAATTATTCCTTAAATAAAAGCAATACTACTTTATTGATTTTCTATATCTAAAACTTTATCACAAATTTCAAATCCTAATTTATTATATAAGCTAATTACTCCTTTATTTTCTTCATTAACAAATAATAAGAATGTATTTCTAGTATAATCATTTAATACAGTACTTAAAAACTTTCTTCCTATCCCTTTATTACGTTCAGAAGGAGCAGTATAAAAATTTGATAAAATATAAGTCCTGTTATCTACCTTTTCTAGACAAATATTACTAACAACCTCATCTTCATCATAAACTACTAACCATTCCATATTTCTAGGTTGAAGTGGAGAAAAATATATTCAACTAATTATTCTGAGATTCTTCTTCAATTGTAACTACTGTTTTAGGAATCCAATATTTTTCATTAAATTTATATGCTTTTTCAGTCTCATAAGTGATCTTAAAATATTTACTTTCTATCCTATACTTATCCATATAAGCTTTTAATGGAAGTATAAAGGTTAAATGAAAATTGTCCCTGTCTATAAATTTACCTTTAATTATAAAAATTTTATCCTCATTCTCTTTCTTAATATTTGGCTCGAAACTAACTGTAGATTTAGGAATCCAAAACTTATTATTAATCTGATATGCTTTGTCACTTTCTTTTGTAATTTTAAACTGATTATTATTAAAGTGATACCCCTTATGTTCTATAAGATAAGGTAATTTATTATAATTTCTTCTAATTTCATCATTTTCATTTATAAACCATGCATCTACTATCATTTGTTTGTTTTCCATTTTTACTTCCTTTCTAGTTGATTTAAATTGCTTTTAAATAAATAAAAAATAACCTCCAATATTTTTTCTAAATTCTCTTTATAGCTCTCTTTAGTCTCTTGGTCAACACCTGGAGATGCTGTCTCTTAAAGGCTTCACGTTTTATTTCTTTATCTTTACGTGCTCTTTGTGCTATGCAAGTAAGTTTTGCTCTCACTGATTTCCTAGTTCTGAGTCCAGGCGATATGTCCCTCACTTGCAGTTCCATCTGTTATTAACTCTTTTCCTCCATCAAAATTACTCGATTTCTTAAGTACTATAAAAATATCTGACTTCCTATTGGCTTCTGTCTTCTTTCTAGAAAGACCTAATAGTGTACTGTATATTCTTAATATTTAGCGAGGTAGGAGCTTAGACCACGAAGTATTTAATTATTGTCTTCTGTGAGATAGATTTTAGAGTTGTTAGTTTATAAACTTTATAATCTGCATTTTAATCAAAGGAGTTTTATTTTTCAATAACTTTTTATAAAAAACGATGCAACGCTAGTGATATAATCTCAATTACTATCAATTTTTCTGAGTGTTACTTGAAACAACTTTCTAGGAAGTCCCCCTTCTTTAAATTCATTAATATCAATTATCTTAAATCCTTTTGCTAAATGTTCTACTTTTTCCTCACTAAAGAAATGAACAATAAATCCACCTACTTCATACATATTTTCTCCGCGATGAACTCCTGTACCATAATCAGCATCATTTGTATTTCTAGCTGTATATATATTCAACCCATTTGGCTTTAATATCCTTTTTATCTCATCTGAAATAAATTCCAATTCTGAAGTTGTGAAAGCCATACAATATAACATATGAGAATAACAAGCATCGAATACTTCCTCTGAAAAAGGAAGCGGATCTCTAACATCATGACACTTTACGTTAATTGAATCTGATAAATTCATTTTGTCTGCTTTTTTATTAATAGCCTCAACTCCACTTTTACAATAATCTAATACATAAACTTCAAAACCATTTTGAGCAAAGAAAATAGTATCTCTTCCCTGCCCACCACCAAGTTCAAGAATCTTATTTTTTCCTTCCTTTTTAAACTTTCTTGCTGCTTTTTGAGCAGGAACACTCGCCTCTACACCAAACATATCAGTTTTATTACTAAATTTATTTTCCCAATGTTGACATTGTTTCTTTAAAATTTCTTTTTCTATAGGTTTATCTTTTTTCATAATTTTCTCCTCCTTGATAAATTCAATACTTCTTGAATTCTATTCACACAGTTGACTTTAATACCTTTTTTACACTCACTAGAAATAACGATAGGTAAAATTCTGATACTATCGTTTTCTACTTTTAAACGAAACTTGTTAAGTTCACCTAGAACTTTATCTTCCAATAAACACCATACTCAATGCTTTGTTTTGCACAACAAGTCACACTATATACCCTGCCAGGACGTAGTCGGGTAGATGCCGGGTGCGTTTGTTAAATAATTGTTTAGCTACGTTTCCCAGAGCCCCCCTTTAATCCCGGACAGTCGGTTTTCCCGAATCCGGTTTGCAGTGATAACTTTTTCTAAAGGTTTTTCTTCTGGAGCTTTTATCATTTTCTCCACATTAGAAATAATCTCAGATTTTGATTTTTCCATCATTTCCCTCCTCAAGTCTTGTAAACAAATGGATGCTTTTATCATTTCATCCTTACCTCCTATTTTGTCGGAGAAATTATTAAATAATAGAGCTCCTTTGCTATATGAAGTTATTTTGTCTTCATAATCCCTGCTACTACGAACTCATCCGCCACCCTCTTCTTTTCCAATTCATTTCCTAGGTCTTAGTTATAGAATCTTCTTTGCTCAAGTGATTTCTCACAGGAAGAAGTAGGGCTTCTCCAGTTCCAGACATATCCTTGTATCCATACTACCGCTAATACTCCGTTGGTGTATATAAATGTTTCAGTCATTTTCATTTATATATCCTGTCTTCACCCAGACGTTAAAGGTTCGACCACCAAATTTTACCCCTTTCGAAGCTAGTATGCGTTCACTGGTGTTATAGTCTGAATACTTGCTCGATAATCTTTGTCAATAGACTTCAATGTTTAGATCTCTCACCACACTGCTATTCTACTACAAGTTTTTTACTTTTACCTTGACGGGACTTGCACCCATTTTTATAATGAATAATCTTTCAATATCTCTTTAATTTTAGGCTTAGTTCTAGGTAAATTAACAGTAATAACTTCCCAAATAATATCTAAGTCAATCCCAAAATAATCATGGATAACTATATTTCTTAAACCTATCATTTTACTCCATGGAATATCTTGATAATCAGATCTCATTTCAGCAGAAACTTTATTAGCTGCTTCACCTATAATTTCAATATTTCTTAAAACAGCATCAATTACTAATTCGTTTTTCTTAAATTCTTTCTTATCCATCTCTTTAGTATATTTGAAAATTTTATTCATAGCATCCAATAGATCTTCTATAAACAAATTATCTCTTCTCATTGATAAATCACATCTTTTAATATTTCATCTTTTAATTGAGGCTTTAAAGCATTCATTGTAACTAAATCTACCTCAGTATTTAAATTATTTTCTAAAAGATCTTTTAAATCTAAAAACTCCCAACCTACATCACCAGAAAATTCTACAAGTATATCTACATCACTATCTTCACTAGCCTCATTCCTAGCATAAGAACCAAAATAACCAAGCTTTTTAACTTTATACTGTTTTTCCAATAAAGGTTTTAATTCTTTTAATTTATTTTCTAGTGTTTTTTTACTAATCATAATTATCCCTCACTTTCATTGTCTATTTCTATACTATTATTATAACAATTATAACATTTTTTAACAAAAATATTGGTTTCAAAATATAAAATAAATGATTCTTTAACTACGTTTCCCAAAGCCCCCCCTTTAATCCCGGACAGTCAGTTTTCCCAAATCCGGTTTGCAATGATAACTTTTTCTAAAGAACCTTCCACTAATAATCTTAGATTAAAGTATTAGTTTTAATGAAGAAATATTCCATCCCTGAGTGTAAGAACCCTTACCCCGGCTGTCTTTACAGTGCATTTAGTCGTTTCTTCCTATAAAGCTACGGCCTTCACTAGTTCGGCACTACACAAATTCCCTTTCAACAGTTTCTGAAAGGACATAGTTTTCGAGGCTGCAGTATTCGTTTCCATCCTTCAAACCCTCAGGTTTGCTTGCCATACAGACTGTTCTGACCCTTGCTATGTTCTCACAATATAGGCCACCATGGCGTTTACTTCCAAGCATCATTATGACTCGTTACCTTATCATACGTTGGATATGCTAATCACCCGATTCGACTAATTGGTGATACAAGGACTTACACCTTGTTAGATCATCAGCATTAACGGCCGCTCCCCCGCTAAGCTGCTGTTAGGTGAAGTCAGAATTAATCTATTAATTCCAAATACAAATCTAAACTTCTATTTAATGTTTCTTTTATTATTTTGATAAAATCTGCATAATCACCAGTAGTATGAGCCTTATCTAATGATTCATAATAACTTGCTCTATCTTCATTTCTAATAATAACTGGAGGATATCCGTTCTTCATAAGTTCAAAGTTTAATAGTAATCTTGCTGTTCTACCGTTCCCATCAATAAATGGATGTATCTTTACTAAATCAGTATGCAATCGCGCAGCCCTTTCAACAACATGAAGTTCCTGTCCTTCGTTTTTATACCATTCTATTAAATTCTCCATTTTGGGTTTTATATTAAAAGGTTCTGGCGGTTTATGCTCTGCACCACTGATAACCACTTTCTGATCTCTGTATACTCCAGCATTTTCATCATCTATTCCTTTTAAAATCAAATTATGAATATTTTTTATTTGTCTTTCTGATAATGGTTCTTTTTCTTTAACAATATCCTCTATATATAAAATTGCTTCTTTATGATTTACAACTTCAAGATGCTCTTTTAATGTTTTTCCACCAATTGTTATTCCATCCTCTAAAACTACCTTTGTTTCAGATAAAGTTAATGTATTTCCTTCAATAGCATTAGAATTATATGTCCAATCTAACATTAGCTTTTCTCTTATACTTTCTACAGTTTTATCAGGCAAAGGTCTTTTTTCTTTAATCTTTCTTTTTTTCTCATCAATTTCTTCAAACAAAATTTTCACCCCTTATATTTATAGTTTATCATTAAAATATATAACAAATTTATTCTAAAATTAAATTAACACTTTAAAAATTGCTTCTATATATAAGTATACTATTATCATAGCGGTAGATACAAATTAATATCAGCAATTCTGATTTCACCTAGCTGGTACTTTAATTTAGATTAACATTTATCTATATTAAATTCCCAAACTCCGTCTTTGCAAACCATGCATACGGTTCTCCCGTACACGGCTTTCCTATTAACTTCGTCTTAAATCTTATAAGTATTTACTTCTTAAATTTAAGATATATTTTCCTTCTCAAGTCTTTTAAACTAATGGATGCTTTATCATTTCACCCTTACCTCCTGTATTGTTGGAGAAATTATTAAATAGTAGGGTTCCTTTGCTATATGAAGTTATATTTACTTCATAATCTTCGCTACTACAAACCCGTCCGCCACCCTCTTCTTTTCCAATTCTTCACCCAGACGTTAAAGGTTCGACCACCGAATTTTACCCCTTTCGAAGCTAGTATGCGTTCACTGATGTTATAATCCGAATACTTGCTCGATATCCTAACGATATCTTTGTCAATAGATTTCAATGTTTAGATCTCTCACCACACTGCTATTCTACTACAAGGCTTTGAATTTTACCTTGACGGGACGTCCCCATAAACGCTCTAACTTATAATTAAAGATACCATCCTATAAGTTAGTCCAATTCTTGCATATACTCTATAATTGGGATGTCGCTAAGTTGCTATTATCTGACTTGTTTTGAACTTATTTCTAACGCAATAAATCAAGTAAGTTATAATAATAATACTTTCTATTTCTGACTTTATTATCAGAATATATAATCTGCTCTTCTTCTAAAATAGACAAGTATCTTCTACACGTAGAGTCAGGAATCCCTGCTAATGAACTAATCATTTTTACATTAAAAATAGGTCTCTGAAACATAGTCTTAACTAAATCTACTACATTAGTACTATTAATTAAATCCATTGTTTTCTCTAAATCTTTTTCATAAAGTTTATCAATATCTTCAATAGTATCAATATTTTTTAATGCCTGTTTATTTACACTTTCCAAGAAAAACTTTATCCACTCATTCCAACCTTCTTCTCTTCTTGTTCCATTAAGTAATCTATAATATTTATGCTTATCTTTTTCTAACGTTTCACTTATAAATAAATTAGGAAAATCAATTAAATCAACATCATATAAATATAATGGGATCAAAATTCGACCTATCCGACCATTCCCATCTAAAAAAGGATGAATAGTTTCAAATTGAGCATGAATAATAGCAATTCTAACCAAAGGATGTAAATCATCATTAGGTTCATTTATATATTTTTCTAGATTTGCCATACAATCATCTACTGATTGTGGTGCTGGTGGTACAAAAGTCGCTGTTTCCATTGTACAACCTTCTGGACCAATAAAATTTTGTACTGAACGATATTCACCAGGTGCTCTACTTTCACCTCTTACTCCACCACTTAATAATATTCCATGAAGTTCTTTAAATAATCTTGTTGAAATAGGTAATCTCGATAAAGCTTTCTTACCATATTGTAAAGCATCATAATAATTTAACACTTCTTGAGCCTCATCATTATTTTCTTTTTTATCAATATCAAACTCTAAAACTTCATCAAAAGTAACCTGTGTCCCCTCTATCTTAGTTGATTGAAATGCCTCTTGTAAACTTAAAGGAGTAATAAGGAAATCTTCATTTATTTTAGATTTTTTTAACATTACCTCATATTTTCCAACATTCATATTAGCAGAAATCAATTCATCATAAAATTCCAAAGGATTAATATGGTCTTCTATTGGTAGTTCGAGCGGTTCAAAAGGTTTCATATGAAATCATCTCCCTATTTATTATTTTCAATTTATGCATTTCATTATAATACATATTACTATTATGGTCAATTGTTTTCAAAAAATACATTGTTGAAAATAATTTAAAGGGATAAAATGATTTTAGATGATATGTCAGATGTAGGGTCGAAGCTGGTGCTTTAATTTAGATTAACATTTATCTATATTAAATTCCCAAACTCCGCCTCTGCAAACCGTGCGTACGGTTCTCCCGTACACGGCTTTCCTATTAACTTCGTCTTAAATCTTATAAGTTTTAAGCTGTACTAACTTTCACTATGGTTGATAATAAGCTACTTTATAATCATTAAATAAACCTACTTTATTGTACAACCAATCGCTACTCCATCTCTTCCAGCCATATCCTTGTTTTCCCCGCTGCTTCATTAGATACCTTCTTACTTTCTTTTCTACATAATCTCTGATATAAGAAAAGCAATTTCTTGAATCTCCTTCTTCTAAGTTCACTATCTTAGTCTTTTCTTTGTTTATCTTTACTTGTATCTTGTTAAATTCTTCTTTCAGCCTTTTCATTACTTTTGGAAGCAACCAATTCATACTGTAATGGCTCGATACTGCTATTACAATATCATCTGCAAAGCGGGCATATTCTACCTCTGTATATCTCCCTTTACTCTTTGTCACCTCGGTTGCTCTTTCAAGCATTTTATCAACTTCATTTAAATAAAAATTAGCAAATAATGGAGAAATAACTCCACCTTGAGGTACACCTTCTTTTCCACTAGCTTTTAATATTAGCTTTATCAGATGCATTATATCTTTATCTATTACTCGCTTTCCCACTTTAGCTAGCAGAATATGATGTTTTACTGTATCA